>CACGON010000032.1 GCA_902574695.1 uncultured Pelagibacteraceae bacterium | reverse complement strand
ATATTCAATATACTTTTTCCAATCAAAATTTAGGTCTTTGCAAAGGGGTAAATACAGCCTCAAAATTAGCTAAGACCGATTATATAGTTTATGCTCATGATGATATGTATTTCTTACCAAAATGGGACAAATTTTTTTTAGATGAAATAAAAAATTTAAATGATAATCTTTTTTTCTTAAGCGGAACCCAAATAGGTCCTTTGCCTATCAAGGGTAACATGCCGAACCATATACATTTTTATGCAGGCAAAGATTTAAATGATTTTGATGAAAAAAATTTGTTAAAAAATTATGAAAGATTAAAATTTCACGATTTACAGGGGAGTCATTGGGCGCCTCACATAGTACATAAGGAAATATGGAATAGAGTGGGGGGGGTTTAGTGAAGAGTTTGATCCCGGTTTTGGATCTGATCCAGATTTAAACATGAAATTATGGGAATTAGGAGTGAGGCTGTTTAAAGGTGTTAATCGTTCTCGCACCTACCATTTTGGATCTTTAACTACCAGAAAAAAAAATAATATTGAGAGAAATAAAGCAAATAGAACTTTTTTAAACAAATGGGGCATCACTATTGATTTTTTTACTAAGTATTATTTGCATAGAGGAGAAATTTACAATGGTCCATTAAATAATTTTAAATTATCTACAAAAAATATTTTAAGTTATTTATATTGTAAAATTAAATACTTATTAAAAGTTAATATTAAATAATATGATACAGTTTTATAATTTATATAGGCAGGATAAAGATACTCATAAAAAAATCCTTTCCGGTATTAAAAAAATTTTAAAAAATGGAGACTTCATAATGGGCAAGCAAAAGAATATTTTTGAAAAGAATTTTGCTAAATTTGTTGGATCAAAATTTGCAGTTGGATGTGGAAATGGAACAGATGCAATTACAATTGCATTAAAATCATTAAAACTTCCAAAAAATTCTGAAGTTATAATTCCTGCAATGACTTATTGTTCAACAGCCTTTTCAGTTATTAACGCTGGATTAAAACCAATCCTTTGCGATATAGAAAGTAACTCACCATTAATAGATATAAATGAAATTAAAAAAAAAATAAATAATAAAACTAAAGTCATTATTCCAGTTCACCTATATGGGTCTGTTGTAAATATTAATAAAATTAGAAATTTAATTAGATCAACAAAAAAAAAGATTTATATAATTGACGATTGTGCTCAAGCACACGGTGCATATTGTTCCAAATCATCGAAAAAAGTAGGTTCATTAAGTGATATTTCTTGCTTCAGTTTCTATCCAGGCAAAAATTTGGGTGCATATGGTGACGCTGGAATTGTGACAACAAATAATGAAAAAATTTATATAAATATAAATAAAATTGCAAATTTAGGATCAGATAAAAAATATATTCACGATCTAGTCGGATTAAATAGTAGATTAGATACAATTCAATCTTTAATCCTTAATCTAAAATTACCAAAAGTTAATAAATTAAACAAAAAAAGAGTAAAAATTGCTAAGTCTTATCATCTGCATATAAATAATAAAAAAATATTTAAACTTAAATATACAATAGGCGCTGTTTATCATCAGTATGTAATAATTGTTCGTAATCGTAAAAATTTTATCAATTATTTAACCAAAAAGAGAATTGGATATGGTTTTCATTATCCATATCCAATTAATAAATTACATAGTTTAAGACCCTTTTTTAGGGGTCAAAATTATAAATATGCAGAATTTCTTGCAAATAATGGAATTAGTATACCCATAGATCCTAACCTATCAGTTAAAGAAATCATGTATATAATTGATAGCCTAAACAAATATTAAACTACTTATGTCATATAACATTATAGAATTGCTGAAGGGATAGGCAATCAACTTTTTATGTTTGCTAACGCTTATTATTTGTCTCGTAAATTTGGTTATAATCTCTTCTTAGATAATACATCTGGATATTTTAAGAAAAAAAACCAAATTCGAAGCTTTGAATTAGACAAATTTAACATTAATTGCTCTATAGCAAGTAAAAATTTTAAATTTGATACTTATCCTTTAGATATGAAACGAAAATTTTTAAAAGGTATTGACTTATTTAAAAATAAAAAAAAAA
>CACGON010000031.1 GCA_902574695.1 uncultured Pelagibacteraceae bacterium | reverse complement strand
AAAACTTCATCCCTTTCTAAAGTACCAAGCACAACTTCTTTAATGAACTTTTTAAATCTATGTTTTTGAAAAGTAATTTCATCATCTTTATTATAAATTTTAGAGTAAATTTTTTGGATTACAATTACCCTTGGGTTATTTTTAGAAGAATAATGAACTTTCATTATTTTTGAGATGTTACAGATAATACTGCTAATGCAGCCTCTTTGCCTTTTTTGCTACGCGCAAGAGCTTGTTCTTTGTTTAAACAGGTAATAATCCCATTTCCTATAGGTTTATTTGTATCAACACTGATTTGCATAATTCCATTGGTTGCTGCAGATGAAATAAAATCAAAGTGTGGTGTTTCTCCTTTAATAACACATCCTAATGCTATAGCAGCATCGTATTTTTTTATAAATTTTGAAATAGTAACTGGAATTTCAAAAACACCTGGTACTTTAATAGTTTTCACAATTGATAAGTTTTTAATTTCTTTTAAAGCACTATTCAATAAATCGTCCGCAATGCTTGTGTAATAGTTGGCAACAACAATTAATATTTTTTTTTTCATTTTAAAATTTCTTGTTTTATAATTTTAATTCCATATCCTTCAAGACCCACAACTTTCTTTTTAGATCTTGTTACCAATACCATATTCTTGATCTTTAGTGACTTAATAATTTGAGCTCCTATTCCGTAATTTTTAATCAATTTGTCTTGACCTTTCTTATAAAATTCATCACTATTATATTGCCTTAATGTTTGAGACACAGATTTAAGATTTGGATCACGAATGAATATTAAAACACAACTATTAAATTTTTTAAAATAATTAATTGTTCTACTAAATGAATTGGGTATTTTTTGATTGATGAGATAATTTTCAACTACATTTGATGAAATTACTCTCAGTCTTGGTGTAATCTTTTTGCTTAAACTTCCTTTTATTAATGCAAAGTGTTCTGAACCATCAATTATATTTTCAAAAATTTTAATTTTGAAACTTTGATTTTGCATAATTATATTTGATGTTTTTTTTAATTTAATAAGATTTTCTTTTTTTAATCTATAAGCGATTAAGTCTTCAATCTTAGCTATTTTTAAATTATGTTTATCGGCAAATTTAAACAAATCATGACCTTTGGCCATAGTGCCATCCTCATTCATTATTTCACAAATTACTGCTGATGGATTTTTTTTTGCTAGTTTAGATATATCTATGGATGCCTCAGTATGCCCTGCTCTAACTAATACTCCGCCTTCTTTTGCTATTATGGGAAAAACATGACCTGGTGAGACAATCTCTTTTTTTGTTACATTTTTTTTTGTAGCAACCCGAATTGTCCTAGCTCGATCTTTAGCTGATATGCCAGTAGAAATTCCTTTTTTTGCTTCTATTGATATTGTGAAAGCAGTTTGATTTCTAGATTGATTTACTGGAGCCATGTAATTTAAATTTAATTTTTTTGCTTGTAAGTTATTTAAAGTTAAACATATAAGCCCACGACCGTATTTAGCCATAAAGTTAATTTTTTTTTGATCAACATCTGTAGCACAAAAAACAATGTCGCCCTCATTCTCTCTATTTTCGTCGTCAACTAAAATGTACATTCCACCTTTTTTGGCTATACCTATAATTGACTCTATGCTGCTATATCTATTTTTTTTGGACATATCTCTTTACATATTTTGATAAAATATCTATTTCAATATTAACTTTGTCCCTCTTTTTTAACTCTTTTAGATTCGTAAGCTTTAAAGTGTGGGGTATAATCCATAATTTAAAACCTTTTTTTGTAATTTTAGAAATTGTTAACGATACACCGTTGATTAAAATTGAAGCTTTTTCTATAAGATCCTTTTTAAATTTTCTATTTATAGAAATATCAAAAATAATAGATTTATCAGACTTTGTTATTTTTTCGATAATTCCAACTGTATCAACATGCCCTTGGCAAATATGGCCTGAAATATCTTGCCCATACTTCATTGGTAATTCTAGATTAATCACATCGTTTATTTTTATATTTTTAAATTTTGATCTATTAAGAGTTTCATTTGATAGATAAAATTCTTTTATATTTTTATTAACTGAGACCAAAGTCAGACAAACACCATCGCAAGCTATAGACTTACCTGCATCCTTTTTTTTTAATTTTAAAGATGACTTTATAAAAAGATTAAGTCCTTTTTTAT
>CACGON010000030.1 GCA_902574695.1 uncultured Pelagibacteraceae bacterium | reverse complement strand
ATAATTTCGTTTGGATTTTTTCCAATTTCATCAGGTTTGGAGTGATTAAATTTATGTACTGGCAAAGGCTCTTGCTCTTTCCATAGGTTGGCTTTTAACCCAAATGGTAAATCGAAAGATTTAAGTTTATCGATATGTTCTTCAATAATTTCTAATGAAACACATGCAGCAATTATCCCAAGCCAATTATGTTTTTTATATTTTTTTATAACCTCAGATATATTCTCACCTGTTGGAAGTTTTCCATTTTTTTTAAAGTGTAATCCTACTAAAACTGGCTTATTGAATTTTTCAATTATATCCAGAGCAATTTCAACTTCCCAACTACTAGAAAAAACATCTAAATAGAAAAAATCTATGTATGGATTTATTAACTCAGATTGCTCTTTAAAATTTTTTTCAATGATAGTTTTATCTCTATCATCTGGAACATAAGTACCATTTTGTGGAGGTAAGCCACCCGCAATCAAAACATTTTTTTTTGAAATATCTCTAGCTTTTACCGCTAACTCACCAGCTTTTTTATTGATATATTCAAAAGTATTTTCCACTTTGTTTTGTTCAAGCCTAACCTTTCTTGCGCTAAAGTTATTAGTTACAATTACATCTGCTCCAGCATCAATAAATGATTGATGTGTATCGACAATTAAACCGTGATTTTCCTCATTTATTAGAGCACTTGCAGACCAAAGAGTTCCTTTTGAAATAAGACCCCTTGCAAGCAACTCTTGACCCATACCTCCATCAAGAATTTTTACAGTTTTAAAAAAATCAGTTTTCATCACATCTAAGCATACATTGAAACTTCAATTATAGGTAGAATAAATATTAAATTACATACATCATGTAGTATATTTAAAAAATAATATTAATATTTTCAATCGCAGGTTTTTCTGTGGTTTCACGTGAAATTAATATAGGTATGATTAATGATAAAGCTGTTTCCAATAATATTTATATTACTTTGGTCTTCTGCATTTATAACTACAAAACCTATTATTGATTACAGTGATCCTTTTGCTGCTTTAGCATTTAGATTTTTTTGTGTTTCAATAGGCTTTTTTATTTTTTCTATTTTTGCAAACAACACTTTAAAATCCTCAAATAAAAACATTATACAATCAATTTTAAGTGGAGTTCTTTTTCATGGATTTTATTTGGGAGGAGTTTTCTATTCAATTTCAATTGGAATGCCCACAGGTATCACAGCACTAATTGTTACGTTACAACCAGTTTTAACAAATATTTTAGCAGGACCGTTGCTTAATGAAAAAATAACAAAACCTCAATGGATCGGTATGATATTAGGATTTACTGGGGCGAGTCTTGTTCTTGGTTTTGATATTGGTAATAACTTACCTTTAAATGGTGTTTTAGCAGCTTTTATAAGTCTTTTTGCAATTACATTTTCAACACTTTGGCAAAAAAAATTAAGTAATAATTTGCCACTTTCTTCAAGCAATATGTATCAAGCAATAGGGGGGTGCTTATTTCATATTTTAGTTATTATGTTTTTTGCAAAACCTGAAATCTCTTTTACCCCAACTTTTATATTAGCAATGTCACATCAAATTTTATTAGTGTCTTTTGGTGCTTTTACTATCCTAATGTATTTAATAAAAAATAACTCAGCTAGCAAAACTGTTTCTGTTTTTTTTCTAATACCACCAACTTCAGCGATTATTGCATGGATATTTCTAAATGAAACGCTTAATTTAATAGATATATTTGGATTTTTTGTTGCAACTATAGGAGTTTACATAGCAACAAGAAAAGAAAAAATTTGAATTTATTTTTTAAGTTTAGATGAAAACATCAGATTTTCAGCATTAAAGTTATTTTTATTTTTGCTTATAAAATCTTCCATTAATTTAATTTTATCTTCCTCAAATTCAGATACTTTTCTTTGACCTAGATCAACATATAAAGATAAAATCTCAATAGTGGATGCCAAATATTTTTGTTCACTGTGAACCATCTCAAGCTTATATTGTAATCTTTTCTTGTCGTGATCAAAATAAAGTAGATTTACATCAACTTTGTCACCTTCTTTCACTTCCTGATTATAAGTTATATGAGACTCAACAACCATTGTGCTTTTCTTTGTACTTTTTGCTGATGCTTCACCCATGTTAAATGTTGTCATCAATTTTTCTGCGCCGTAAAGGTCAAAAATTAAAACATAATAAGCCACATTCATGT
>CACGON010000029.1 GCA_902574695.1 uncultured Pelagibacteraceae bacterium | reverse complement strand
ATCCTTTTCTGGCAAAAAAAATTAATGCTAATGGATGTCATATTGGACAAAAAGATATCCCTTTAAATCAGGCAAGGGTAATTTTAAAAAAATAAAATTATTGGTATTACCTGTCACAATTCTAAAAAATTAATTCAAAAAGCAATTAAGGAAAAAGCTGACTATATTGCTATAGGAGCTTTTTTTTCATCAAGAACAAAGAGAGTAAAATTCAAAGCTAATTTAAATTTATTAAAGTATGCAAAAAATATTACAAAAATACCTATAATTGCTATTGGAGGCATAGATTCTAAAAATTATAAAAAACTCTTATTGAATAAAGCAAACTTTTTAGCTATTTCAGGCTACATTTGGAAAAATAAAAAATATAAACCAATAGAAGCTTTAAATAAAATAAAATGAAAATTAGTGCAAATGAAATCAGGGTAGGAATGCTTATTGAGTATAAAAATGATTTGTGGGAAGTTTTAAAGACCCAGCATGTCAAGCCTGGCAAAGGTGGGGCTTTCGCTCAAGTTGAAATGAAAAGCATAAATAAGAATACGAAATTAAATGAGAGATTTAGATCCAGTGAAACTATTGAAAAAGCATCGATAGATGAGAAAAAATTTAATTACTCATATGACGATGAGGATAATTATTATTTTATTGATCCAAAATCCTTTGAGCAAATTAGTATAAAAAAAGAATTTATTGGAGATAAGGGTAAATTGTTGTCTGAAAATCTAGAGGTTCAAGTTAGTTTTCATAATGATAATCCAATTACAGTTCAATTACCAAATCAAATAAAATGTAAGGTTGAAAGTACAGATGTGGCGCTTAAAGGACAAACAGTGTCATCCTCATATAAACCAGCTGTATTAGTTAATGGATTAAAAATTCAAGTTCCTCCATTTATTGAGAGTGGAGACGAAATAATTTTAGACACTAGGTCTATTGAATATGTTAAAAAAATTTAATTAAATGAACACTATATCACCAAATTTAAATATAATGATTAAAGCGTGTGAAAAAGCATCTAAATCTTTAATAAGAGATTTTGGGGAAATTGAGCAACTGCAAGTCTCAATGAAAGGTCCATCAGATTTTGTTACAAATGCTGATAAGAAAATAGAAAAAATTTTAATTGAAGAATTACTTAAATCAAAAAAAAATTACTCAATTCTAAGTGAGGAGGCTGGATTTATAAAAAATAAAGATGATAAAAATACTTGGATAATTGATCCTATAGATGGAACCTCAAACTTTTTACATGGAGTACCACATTTTGCTATTTCAATTGGTTTGCAATCATATGATGAAATAATTTCTGGTTTAATATTTGACCCAATTAAAAATGAGATGTTTTATGGGGATAAAAATAATGGATCTTATTTGAATAACAAAAGAATTAGAGTGTCAAAAAAAAAGAATTTAGAAGAATGCCTGTTTGCTACAAATGGAAAAAAATATAAAAATATAAATCTAAGTACAAGAAAAACTGGAAGTGCTGCATTGGATATGGCTTATGTTGCAGCAGGTAGATATGATGGCTATTTCCAAGAAAATTTAAATTTATGGGATATAGCAGCAGGAATAATAATTATAAATGAAGCAGGTGGAATAATTAATTCAATTGATCTTAAAAAAAATAAAAGTATTGAAGTGCTAGCCTCAAGCTCAAATATAAATGAAAAAATGCTTAAAAAACTGCATAACTTTTAATTGTTTTATAAATCTTTTTTGTTATAAGTCTCGTTATGAAAAAAGACATACACCCCAAATACCATAAAATAAAAGTTGAAATGACAGACGGCTCACAGTTTGAAACAAGATCAACATGGGGAAAAGAAGGTGAAGTTTTGAAATTAGAAATAGATCCAAAATCCCACTCTGCTTGGACTGGTGGTAAGCAAAGAATTCTTGATAAAGGAAGAGTAAGTAAATTTAATAAAAAATTCCAAAACTTTAGATCAGAAAAAAAATAATGAATAATGGACTTTTAATGCCATTAGCAACTGCTGTTTGGCTAGTAGAAAACACGACATTAACATTTAAACAAATTGCAATTTTTTGTAATTTACATGAGGTTGAGGTGCAAGGTATTGCAGATGGTGAAGTTGCAAAAGGAATTAAACCTTATAATCCAATAATATCTGGTCAGTTAACAAAAGAGGAAATTGAACTTTCATCTGCAGATAATCAAAGACCTTTACAAATTAAAACTAATGATATTGAAATCAAAAGTGAATTAGATAAAACAAAAAAGTATATTCCATTATCTAAAAGGCAAGATAAACCCGATTCAGCACTATGGTTAATTAAAAACCACTCACAGTTAAAAGACTCACAAATTGCAAAATTGGTGGGGATTACAAAAAATTCTGTAAGTGCAATTAGAAACAAAAGTTATTGGAATTTTAATAATTTAAATG
>CACGON010000028.1 GCA_902574695.1 uncultured Pelagibacteraceae bacterium | reverse complement strand
GCTTCCTTGGATAGGAGAAGTCGAACATGCTTTAGTTTGGGTTGCAATTATTTCAGCATTAGGTGGTACTGTTTTATTAGCTTCAGTAGGCATAAAACTCCCAGGTATAGAATATGACATCCAAAAAGAAGAGGCTGCTTATAGAAAGGAATTGGTTTTAGGTGAAGATTTTAAGGAAAACGCTCAACCAAAAAAAATAACAGATCTTTATAACGGTGTAAGAAAAATACATTACAAAATGTACTTCCATTATCTCTATTTTAACGCAGTTAAATGGAGTTATTTACAAGGTATGGTTATAGTCCCATATTTAGCTTTAGCACCGACTATCGTGACAGGTGCAATTACTTTAGGTTTTGTGCAACAAATAATTAGAGCGTTTGGTCGTGTTGAAACTTCTTTACAATACTTAGTAAGAAGTTGGCCAATAATAGTTGAACTCATCTCTGTATGGAAAAGATTACGTGAATTTGAGTCAAAATTAAAAATTCAAAGCAAAATTAAATTACAAACTTAATGAGCATAAATGAAAAATATATAAATGTCTTTGCTGACATTACATCTAGAGCTGCAATAGCCACAATACCTTTTATTGGAAAAAAAAACAAAAAAGCTGCGGATAAGGCTGCAGTGGATAAAATGAGAGATGATCTTAACAAAATTGATATGAATGGAAAAATTGTAATAGGAGAAGGTGAGCTGGATAAAGCTCCAATGTTATATATTGGTGAAAAATTAGGCAATAACAGTGGACCCGACTTTGATATTGCAGTAGATCCTCTTGAAGGTACAAATTTTGCTGCCAATAATCTGCCGGGTGCTTTATCAGTTATAGCTATAGCTGAAAAAAATAATTTATTTAATGCACCCGAAACCTATATGAGTAAAATTGCAATCAATACTAATCAAAAAGGTATTGTCGATATAGATTTTAGTACAAAAAAAAATATTGAAAATCTTTCAGATTTTTTAAATAAAGACACGAAAAATATTACAGCATGTATTCTGGATAGACCAAGACATAGAAAAATTATTGATGAATTAAAAAATTTAAAAGTAAAAATTAAACTAATAACTGATGGCGATGTATCAGGAGCGCTTCTTGTTTCAGATAAAAAATATAATATTGATATATTCCTTGGTATAGGAGGTGGACCTGAAGGAGTTTTAGCTGCATCAGCTTTAGATTCATTCGGATGCTATTTTCAAGGTAGGTTTATCTTTGATAATAATGATAGCATCTCTAGAGCAAAATTAATGGGTATTAGTGACTTTAATAAAAAATATGAATTAGAGGATATGGTTAAAGGAGACTCAATATTTTGCGCTACGGGTATAACAACAGGAGATTTGGTAAGTGGTGTTAAAAAAAAAGGTAATAAGTATATTACAGAGACTTTGATAACGCATAAAAGTACCAAATTAAATAAAATTTTAATTAAAGAAGACACTATAAAACTTGATTAAGCTATATTTATACAATAAAAGATCCGAATTTGGTCCCTTCGTCTATCGGTTAGGACACATGGTTTTCATCCATGAAAGAGGGGTTCGATTCCCCTAGGGACCGCCACTTAAATGTCTTATTATGTTTATATATTGTCTACTAAGCGAAATAATAAACTTATCACTTATACAGGGTATACAAAAGATCTTAAAAATAGATTGCTGTTACACAATACTGGAAAAGGTGCTAAATTTACAAGAGGAAGTGTATGGAAATTAGTTTTTAAGAAAAGATTTAAATTTAAAAATAAAGCTTTAAAATTTGAAAGTTTACTTAAAAAAAAAAGATCATATAAAATAAAATTATTAGATGAACAAAGATTATAAAATTATAAAAGGTAATAAAGTTCACTCTACAGCAGTAGTGAATTGGGACAGGATTATAATTGGAAGAGGCAATATTTTTTTCCCATATTCAGTAATAGGCACTGATGCCCAACATTCATATGAAAAAACAAATGGAAAGTTAATTATTGGAAATAAAAATACCTTCCGTGAATTTTGTACAATTAACTTACCTACAAAAAAAAAGAAAATAACTAAAATTGGAAATAACTGCCTGTTTATGATTATGTCACATATTGGTCATGACTGTATTATTGAGGATAATGTAATAATATCAAATAATTCAAATATAGCTGGTAATACATATATTATGAAAAACAGTCAATTTGGTTTGAATAGTGTAATTCATCAAGATCAAGTTGTTGGCTCTTATTCTATGATTGGAATGGGAACAATAGTTGGAAAAAAAACAATTTTAAAACCAGGGTACATTTATGTTGGAAATCCAGCCAAAGGTATAACCTTAAACAAAATAGGATTATCTAGAAATAGAGTCAGTAAAAAAAAACTAAATAGTGAAACGAAAAGATTTGAGATGTTAAAAAGAAATGCCTAAAAAAATCGCAATTTTATTA
>CACGON010000027.1 GCA_902574695.1 uncultured Pelagibacteraceae bacterium | reverse complement strand
TTATCAGAATTAACTGTTTTATATGATACTAAAATACCATCATTTTTATATCTTAATAAATGGGTAACATTTAATGATGATTTGTCTGATATATATTTATTTCTTTTTGATTTTATATAATTGTCCCTTGAGCAAGCAATTTTTCCTGTCACATAAGGTAATTTATATTTTCGATTAAATAAATAACTTGAATAAAACTTATTTACTTCTTTTTGAAGAATTCCCTTACTTACAGTGATTCTTTTTCTTTTAAAAATGTTTAATGCTTTATTTGATGTTCTCTCATCAATGTCAGTTACCGAAAAACAAACTCTTTTGATTTTTGATTTGATTAATAAACTTGAACAAGGATCGGTTTTACCCTTATGAGTACACGGTTCCATTGTTACATAAGCAGTTGAGCCATTCATATTTAGAACGCTATTTTTTATAGCATTAAATTCAGCATGTGGACGTCCATTTATAGAAGTAACACCTGTTGATATAATTTGATTATTTTTAACTAAAACGCAACCTACAGATGGATTTTCATTTGTTAACCCGTGGTTTTCTCTAGCTAGCGCTAGCGCTAAACCCATATAATGAATATCAGAATGATTTGAATTATCTTTTTTTGAAGACATCTATTTTGTCAACAAACTGTATAAAGTCTTTTTCTTCTCTAAAGTTTCTATAAACAGAGGCAAATCGAACGTAAGCAACTGGATCTAAGTCTTTTAATCCATCCATAACCAATGTTCCTATTGTATTTGATGTAATTTCATTTTGGCCCAATTCCTCTAACGATCTAGAGATTTTAGTAATAAACTTTTCAACGGTATCCGTATCAATAGGTCTTTTTTTTAATGCAATATAAATTGACTTAGCAAGTTTATCTCTATCAAATGGAGATTTTCTTCCATTTTTTTTTACTACCATAAGTTCACGAATCTGGACTCTTTCAAATGTTGTAAATCTTTCTCCACATCCACAAAGCCTTCTTCTTCTTATTGTTGTTCCATCCTCTGTTGGCCTAGAATCAACTACCGAGGTCTCACCTCTTTT
The DNA here is from genome assembly GCA_902574695.1 of uncultured Pelagibacteraceae bacterium. Lineage (GTDB taxonomy): Bacteria > Pseudomonadota > Alphaproteobacteria > Pelagibacterales > Pelagibacteraceae > Pelagibacter. Next base: position 1,394 of record CACGON010000027.1, on the reverse strand, counting down.
ACAAATTGGACATATCATTTAAATTTATTTAACCTAAATGTTTATAAATTGGAAATTTTGAACATAGCTCAATTACTTCCTGTCTTACTTCACTTTCCACTATACTGTTATCTTCTGGATTAGATGAAAGACCTTTTATTACTTTCGTTATAAGTTGGCCAACCATTTCAAATTCTTTTAAACCAAATCCTCTAGTTGTAGCTGCTTGAGAACCTAGTCTTATTCCAGAGGTAATCATTGGACTTTCTGCATCAAATGGAATTCCATTTTTATTGCAAGTAATATTAGCTCTACACAAACTTTCTGAAGCTAAATTTCCCTTTACATTAAAAGGTCTTAGATCAACAAGCATTAAATGTGTATCCGTTCCCCCAGAGTAAATTTTGAAACCATTATTTTTTAGAGTCTCTGCTAAAATTTTTGCGTTTGATAAAACAGATTTTATATAAACCTGAAAATCTGGGCGTAGTGCTTCAAGAAAACCTGCGGCCTTAGCAGCTATAACATGCATTAAAGGTCCTCCCTGGTACCCTGGAAATACAGCTGTATTAAATTTTTTTGAAAGATCTTCATGGTTTGTTAATATGATGCCGCCTCTCGCGCTTCTAAAAACTTTATGTGTTGTTGAGGTTACCACATGTGCATATTCACATGGATTTGGATATCCTTTGCCAGCAACTAGGCCAGAGAAGTGAGCCATATCAACCATTAAGTAAGCGCCAACTTTGTCAGCTATCTCTCTAAATCTTTTAAAATCAATTACTCTTGAGTAAGCACTGCCACCAGCAATAATTAATTTTGGTTTATGTTCTAAAGCTAGTTTTTCAACATTATCATAATCAATTAATTCAGATTCCTTATCAACATCATATCCTATTGCATTAAACCATTTTCCTGACATTGAAATCTTTAATCCATGAGTAATATGTCCACCAGAGTTAAGACTCATTCCTAAAAAAGTATCACCAGGTTTAAGTAAAGCTAAAAAAACTGCACCATTTGCCTGAGCACCTGAATGAGGTTGTGCATTGGCAAACTTACAATTAAATAATTTTTTTAATCTCTCGATTGCTAAATTTTCAGCAACGTCAACATGCTCACATCCATTATAATATCTCTTACCGGGATATCCTTCTGCATACTTATTCGTTAAGACCGATCCCTGGGCTTCTAGTACTGCTTGTGAGACAATATTTTCTGATGCTATCAGCTCTATGTGTTGTTGTTGTCTTCTTAACTCATCATTAATTGCTTTGTAAAGATCAGGATCAGTTTTTGACAAACTATCTTCAAAAAAACCCTTATATTGATCATTCAGATATTTATTTTCACTAGACATAATTTCCTCAAATTTTATTTACTCTTCTTTGATGTCTACCGCCATCAAATTTTGT
>CACGON010000026.1 GCA_902574695.1 uncultured Pelagibacteraceae bacterium | reverse complement strand
ATTAGCAGGAAGTTCTAGCGAAATTTTTGATACAGCAAGTATTTTTGGTTATTTAGCTATAATTTTAGCAGCAGTAAATATTTTTGGAGGCTTTCTGGTTACTCAAAGAATGTTAGCAATGTACAAAAAGAAGAAAAAAGATAAATAATTATGTCTGCAAATTTATTAGCAATTTTTTATTTAATTTCTGGAGTTTTATTCATTTTAGCCCTTAGAGGACTTTCTTCACCCGAGACATCAAGACGGGGGAATTTATATGGAATTATCGGAATGATAATTGCAATAAGTGTTACAATTATCTCAGTAAGTAATTTTTCAATCGGATTTGTATATTTAATAATTTTCCTTATTTTAGGTGGTACAATTGGTGCATACATTGCATTTAAAATCCCTATGACTGCTATGCCAGAATTAGTAGCTGGGTTTCACAGTTTAGTTGGTTTGGCTGCAGTATTCGTTGCTATTTCTGCTTTCCTTAATCCAGTAATTTTTAATCTTGGTTATCCAGGTGATATAAAAATTGCAAGCTTAATTGAAATGTCTCTAGGTGCAGCTATTGGCGCAATTACATTCACGGGATCTATTATTGCTTTTCTAAAGTTAAGAGGAATAATGTCTGGATCACCTATTACGTTTTTTGGTCAACATTTTTTAAATCTCGTATTGGGTATTTTATTGATCGGACTGATTTTTTATTTATGCAAAACTCAATCTGAAAATTTATTTTGGTCTTTGATCGTCATATCATTTTTGGTTGGTGTATTATTAATAATCCCAATTGGTGGAGCTGATATGCCTGTAGTGATATCAATGCTTAATTCATATTCAGGTTGGGCAGCAGCTGGAATAGGTTTTACTCTTGAAAATACAGCTTTGATTATTACAGGAGCTTTAGTTGGCTCATCAGGTGCAATTTTATCTTATATAATGTGCAAAGGTATGAATAGATCATTCTTTAATGTAATATTGGGGGGATGGGGCGCAACTGATGAAAGCTCCAATGTTAAATCTAAAGAACAAAAACCAGTTAAAAGTGGTAATGCTGACGATGCAGCCTTTTTGATGAAGAATGCTTCATCAGTAATAATTGTACCAGGCTATGGAATGGCTGTAGCACAAGCACAACACGCATTAAAGGAAATGGTAGACTCTCTTAAAAAAAATGGTGTTAAAGTATCTTATGCAATTCATCCTGTAGCAGGAAGAATGCCTGGGCATATGAATGTTTTATTAGCAGAAGCTAATGTACCCTATGACGAGGTGTTTGAATTAGAAGATATAAATAATGATTTTGCAAATTGTGATGTAGCTTACGTTATTGGGGCAAATGATGTTACAAACCCTGTTGCGAAAACAGATCCACAAAGTCCAATCTACGGAATGCCAATATTAGATGTAGAAAAATCAAAATCTGTTTTATTTGTAAAAAGAAGCTTATCACCAGGCTATGCTGGTATAGATAATGATTTATTTTATAGAGAAAATACTTTAATGTTATTTGCAGACGCAAAGAAAATGACTGAGGAAATAACAAAAAACCTTTAGGAAAAATTTTGAGCACAAAAATCTTTTGTGATATTGCCGACATAAAGCTTATAAAAAAATTTAATAAAAAAAATATTGTTAAAGGATTTACAACAAATCCAAGTCTGATGAGAAAAGCAGGGGCAAAGGACTATAAAGAATATTGTAAAAAAATTCTAAAAATCTGCTCAAAAAAACCTATCTCATTTGAAGTCTTTGCAGATGATTATGATAATATGCTTGATCAAGCTTATAAGCTTAATTCTTTAGGAAAAAATGTTTTTGTTAAAATACCCGTCTGTAACTCTAAAGGAAACTTTTGTGGAAAAATTATAAATAAACTTAATAAAGAAAAAATTAAACTTAATATAACAGCAGTTTATAATTCTAAACAAACCCATAATATATTAAAAAAAGTAAACAAAAAGACCAAGTTAATAATATCTATTTTTGCTGGCAGAGCTGGAGATACAGGAAAAGACCCAATTCCAGAGTTTGAAAAAAAGTATAAAATTAGCAAAAAAATTTAAGAATGTTGAGATATTATGGGCTAGCGTTAGAGAGCCATATAATTATATTCAAGCAAAACAGCTTAAATGTCATATAATAACAGTTCCACCATCAATAATTGAAAAAATTGAAAAATTTGGAAAAACTTTTGAAAGTTTAACAACAGAAACTGTTAAAAATTTTTTGATAGATAGCAGAAAATCAAAATTTAAAATTTGATTAACAAAAAATTAATGAGCAAATATTTAAATCATAAAGGAACCTTTTTATTATTTTTATTATTATATTTATCATTGCTTTTTGGTTTTTATATTGGTGAAAATTTAAACTTTGGAGCAAAAACTGATTGGATACACACTGATTTACTACCCATAAATGATCTGTCAGTAAATCTCACCGAGACACTACTTAATTACAAAAGTTATGGACATAG
>CACGON010000025.1 GCA_902574695.1 uncultured Pelagibacteraceae bacterium | reverse complement strand
CGGTTTTGAACGATATAAAATGGAAAAAAATATTTTTGTTCAATCCAGGAGAGGAAGAATATTTATTATATAAAATCTAGTTATGGAATTATTTGCAAATTTTAAAGAACTGTTTTTATCTGTTTGGGACAGAGGAATTTTAGGAATAGATATTTTTGAAATTTTAATTGGTCTAGGAATATTTTTAATATTTTTAATTTTTAGAGGTCTTATAAGTAAATTAATTATAAAAAAATTAGAAGTAATTTCAAAAAGAACTACCAACAAACTTGATGATACTTTTGTAAGTTCAATGATTGGTCCTGCTAGATTTTTGCCAATCGTGTTAGGTTTTTTTATTGCTAGTTATTACATGTCCTTTGAAGAGGATAGTAGAGCATTTGTTGATAATATAAACAGAACTCTTATTACAATTTTATTATTTTGGATAATTCATCAAATAATAGAGCCTATATCTTACATATTAAGTGGTTTAGGAAAAATTTTAACTCGTGAGTTAATTGGGTGGATTATTAAATCATTAAAAATTTTAATTTTTATACTTGGTGCTGCTGCAGTGCTAGAATTATGGGGAATTAAAATTGGACCGATTATTGCAGGACTAGGTTTATTTGGTGTGGCAGTTGCGCTTGGTGCACAAGATTTGTTTAAAAATTTAATATCAGGAATTTTAGTCTTAGTTGAAAAAAGATTTAAAATGGGTGACTGGATTTTAGTGGAGGGGATAATTGAGGGAATAGTTGAGAGAATTGGTTTTCGATCTACAACTATAAGAAAATTCGATAAATCGTTAGCAATAATTCCAAATTTTCAATTTGCCGAGAATGCAGTTATTAATGTAAGTCAAACTACAAATTGGATTATAAGTTGGGTTATTACTTTGCAATACGATACAACAGTTGATCAACTTAAAATTATAAGAGATAAAATAGAAGAATATATAAAATCTCATAAAGACTTTGATTCAAAAATTGGATATGCAGTTCGTGTAGATAAATTTTCAGATAGCTCAATAGATATGTACGTAAGGTGCTTTACTAATTCAGATAGCTGGGAAAACTGGTTAGAAGTTAAAGAAAGATTAGCGATTGAGATAAAACAAATTGTTGAAAAAAATGGTGCATCTTTTGCTTTCCCAAGCCAATCTATATATGTTGAGAAAAAATGATTGCTATCTTTTATTTAGTATTACAAGTTTTAAAGTTATATTCTTACGTAGTAATTGCAAATGTTGTAGTAAGTTGGTTAGTTGCTTTTAATGTCTTAAATACATCTAATAGGTTTGTGTATGCGATTTTAGATTTTACATACCGACTAACTGACCCTATTTTGAATAGAATACGAAGATTTCTACCCAATCTTGGTGCATTTGATATTTCGCCTATTATTCTTCTTTTATTGATATGGTTCATAGAAATGTGTATGAAGCTTTATATAGCACCAATTTTATTTAATTAATTCATGATACTTATAGATGGAAAAAAAATAGCTGCGGAATTAAGAGAGGAACTTAAGCAAGAAGTTTCTGAATTAAAAAAAAAATTTAGCAAAGTACCTGGTTTAACAGTAATATTAATTGGTGATCTTACACCCAGCCAAATTTATGTAAGAAACAAAGAAAAGTCAGCGAATGAGGTTGGTCTCAAATCTGAGGTAATAAAGTATCCAGACTCGATCGAAGAAAAAACTGTTTTAAATAAAATAGATGAGCTTAATAAAGATGACACAGTTTCAGGAATTCTAGTTCAATTGCCTTTGCCAAAACATATTGATAAACAAAAGGTTATCGAAGCAATTACACCAGGAAAAGATGTTGATGGTTTTCATCCCATGAATGTAGGAAATTTATCATCTGGATATGATAGTTCAGTACCGTGTACACCACTTGGCTGTTATTATCTAATTAAAAAAATAGAGCCAAATCTATCAGGAAAAAAAGCTGTAGTAGTTGGAAGATCAAATTTAAATGGCAAACCAATGACACAGTTGCTTTTAAAAGAAAATTGCACAGTAACAATTACTCATTCTAAAACCTCTGACTTAAAAGGAGAATGTTTAAAAGGGGATATTATTGTTGCAGCTGTAGGTATTCCAGAGTTAGTAAAGAGTGATTGGGTTAAAAAGGATGCAATTGTGATAGATGTTGGAATAAATAAAACTGAAAAAGGCATAGTCGGCGATGTGGCTTTTGATGAAGTTTCAAAAGTAGCTAAAGCATTAACTCCAGTACCAGGTGGTGTAGGACCTATGACCATTGCTTGTTTACTTAAAAATACTATTGAGTGTTTTAAAAGATTACAAAAATAAAAATTAAGAAAGTTTTGACCTACCACCATCCACGGCAATAATTTGTCCTGTAACCCATGAGCTATCTTCTGTAAGCAAAAATTTTGCTAATGCTGCTGAATCTTTTCCTTCACCTAGTCTTTTTAATGGATGAGCCTTAGCTATACCCTCTGCAAGAGCTTTATTTTTTA
>CACGON010000024.1 GCA_902574695.1 uncultured Pelagibacteraceae bacterium | reverse complement strand
TAAAAAATGATGATAAATCATCAAAATTAACTAACGATACTATAGATTATATTTTCAGATCTATTGATTTTTTTAAAAAAAAAATTAATAGACCTAAGTTTTTTATTTGGTCTAATGATTTTAAAAATCTCAAAGAATATTTTAATGATGAAGATTTTATATTTATAAATAACTCAAATAACAAAGCCCTAAATGATTTTTATTTGTTTAGTTATTGCAAACATTTTATAGTTGGTCCGACTTCGTTTCATTGGTGGGGTGCCTGGCTAAATAATAACCCCAGTAAGATATGTGTAAGACCTTCTAATATTAACCCATCAAAAAATAAAGATTTTTGGCCTGAAAGCTGGATAAAAATTTAAGAAAATTAAATTTTTATTTTATTAAGAGCGTTATTTTTAAATATATTTGCTTCTCTAATATATCTTCTAACCATTTGTGTTGTTTTATGACCAGTCATAGCCATAATACTTCTCTCATCTGCTCCAGATTCAGCAGCCACAGTAGCAAAACCTGACCTTAAACTATGACCTGCAAAGTTTTTATTTTCTATACCTGCTAACTTTAAGTATTCTTTTATAAGCAAAACTACAGTTTGGTCTGTTAATCTTTTTTCAGTTATAGATGATCCTTTAGAAAATCTTCTAAAAATAGGTCCAGATTTGATTTTAGAAATTTCTAGCCATTTTTTAAGATTAAATACCGGGCAAAAGTTTTTATTATTGAAGTAGGGCAGTCCTTTGATCATTCCCTCACCGAATTGATCAGTTTTTGATTTTCTGATTGTCACTTTAAGGCCTTCAGGTACAAATTCTAAATCTTCAAAATCAATCGAAATTAGTTCAGTTCGTCTAAAACCACCTCCAAAGCCTAGTAGTATTATTGACTTGTCTCTAAATTTTTTAACATTTTCATTTTTTTGTTCATCTATTACATTAATTATTGATTTTAAATGATTGATTAATATAGGTTTTTTTCCTTTTTGAATGCTACCTTTTACTCTTTTAATTCCCATTAAATTTTCAATAATAATAGGATGTTTTGTGTCTAAGTAATGCCCTTTTAGTTTATGGACCATGCTTATTGAGACTAGTCGCCTTCTTAAAGTGCTTATTTTTAAATTTTTAGAAAGATGCGTTAGGTATAATGACACTATTTTAGGTTCTGAGGGTAAAGAATTTAAACCATGTCTTGCGCAAAAAGCTCCAAAATCTTTAAAGTCTGACTTATACGCCCTTAATGTATTATTTGCTTTAGAACTTTTGAGGTTATTTATAGTTGCCTCATGTAACGATTTTAGGTCTGTTGTCAGTTCATTCATATAATTACTATTGATAACAATTAATTATCATTAGTAATATACTAAGTGATTTTATATGTCAATAGTTTAATTTATTGCAATGGGAACAATGGACGGTGAAATACCAACTTCATTTTTTTTTATAATATCAGTAGGTTTTATATTACTGAGCTATATTCAGTATAAAAAAACAGCATTAAGTATTGAGACTATTTTTTTATCTATAATGGCTTCGTTGTTTGTAATTAGTTATTTTATTTTACTGTTTTATCGTTAAAGTAAGTAATGATTAAGTATTTAATTCCTGCAATATTAGCTCTTACAATAGCTTTTATATTGTTATTCAAATGGCCAATTATTGATGAAAAAAATAAAAAAAAAGTTAGTATTACTTTGTTATTGAGTACCCTATTTTTACTTATTGCCCTAATTGCATTATTGATTGACTAAAATTATCCCCACTATTCACCCCTGTTAAAAACTCAATAAATTCAACAATAAAGTGATACATTCAACCTACAACGTTTGATAATCTGTTTATGAATTAAGGGGCAACCCTTAACTGACCGACTAAGGAAAGGCCGAGAGGACCAAGCTTAGGGGGCAGAAAGTCTTGCAGAGTAGCGCTAAAATTGCGGGGCGGAAGGCATGGCGGTAGCGCCTACAACGACGTGCCAAAACTACTGTTCTTTGCACTGTAAAAAGTGCAAGGAAACAGGGGTTTCTTATGAAAGGTACAAAATTTCAACTCAAAGTCTGGAAATATTTAAAAAAAATTCCTAAAGGTAAGGTTAAAACCTATAAACAAGTAGCTATAGCGATAAATAAGCCAAAATCAGCCCGTGCAGTCGCTAATGCATGTGCTAAAAATCCTTATGCACCTAAAATACCTTGTCATAGAGTAATTAAATCTGATGGTGAGCTTGGTGGATATTCAGGTCCAGGAGGCTCAATTACAAAGAAAAAACTTCTTAAAAAAGAGGGTTTTTGGTCCTAAAAACGTCTATTTTAAACACTTTTTTAACATATATCTGGTAATAAACGTTATTTTTATTAATTCACCCTTTAGTTGTACTATCCTGCGTTAAATTCTTAAATAGACCCCTTCTATGGCCCTTTAATCGCTATATTCTGATATTGCATTTCTAACTTAAAATTTATGATAAGTAAGAATAAGATAACCTAATTTTCTTATTTTATTTGATTTTAAGACTTTAATAAAAAGTC
>CACGON010000023.1 GCA_902574695.1 uncultured Pelagibacteraceae bacterium | reverse complement strand
AAATCAGGCCTGTAGTCTAATGTCCATGCACCCCAATTTTTTTCTAATCTCATCGACATTAAAGCTCTTAACCCAAATGGTTTAATATTAAATTCTTTTCCAGCTTCAGTTAATTCTTCATACAATTTAATTTGATAGTGGGGAGCAACATATATTTCGTAACCCAGTTCTCCCGTAAAGGAAATTCTATTGACTATAGCTGGCACTCCCGCAACATACATTCTTCTGGAGTCTCTAAATTTAAATTTTTCATTAGATACATTATCTCTTACAACTTTTTGTAGTACTTCCCTAGATTTTGGACCTGAAATAGCTAGTCCATGAAAATCATCAGATCTATTTTTATATTCTAAATTAAACTTACCAATATGGCTTTCAAACCATCTTCTATGCATCTCTTGAGCTGCACCAGATCCAAATATCATAAATTCATTATCATCCATGCAAGCAACTGTTAAATCACCATATAGTTTTCCCTTCCTAGTTAGCATTGGACTTAAGGAAATTCTTCCAGGTTTTGGCAGTTTTCCTGCCATAACGTAATCAAGAAATTTTTTGGCATCTGGCCCTTTAAATTCGTGTTTTGAAAAATTCGCAAGCTCCATCACCCCAACATTTTCTCTAACATTTATTACTTCTTTGGATACATAATTATGTGATCTTGATCTTTTTATTGTTGGTTCCTCATATGCATCTTTTTTGTCATTAGCAAACCACAAAACACTTTCTAAACCAAAACCGTCTCCCATTACTGCACCTTGATTAACAAAACGATCGTATAGGGCTGTGGTTTTTTGTTTTCTACCTTTCGGTAAAGTTTCATTAGGAAAGGTCATAATAAATCTTCTCTCATAATTTTCAGAAGATTTTATTGTTCCATATTGAGGTGTTGCATATTCTCCAAATCTTGCAACATCCATAGCCCATACATCAATTGATGGTTCGCCATCAATAATCCATTCTGCTATGCATTTGCCAACTCCACCACCTTGGCAAAATCCTGCCATCACTCCAACCGCAACCCAATAATTTTTCATACCAGGAACTGGTCCAATTAATGGACTACCATCTGGTCCAAAAGTAAAAGGTCCATTTACAATATTTTTAATACCAGCTCTTTCTAAAGCAGGCATTCTTTTAAAACCGATCGCTAATCTGTCTTGAATATTTTCTAATTTTGGCTCTAAAAGTTCATGGCCAAAATTCATTGGAGTGCCCTCCACTTTCCATGGTGTTGATTTAGGTTCATAAGTTCCCAACAACATTCCTTTTGCTTCTTGTCGAAAATAAATATTTCCTTCAAAATCTGTTCCAATAGGCAATCTTTGATCACCCATTGCCTCTATTTCTGGAATTGTCTCAGTAATTAAATAGTGATGCTCCATTGGTTGAACAGGAAGATCTACTCCTGATAGATGTCCAACTTCTCTAGCCCATAATCCTCCAGCATTAATTACGATTTCAGCATTAATATTTCCTTTATCTGTAAAGACATCCCATGAACCATCTGGCTTTTGTTTCGTATCTTTCACCACAGTATGAGTATAATATTTGCCACCATGAACTTTTGCAGCCTTAGCAAAAGCATACGTAACACCTGATGGATCTACCTCTCCATCAATTGGATCCCATAAAGCTAATAAATACTTTTTTGGATCAATTAACGGATGTTTTTTTTTAACTTCTTCTAGAGATATAAATTCTTGATCTAAACCCATATATCTTGCTTTAGATCTTTCTCTTTTTAAATATTCAGCCCACACATCATTTGAAGCTAAATAAAAACCACCGCTAGGTTTAAAACCAACTGAATGCCCAGATTCTTTTTCAATCTCTTTATAAAGACCAATAGTATATGCCATCATTCTTGAGATATTTGGATCGGAGGAAATAACGTGCACATTTCCAGCTGCATGCCAAGATGATCCTGATGTTAATTCATTTCTCTCAAGTAAAATACAATCTTTTAATCCAAATTTAGATAAATGATAAAGAATTGAGCATCCAACTACTCCGCCACCGATAATTACTACTTTGGCGTTTTTTTCCATTAATATTTATCTTTCATTTTAGTATTAAGCTCTAAAAATGATTTATCCTTTCCATGAAGCCAATGTCTACTCATGTCAGGATAATATTTGTAAGCAATTGGTTTTCTGCCAAGAGCTACGGACATTTCTCTAACATGATGAGGTTCTGCACCACAGCAAATTCCAATTAGATTAATATTTTGTTTCAGGCAATCTTTAGCAAATTCAGCCATTTCAAATCTATTGCAGTACAAATTATCTAAAGCTACAGGAAAAGCATTACCACCTGGGATACAATCACATCCTGGATCTTTTTGATTTAAAAAACCTGGTTGTTCTTCAGTGGTTCTGTATGGAACTGGTAATGCAGCAACGTGGCAAGAAACTTTTTTTCTAATTTCTGGCAAAAGTTTCATTGTCATTGCAGGTCCTCTATAACAATTAAGACCAACAACATCTGCACCCAAATCTTCCATAATTTTACATGCATCACCTGGGGAATGACCTTCTCTTGTTTTGTCACCTTTTTTAATTGAGAAGTTTGTCACAGCTATCATGCCTGCATCTTTTATTGCCTTTAAAGCAATCTTCATTTCTTCAGTCCAATTAATTGTTTCAGCTACTATAAAGTCAACGCCTGCTTCTTTTGCCCAGCCAACTTGCTCTTCGTACATTTTTTG
>CACGON010000022.1 GCA_902574695.1 uncultured Pelagibacteraceae bacterium | reverse complement strand
AAAATTAAAATAGTAGCTATATCTGCTAAAAACAAAAATAAAAAAAGAAGATATAAAATTAATAAAAACATATTTCATAAAAATCCATTTGAAATATTTAAAAAAAAAATTGATATACTGATAGAATGTATTGGTCTTTCTGATGGTGTTTCTAAGTTAATTGTTGAGAGAGCGCTCAAAAATAAAATTCATGTTATTACACCAAATAAAGCATTGATATCTAAACATGGAGACAAACTTGCTGAAATTGCAGAAAAAAATAAAGTTAATTTAGAATATGAAGCTTCAGTAGGTGGAGGCATACCAATTCTTAGAACTATAAAAGAGGGACTTGCTACAAATAAAATATCAAAAGTATATGGTATTTTAAACGGAACATGTAATTACATTTTATCAGAGATGGAAAATACTAAAGACAGTTTTAAAAATGTTCTTAAAAAAGCTCAGTCGTTGGGTTATGCAGAGCCAGGTAACCCAAAGTTAGATTTAAATGGATACGATGCATTAGCTAAAATCAAAATATTATCTGCACTAGCCTTTAATAATAAAATTTCTAATAACAATCCATTAATGGAAGGTATTGAAAATATTGAAAGTAAGGATTTTGATATTGCCGAACAATTAAATCTAAGAATTAAGCTTTTGGGTATAACCGAAATTGTAAACAATCAACTATTTGAAAGAGTACATCCATGCTTAGTAAAAAATAATACGTATATTGCTAACGTTTCAGGCGTTATGAACGCTGTCATTTTAGATGGTAAGCCAATTGGTGAAACCGTAATGCAAGGAGAAGGGGCTGGCCCTGGGCCAACATCTTCTGCATTAATGTCAGATTTATTATCTGTATTAAGAGGTAATATAAAATACCCTTTTGGAATTAATTCAAAAAAAAGAAAAAAAGTGAGAATATATGATGCAAGTAACTATGTAAATTCATTGTACATTAGATTTGAAGTTAAAGATAAACCTGGCGTTTTGTCTCAAATTACAAAACTTTTAGCACGTTACAAAATCTCAATTCAAAGACTGATTCAAATTCCAGATAATATACGTAAAAAAGCATCAATTATTATAATTACACATAATGTTAAAGAGTATTATTCTAAGAGATGTATAAATTCATTTAAATCTAATAGGAATATAATTAAAAAACCTACAGTTATTAGGCTATTTTAATGGAAATTTACATAAAGTTATTTGAAGTAATATTTCCAGTTTTTTTTGTTATTGGCATTGGTTATTTTTTAGGAAAAAATAATCCAAAAATTGATACTAAATTTATTACTAATTTTGCTGCTAATATTGGTACTCCAGCAATGGTTATCTATGCAATAACATCAACAGGTATTACTTTTAATATTTTTAAAGATTACTTTTGGTATTATTTGATTGCTATATTATGTTTCTCTGTAGTTGGTATAATCAATCTTTACTTAATTAAAACAAAAGATATTGTCAGAGAATTACCTCCACTAATTTTTCCTAATACCGGTAACATGGGACTGCCGATTTGCATGTTTGCATATGGTTCTCAAGGTTTAGGTGTTTCAGCATCAATTACATCTTTAATAATATTAATGCATTTTACAGTTGGTGTTTTCTTGGCAGATAGAAAATTTAATTTAAATGTAATAATTAAAAATCCTCCATTTTATGCAATTATTTTTTCTGCTGTTGTTTTATTTTATGATATCAAGATGCCTGTTTTTATTATTAATACTACCGAATGGCTAATGTATACAACCATATTTTTAATTTTAATGTCCTTAGGTATTGCATTAACAAGATTAAAAGTATTTTCTTTTAATAAAGCTTTAATTTCATCATGTACAAGAATGCTTATAGGGCCTTTAATCGGTATTGGATTAATTTTATTTTTTGATTTAAAAGGATTTGCTGCTGGAGTATTGTTAATACAATGTTCTATGCCGAGTGCTGTATTAAATTACCTCGTTGGATCAATATATTCATCAAAAAAAATTGTGGATAGTGTTGCTAGCACTATTGTTGTATCTACACTGATGTCTTTTATTACTATTCCTATTGTAGTTTACTTTGCTTTAAGATACTTCTCTTAAATGAAAGCTATCATTCTTAATTTGTCTGCATGGGCTTTGTTGCCTTTTATGGACGCAATTGCAAAGTATCTTTCATCTGAGTTATCTTTTTTTCAAATAACCTGGGCTAGATATTTTTTTACAGTCGTATGGACTTTACCTTTAATGTATTTTTTTTTTAGAAAAAATCTAACATTTTCACAAAATTTAAAGCTTCAAATAATACGTGGTTTAACTTTATTTTCTGCAAACATATGTTTTTTTTATTCAATCTCTATTATTTCAATGGCAAAAGCATTAACATTAGCATTTGTAGCTCCATTAATTACAACTGCATTATCTCCTTTTTTTCTAAATGAAAAAGTTGGAGTTAGAAGATGGTCAGCTGTTTTAGTTGGTTTTATTGGTAGCTTAATAGTTATCAGACCAGGCTATCTAGATATTAATCTTGCTACAATAGCTGGTTTAGGTACTGGTTTTTTTTACGGGGTATATTTGGTTATAACAAGAAAGTTACACTCAACAGATAGCCCATTACTAACTTTGTTATTAACCGGTGTAGTAGGGGCTATCATCGCATCTTTCTTTGTTCCAATTGTTTGGATAAGTCCTTCTATTAATCAATGGTTATGGTTAGGTTTTATGGGTGTATTTGCTTGCTTAGGTCACATCTGCCTTATATATTCTTTGAGATATGCTGATGCTTCTAAACTAGCTCCCTTTGGATATTTTGAGATAATACCTAATATTATATTAGGATATCTTATATTTCACGATTT
>CACGON010000021.1 GCA_902574695.1 uncultured Pelagibacteraceae bacterium | reverse complement strand
TAAACCAATAGAGAAAAAACCTAAAATGATGCAAAATTTACTAAGTTTATTTTACAGGGTTGAACTTTCAGAAAAAGAAACGCGTATTTTATCTAGTGTATTTGCAAGTTTAGCTAAAAAAGGTCGATTGACAAAATGATGAGTAAGTTTATAAAGCCACATACTAATGACAAAAAGATTAAACTCTAAACATAAAGTTGATAGAAGACTTAAAGTAAACTTATGGGGAAGACCCAAAAGCCCCTTCAATACCAGGGGATATCCACCAGGACAGCATGGTCAAGCCAAATCAGCCAAACCTTCAGATTACGGTGTTCAATTACAAGCAAAACAAAAATTAAAATCTTATTACGGCAACATGAATGAAAGACAATTCAGAAATGTTTATAAAAAGGCAATTAAGAAAAAAGGTGATACAGCAGAAAATTTAATTGGTCTTCTTGAAAGAAGATTAGACGCGATAGTTTATAGAGCTAAATTGGCGACAACAATTTTTTCAGCAAGGCAATTAATTAATCATGGTCATATTAAAGTGAATGGAAAGAAAGTTAATATTGCAAGTTATCAAGTTAAAGAGGAAGACAGCATAGAGATTAGAGACAAGTCAAAACAATTAGCCTTTATTGATGTAGCGTTAGCAAACAAAGAACGAGAGGTTCCAGAGTATTTACAGGTTGATGAAAAAAATAAAAAATTAAAATTTGTAAGAGTTCCCAAGTTTGAAGAAGTTCCATATCCTGTAGTTATGGAACCAAATCTAGTTATTGAATATTATTCTAGATAAAATATAGATCTATATACAAAAGCTAACATATAACTAATGACAAATATCAAGAATAGAATTTTCTATTTATTTCTTTTTATATTTTTGATTGTTGGAAGTATTACATCTTTAAATGTTGGGATTTCACACGATGAATGGCATGAAGAAGAAAATTGGAAATATAATATAGCATTATCAAAAAATATTAAAAATAACATTTTTTCTAATGAAGAAATAAATGAAAATTTAAAAAACTATAAAGATAAATATTATGGAATTGGTTTTCAATTAATTTCACAGCCAATTCAATTTTTCGTTAAAAAAATAATTAAAGACGAAAATATTGATGACTTTGGAGCAAAATTGATTTCAAAACATTTGGTAGTTTTTTTATTTTTCTTTTTATCAGGTATTAGTCTTTACCTAATATTAAAAAAAATTATTAATAATGATGAATTTTGTTACGCAGGTGTATTGCTTTATTTATTGTATCCATATTTATTTGGACAATCGCTCTTTAGCCCTAAAGATATCCCTTTCATGTCAGCTTGGATTTTCTGCACATACATAAGTTTTAATATTTTTGAAAATTTGATAGAAAAAAAAAATACAAGCTTCAATAGCATTATTATTTTTGCTATCGCAACTTCATTTTTACTCTCAATCAGAGTAACTGGAATTTTAATTTTAGCACAATATTTAATAAGCTTCGTAATATATTTGAATGTATCGAACTTTAAAATTTTGGATTTTTTAAAAAAATTTTATAAAAAAATAATAGTATTTATACTTTTTTTATTTTCTTTTATTTATTTTTTATATCCTTTGTACTGGCTTAACCCTTTTTTATTTGTAACTGCAATTCAAGAAATGGGAAGATTTTATAATGATGTTTGTACAAATACTCTAGGTACTTGTATGTATGCCAAAGATTTGCCACCAACTTATATACCCATCTGGCTATCTGTAAAATTACCATTTGTGATTTTACTTGGAGTTTTATTGTTGCCACTTACAGAAAAAAAAATATTTACTAATAATAAAAATAATATATTTTTTGGGACTATTTTAGCAACTTCAATTTTAATTCCTTTAATTTTAATTTTCAGAAACGTTACGTTATATGATGAATTAAGACATATAATGTTTTTAATACCATTAATATTTATTTTGGGGATAGTTTCGCTTTATATTTTTTCAAAGAAAATTTTTTATACGTTATTTTTTATTTCAATATCAATTTTTCTAATTGAAAATATTAAAATACACCCTTACCAGTACGTTTGGTTTAATTTACCATCAAGAGCAATCGATTTAACGTCCAAATTTGAATTAGAATATCAAGGTATTAGTGGCAAGGAAATTGCCAAAAAAATATCCACAATGGATCATAGAGCGAATTGTATATTAGTTAGCCCACAGCATTCAGTTAAGCCATTTCTTAAGAGAGATAAATTTAATTGTTTCGCTCAGTGGCAAATGATTGACACAAACTATGAAAGACCTTTTTTAGCTGTGCAGCACGTTAGAAATTTAAAAAAGAGTATGCCTTATAAATGTGAGAGTATTTTTGAGTCGGGTTTCAATCTTTTATTTCACAAAAAAAAATTTATTACAGGAAAACTACTTGAGTGTACTTAATTAAAATCTACAAAATCATCCGTATATAAATGACTGTATGTTGCTGACCATTGTTTTGAATAGTTAAGTTTTTTAAGAAACACATTTATGTCAGACCTCTCAATATTCTCATCATAAATTTCTACACAAATTAATTTTGGTCTGTAAATATTAAAATCCAGAGATTTTAATGCCTCAAAATCTGCTCCTTCTAAATCAACATTTAGGAAATCAATTTTTCTATTTTTATATTTAGTATTATTAATAATAGTTGTTAGTTTATTTGATCTAATCTCTTTCTCCATTATTTGGCCCTGCATTCTGTAATTTGCAACATTTTTTTTGATTGTTGTTAGTTGGCTTAATTTTTTTTGATAAAAGAAAGTAACTTTATCATCTTTATTTTCAACAGCTACGTTTATATTAATATCCTCAGGTCTTGTAAAATTAAATAAATCTATAGAAAATTCACTTAAATCAATATTAATACCTCTCCAATTCTTTTTATATAAGAGGTAAGTATTGTTTCGGTCCAAGGGATGATATCCTCCAGCATCAACATAAAAACCATTTTGAATATTTTTTAAAATTTTTACCACTTCTAAATCTTCACCTTCCATCGCATAAGTTTTTCTTTTAGAAAAAAATTTGTTTTTAATGTAGATGTTTTGAATTATATGAATTTTTTTATATATATTTTTGAATAAATTAATCATTCAGCTGATTTAAGTTCACTTCTTATTTTTGAAATAAACTTATTTATCAACACTCTTTCATCTTCGGTTAAATAATTTTCTTTATCAATTGCTTTTTGCATTTCGGTTTTTACTGAACCAACCATATTCTTTCTACCTTCTTTAGTAAAAATAATTTCGGCTTTTTGATTAAATTTATTAATTGTTTTACCTATAGTAAACTCAAAAACTATAATTAAAGCTACAACAGCTATTATAGTTTTATAAATATATTGTCTCATTTAATTAAATTTTTTGTCTTAAATAGACTTTTAAGTTCTCCACTTTCAAACATTTCTTTTACGATATCACATCCACCAATAAACTCTTTATTAACATATAATTGAGGAATTGTTGGCCACTCACTGTAAGATTTTATCCCTTCTCTAATCGATTGGTCCGCTAAAACATTAACTCCCTTATATTTTACCTCAAGTAACTTTAAAATATTTACTACTGCCATTGAGAAACCACATTCAGGCATTTCTGGAGTTCCTTTCATAAATAAACAAACTTCATTATTAGATATTTCATTTTCAATTTTTTGTTTAACCTGTTGGTCCATTTTTCTCCTTTGTTTTTAATGCAAGCGCATGTAACTCATTTCCCATTTTTCCTCTTAATGAGTCATATACCATTTTGTGTTGTTGGATTTTTGATTTACCTGAAAATTTTTCTGATATTACTGTTGCTGAATAATGATTTCCATCTCCTGCTAAATCTTGAATTTCTATAATAGCATCAGGAAAAGATTCTTTTATTAAGTTTTTAATTTCTTCTAATTGCATTGCCATTAGTTTACCATATACTTTCTTAGCCAATTTTTATA
>CACGON010000020.1 GCA_902574695.1 uncultured Pelagibacteraceae bacterium | reverse complement strand
ATATATATAATCTTTTTCACTAGATAATATAGTTCAAATGAAAAAAGATTATAAAATATCAATTATCACTGTAGTAAAAAATTCTGTTTCAACAATTGAGAAAAGCATAGAGAGTGTTATCAAACAAAATTACAATAATATTGAGTATATAATCATTGACTCAAACTCTGATGATGGAACAAGTGAAGTAATTTCAAATTTTAAAAATAAAATTAAATATATACGAGAGAAAGATGAAAGTTTATGGGACGCCATGAATAAGGGTCTTAAAATTGCATCCGGTGACATTGTTGGTTTTTTAAATGCGGATGATTTCTATTATGAAAACTCTTTAAAAATTGTTAATGAATATTTTAATAATAAAGAAATTGATTTTTTATTTGGTGGGGTAAAAAAATATAAATTAATGTCTGTTTTTAATCCAAAAATTATAAAATATAGTTTTGGTTTTTATACATCACATTCAGTTGGTTTTTTTATTAAAAGAAAGCTACATTTAAAAGTTGGATTATATAATAAGAAATACCTAAGTGCAGACCTTGATTTTTTTTATAAGATGATTGTCAATTTTAAACTTAAAGGATGTGGAACTGATAAAAATGAAATTTTAGGCGAATTTAGCAAGGGTGGTTTTTCATCTAAAATAAATTAT
Organism: uncultured Pelagibacteraceae bacterium; assembly: GCA_902574695.1. GTDB lineage: Bacteria > Pseudomonadota > Alphaproteobacteria > Pelagibacterales > Pelagibacteraceae > Pelagibacter. The sequence goes on along the minus strand of CACGON010000020.1, from coordinate 3,438 downwards.
TTAGATCATTTAAAAGATTTAAATCAAATCAGAATCGATAATAATCAAGGAAAAATTTTTGTTTATTTTTTATTTTTAATTAAGATATTGAAAAAACCACTAAAATTCTTAAAAGCTTTATTAAAAAAATAATATGAAACCATTTATAATTGAAACAAAAATTTATCCCGATCAAAGAGGTTTTTTTAAAGAACTATTTTTAAGAAAAAAATTAAAATTTGATTGTAAATTCACAGCTATGTCATTCTCAAAAAAAAATGTAATCAGAGGATTGCATTATCAAAGTAAAAAAAAACAAACCAAAATATTGAGTGTATTAAAAGGAAGGGCAATAGATGTCTGTGTTAATATAAATCAAAAATCAAAAAATTTTGGAAAAGTTTATAAATTTTTATTGAAGCCAGGATTGTTGCTTTTTGTTCCAAAAGATTTTGCTCATGGTATTGGCTTTTATGATAAAGAGAATATTTTACTTTATCATCTTTCTGAGTATAGATTTCCACAGTACGAAAGGGGAATAATATTTAATGATAAAACTCTTAAAATTAATTGGAAAATAAAAAAACCAATTTTATCTAAAAGAGATAGTTTAATGCCTACGTTTAAAGAAAGTATCAAAAAAAAATTTAAATGAAAAAATTAAAAATTAGAAAACCAGCTTTAATTAAATTTAAAACTTTTCCAGAATTTAACGGTATGCTAGTTCCATTCTATACAAATAGTTTTTATCCAAAAAAATTTCTATTAAAAAGATTTTTTACATTATATGGAAAAAAAAAACATTTTAGAGCAGATCATGCACATAGAAAATGTACCCAAATTATAATTCCATTGAGGGGGGTAGTTAAAGTAAAAATTAAGAGTAGAAAATTAAATAAAATTTTTAACCTAAGCGTGATTAAGAAAAGAGCTTTATTGATTCCGCCATATAACTGGGTAACAATTTTTTTTAGAAACGATCATGACTCAATCTTAACGTTATGTGATTACAAATATGACAAAAAAGAATATATTTCTGAGTATCATAATTTTAAAAAAATTATCTCCAAATGAAATTATTAATTACAGGTGGATTAGGTCACATTGGAAGTTTTATTATCAAAGATTTAGCACGAATAAAAAAAATTAAAAAAATCTATTTGGTCGACAATCTAAGTAATGAAAGATTTAATGTTTTATTTAATTTAAAAAATAAAAAAATAAATTTTATTTTTGGTGATCTGAAAAGTAATTCATTAATTAAAAAACTTCCAAGAACAAATTTAGTTATACATCTTGCATCAACGACGAATGCAGAAAAAAGTTTTGAAAATAAAAATTATTTATTCAAAAATAATTTAGGTTCGTTTAAAAATATTGTAAATTATTGTAATAAATTTAGATCAAATTTAGTACATATTTCATCAACGAGTGTTTATGGCCCACAAAAACATTTTGTTAGTGAAACGCAAGAAAAATTATTTCCAAGAAGTCCCTATGCAGTTGTGAAGCTTAAAGAAGAGAAAATTTTAAAAAAACAAAAGAAGTTCAAATATATCACATTAAGATTTGGAACTATTAGTGGCTTTTCAGACGGTATGAGATTTCACACTGCAGTTAATAAATTCTGCTTAAATGCTGTTTTGGGTCTTAATATCCCAGTTTGGGGCAGATCAATAAATCTTTACAGGCCATATCTAAGTTTAACTGATGCATTAAAAGTTTTTAAGTTTGTAATTCAAAAAAAATTTTTTCCATGTGATATTTTCAATGTCTTATCAGAAAATAAAACTATTTTTGAAATACTTAAAATTATAAAAAAAAATAAGATTAAACCAAAAATTAAATATGTAAAATCGAGGATCTTAAATCAAGATTCATATAAAATAAGTAATTTAAAAATCAAAAAGGCTGGAATTAATTTAAATGCTAAAATATCTCAAGATATATTTAAAACTATTAAAAAACTTAAAGTTTAAAAATTATGAGAGAATATAAGGATTTAACAATTTTTTTTGTATCTTATTATTCAAAAAAAAATATTAAAAAAATTTTAAAAAATATTTCACCAAAAATAAAAATTTTAATTGTAGATAATGCAAATGAAGTCGGAATAGAAAAATATTTTAAAAATTTTAAAAATGTAAAAATAATTAATTCAAATTATAACTCAGGACAATCTGGTGGTATCAACATCGGTTTTAAAAACATTAAAACTAAATATTCTTTATATATGGACTCCGATGTAAGTTTTAAAAAAAAAATAATTGATGAATTTATTTTTACAGCGAAAAAGGTAAAGGATTTTGTTATTTTAGCACCTAAACATGAAAGAAGTAATTATATAAGTGAATTTATTTCAGATAAGATGAGTAAATTTAAAAATTTAACTTCAATGAAAATCGTTCATGGCCATTTTTTATTCATGCATATGAAAAATGTTCGAAAAGTTGGTCGTTTCGATGAAAACTTTTTTTTATACTTTGAAGAAACAGATTTTTGTTTGAGAGCATATAAAAAAAAACTTAAAATTTATGTTTTGGAAAATATAAAGGTTGAGCACGAAGGTGGTTGGTCAGTAGATATTGAAAATAAACTTGATATTGAAGCAAATAAACACTGGCACTATATGTGGTCAAAATTTTATTTTTATAAAAAAAACTATTCAATTTACCATGCGTATAAAAAAACCATATTTGATTTAATTGAATGTATTTTTAAATTTTTAATATTTTATTTTGTTAGTCCTAGAAAAAAAGAAATTTATTTCAATAAAATCTCTGGGTTAATAAACTCTTATTCTGGTAAAAAGTCTTTTAAAAGATTAAAAATTTAAAAATTCCTTAAAATTTTTTTTAATTTTTTAACACTTATGGAAGAGTCTTTTTGCATTCGTACATTATTTTTATTTTTTAAATATAAAGATTTTTTTACATTTTTGTTAGTTTTCTTTGCAAAATTAAATATTGATTTATCTTTGCCTCCAACGTTTATTATTCCTTTTTTAGAGAGTAATTTTGGTAAAATTTTAATTACCTCGTCGTGATATAAAAAATTTGTTTTTATATTGCTAAATGCCTTAGGATGAACCCACGGTTTTTCAGACATAGCTATTCTTAATATTAGAGAGTTTTTATACATTTGAACTGCTGACTCTCCACCTAATTTTGACCAAGAGTAATTATTCAAAGGAAGCAAAGGTGATGTTTCTGAATAGTTTCCTTTTATACCTGGGTATATATAATTAGTTGAAAAATATATCACTTTTACATTTCGCTTTGCACACTCAATTACAATATTGCTAGTTCCAATTATGTTAAGTGAAATACTTCTTTCAATATTTTTTTCATGTAAAACCATTGGTCTTGATAATCCTGCGAGATGAATAATTCCATATGGCTTGAATTTTTTTATTTTTTTCTCTATTTGATCTCTGTTTAATATATTTAAGCTTTTCTT
>CACGON010000019.1 GCA_902574695.1 uncultured Pelagibacteraceae bacterium | reverse complement strand
AAAGCAATAAATGAATAAAAATTTCTATATTACCACACCCATATATTATCCTTCAGCAAAGCCACATATGGGACACGCCTATTCAAGTATAGTCGCTGATTTTTTTGCAAGACTTAAAAGAATTCAAGGTCATAAAGTCTTTTTTTTAACAGGAACAGATGAGCATGGCCAAAAAATTCAAAGAGCAGCTGAAAAATCCAATAAAGACCCTTTAGAGTTTTGCAACGAAATAAGCAAGACTTTTAGAGATTTATCTTCACTGCTAAATTTATCAAACGATGATTTTATAAGAACTACAGAAAAAAGACATTCTTTAGCTGTTACTAATCTTTGGAAAATTCTTGAAAAAAAGGAAGAAATATATCTTTCAAAATATTCTGGGTGGTATTCTGTTTCTGATGAAGCTTTCTATAATGAAGATGAAATAGAAGATTCAGATGGAAAAAAAATATCTAAATCGTCTGGTTCACAAGTGGAGTGGGTTGAGGAAGAGTCCTTTTTTTTTAAACTATCTAAATGGCAAGAGCCTCTTTTAAAATTCTATTCAGAAAATCCTAAGTTTATTTTACCTGAAAGTCGAAAAAATGAAGTAATTAGTTTTGTCAAAAGTGGATTAAAAGATTTATCAGTAAGTAGAAAATCTTTTACTTGGGGTATTAAGGTTCCATCAAAGAAAGATCATGTTATATACGTATGGCTAGATGCATTAACAAATTATCTATCTGCTTTAAATTATCCAAACGAAACAGATAAACTATTTCAAGATTTTTGGCCTGCTAATATTCATTTTATAGGTAAAGATATTTTAAGATTCCACGCAGTATATTGGCCTGCCTTTTTATTAGCAGCAGGAATAAAGCCCCCACAAAGAGTATACGGTCATGGATGGATACTTTCAGGTGATGAGAAAATGTCAAAATCTAAAGGTAATATTTTAGATCCTATTGAAATTATTGATACTTATGGACTAGATGCTTTGAGGTATTATTTACTTAAGGAAGTTTCTTTTGGAAATGACGGAAATATTTCAAAAGATAAATTGGAGAATTGTATCAATAGTGACTTAGCAAATAATTATGGCAATTTATGTCAAAGGGTAATTCTATTTTGTGAAAAGAATATTGGTCTTAAGATACCAGAAAAATATAAGCTTACAAATGATGACCTATCAATTTTAAATGATTTTAAAGAAAACGAAGAAAATATAATTAAACAAATTAATGATCAAAATATAAATTATTATGTTGAATATGTTGTCAATCAGTTGTTTAAAGCAAATAAATACTTTAATGATCAGGCACCGTGGACCAAAAAAGAAGATATTTTGAGATTAAATACAATTGTATTTGTATCTCTTGAGTTAATTAGAAAAATTTCTATTCTACTTTATCCAATTATTCCAAATACTTCTTTAAAAGTTCTTAATATTTTTTCTATGAAGGAGAAAGATATTAAATTTGACACAATAAAAGATAACGAATATTTAAAAGATAAAAAAGAGATTATAAAATTAGGTATTTTATTTACAAAAATAAAAAAATGATAGATTCACATTGCCATTTAGATAGAGAGCCACTTTTATCTAACCTAGATCAAGTTTTGAGTAGAGCAAAAGATGTAGGTCTTGAAAAAATATTAACAATTTGCACAACTAAAAGTGGATACAATGATATCCTTGATATTGTATCAAAGGACTCAATGATTTATGGAACTTTTGGAATACATCCACATGAAACAAAAAATTATTCTGTTGAAAAAGATGAAATTATAAAAATGGTTAAGATGAGCAATAAAGTTATTGGAATAGGTGAAACAGGATTAGACTTTTATTACAATAATAGTGACAAAGATACTCAGTTAAAGAGTTTTCAAAATCATATCGATGCCGCAATAAATTTGAATATCCCTTTAATTATTCACTCTCGAAATGCAGAGAATGAAACATATGATATTATTAAAAAAAACTATGATAAAGATTTAAAAATTCTTATGCATTGTTTCACTGGATCAACAGATTTTGCTTTAAATTTAGTTCCATTCAATGCTTACTTTTCTGCCAGTGGTATTATCACCTTTAAAAATTCAACAAAATTACAGGAAACTTTTAAAAAAATTCCTGAGGATAAACTTTTGATAGAAACAGATAGTCCTTTCTTATCTCCAGAACCAAATAGGGGGAAAAAAAATGAACCCTCATATATCAAATTTACCGCACAAAAACTTGCAGATCTGAGAAATATAGAATTAGAAAAATTGATAATGCTCACAACTAATAATTTTAATAACTTATTTTTTAAATAGTTGATGAAATTTATAATTTTAGGATGTGGTAGTTCAATGGGTGTACCTAGACCAGATGGCAATTTCGGAAATTGCAATCCTAATAATAAAAAAAATATAAGATCAAGATGTTCAGCTCTAATTCAAGGTAAGTCTTTAAATATACTTATTGATACTTCACCAGATATGAGACAACAATTAATAGATAACAGAATTAAAAATATTGATAAAGTTTTATTTTCTCATATGCATGCTGATCAAACCCATGGTATTAACGACCTAAGAGTTTTCTATTTAAAAAATAGAAAACCGGTAGATATTTATGCAGATTTGCCAACTCAAAAATATCTGAACAAAACTTTTTCGTATTGTTTTAAAAGTAACTCAAGTGAATATCCCGCAACACTAAAAATGAATCCTGTTAAAAAAGATCTTTATTTTAATGATGGTAAAAGAAGTATTCATATCAAATCCTTAAAGGTTAAACATGGAAACGTTAACTGTACATGTTATATAATAGATAAAAAATTGGCCTACATTAGTGACGTGAGTGAAATATATAAAAAAGACTTTAAATTTTTAAGGAATTTAAAATACTTAATAATTGATTGTTTATGGTATAGAGAACACCCGTCTCATATGAACTTTAATAAATCAATTGAATTAATTAATACTCTTTTACCTAAAAATGCTATTTTAACCAATCTTCACTCTGATTTAGATTACGATAAACTTAAAAAGAAGTTGAGAAAAGGTATTGTACCAGCTTTTGATGGAATGAAAATTAGTTTATAAAAGACTTTCAATTTTAGACGTTATCTTTTTTGACATAGGGTTAGTAAATGAATTATATGTATCAGCAATTTTTCCATCTTTATTGATCAAAATTTTATGAAAGTTCCATTTAGGTATAGCAGCTTTACCATAATTTTTTTCAGCCCATTTGAATAATTCATGTGAATTATCTCCTTTAACTTCAGTTATACTTGTCATTGGAAAATTTATATTAAAGTTGACCTCACAAAATTCTTTCACGTCTGCATCTTCTTTTTTTTCTTGATTAAATGAATTTGAAGGAACCCCTAGAACAATTAAACCATCAGATTTATATCTATCCCACAAGGTCTGTAAATCGCTATATTGTTTTGTAAATCCGCAATAGCTAGCGGTATTTACCACCAATACCACTTTATCCTTATAATTTTTTAGATCAATCAGTTTTCCTGAAATACTATTTATTTTAAGATCAAAAAATACTTTTTCATAGTCAGCTAAAACTTTATCTTTTGTAAAAAAAATCATAACTAAAACTATAAATAATGTTATTTTTTTCATAACATTATCTTTTATCTGGCGTAAGTAATATTAAAAAATATCCTGCTAATGTTGATAACAGTGATCCAGTTAAAACACCAATCTTAACACCATCCATATATTGTGTACTATCAATGAAAGCTAAATTTCCAACAAATAAACTCATTGTAAATCCAATTCCAGTAAGTATTCCTACACCATAAAAATTATACCAACTTGAATTTCCTGGCATTTGGGCAATCTTTAATTTTATTGATATATAAGAAAAAACAAACACACCTAACTGTTTACCAACAAATAATCCAAGTACTATTCCTAGAGGTACTTTGTCTAGTAAAGATGAAAAAGACAATCCTTCTAACGAGACTCCAGCGTTAGCAAAGGCAAACAATGGCATTATACCAAATGCAACATAAGGACTAATAGCATGTTCAATTTTAACTAATAATGAAAAATCCTTATCTTTTTTTCTGTGAGGAATAGTCATTGCAAGCAAAACACCTGC
>CACGON010000018.1 GCA_902574695.1 uncultured Pelagibacteraceae bacterium | reverse complement strand
GGAGTCTTTATTTAGGAGGAGCAAAAATACCTTTTCATTCTGGGCTTGCTGGACATTCAGATGGTGATGTTGTTTTGCATTCAATTATTGATGCAATTTTGGGTGCAATTAGAAAAAAGGATATTGGTACTTATTTTCCAAATACAAAAAAATTTAAAAATATAAGATCTCCAAAAATGTTAAAGCCTGTTTTAGAAAAACTAAATCAGATGAATTTTTATATTAATAATTTAGATATAAACTTAATTTGTCAAAAGCCAAGAGTTTCGAAATATAGGAATAGGATTGTAGACTCTATTTCTGTACTTATGAATTTAAATAAAGATTTAATAAATTTAAAAGGAAAAACAGTAGAAAAATTAGGTCTAATAGGAAAAGAAAAAGCAATTGCCTGTGAGACAATAATTTCAATAAAAAAATATGATTGAAAATTTTAATAAATACTTTGTTACGATGCTTGGATTGGGTCGATTAAAAAAAATTCCTGGTACCATTTCATCTTTTGTAACAACAATAATACTTTTCTTTTACTTTCATATATTTAGTTTTCCAAAAACTTTTTTCTTATTTTTTTGGTTAATTATAACAATTTATGCATTCGTAGCTGTTGCAAATTATATAAAATCAAAACAAAATAAGGATCCTAAGGAAATTGTAATTGATGAATTTATAGGTCAATCTCTGCCAATATATATTTATGAAATTTCCCATGGCACAGAAAAATTTTTTGAGGACTCAATATATTTCTATGTAATAATGTTTATGACATTTAGGGTCTTCGATATTATTAAGCCTTTTCCAGTTAGTTATTTTGATAAAAATTTTAAAAATAGTTTTGGAGTAATCATGGATGATATAGTTGCAGGATTATATGTAGTATTATTTATAATATTTTTTATGATGATAAGGGTATATTTTGCATAATGAATAAAATTAAAAATTTAGTTAATTCTTTAAAAAAGAGAAAATTAAAAATTTCATGTGTAGAGTCCTGCACTGGTGGAATGCTTGCTAGTACAATAACTTCGATAAGTGGTGCATCAAAAGTGTTTAATTTGGGCCTTGTCACCTACTCCAATCAAGCAAAGATTAAAATTTTAAAAGTAAATAAAAATATTATTAAAAAAAATGGCGCTGTAAGCCATCAGTGTTGTATCTCCATGGTTAATAATTTATCAAAAATTTCAAATGCAAATATTAATATTTCAATTACTGGTATTGCAGGTCCAAAAGGTGGTACTAAACATAAACCTGTTGGATTAGTATATATAGGTATTAAAAAAGGTAGTAAAATAAAGATTTATAAGTACGTTTTAAAGAATAAAGATAGAATATCCTTTCAAAGAGCTACAGTAAACAAAGCTTTAGAATTAATATTAGGAATTATTTAAAATTTTGTTAGCTTGTTTTTCAAAGGCATCTGCAATTTTGTTTAATCCATATTGAAAAGATTTTGTCATAACAATATTAAGAAAGCGATTTTTTAATTCGAAATCTACATCGAACGATACTTCAGTTTGTCCGTTTAATTCCTTAAAATTCCATCTATTTTCTAGATGTTTAAGAGGGCCGTCAATATTTGTGACATAAATTAAATCTTTATCTTTGTAATACTTAACATCACTTTTATATGTATCTTTAAAAGGACCCTTTCCAATAGTAAGATCAGCTACAATTAATATTTCATTACTTCTATCTTCTTTACTATATATTTTAGAGCCTAAACAATAAGGAATAAAATCAGGATATTTTTCAATATCCAAAACGAGTTCAATTAATTCTTTTTTATTACAGTTAATAATTCTTTTAACTGAGGCTTGTGGCATTTGCTGTTAGTCTATTTTTTTGTAAAACTTTAAAATCTTCATCTGCATGATATGAAGATCTTGTCATTGGAGAAGATGACACTAATAGAAATCCTTTTGACTTAGCTTTTTGTTCTAACTCTTTAAATTCATCTGGATGATAATATCTTACTAAAGGAAAGTGTTTTGGTGACGGTTGCAAATATTGACCTATTGTTAAAAAATCTACATCTGCTGAAATTAAATCATCCATAACTTGTAATATTTCATCTTTTGTTTCCCCCAACCCAACCATTAAACCTGATTTAGTAAAAACATTTTTGTTAATTTTTTTTGAGTTTTTTAAAAGATCAAGTGAACCAAAGTATCTTGCCCCAGGTCTAACTGTTCTATACAGACTAGGAACGGTCTCTATGTTGTGATTAAAAACGTCTGGATTAGCTTCAAGTACTTTTTTGTATGCCTCCCCTTTTCTCAGAAAATCAGGTGTTAAAACTTCAATTGATGTACTGGGATTATTTTTTTGTGTCATTTTTATTACTTCAAAAAAATGATGTGAACCACCATCAGGCAAATCATCTCTGTCAACTGATGTGATCACTACATGTTTAAGGTTTAATTTTTTAACTGCATTAGATATTTTAAAGGGCTCGAAAGGATCTAATTTTTCTGGTTTGCCTGTCTTTACATCGCAAAATCCACATGCCCTGGTACAAGTGTCTCCCATAATCATAAATGTTGCATGTCTTTTGCTCCAACACTCAGTAATATTTGGACAATTAGCTTCTTGGCATACTGTTACGAGTTTATTTTGATTTATAACACTTTTAGTTATAAAAAATTCTTTACTATTTAATAATTTGGATCTAATCCACTCTGGTTTTTTTTTAATTGGATTTATAGGTTTGTTTACTTTTTCAGGATGTCTAATTGTCATTATTAACTATTATATAGGTACTCTCGCCTTTTTTACCAAGCATTAATTTGTCTCGAATTAATTGATCAACAAAATCCATATCAATATTATCAGTCAATAGTGAATTTTCTAATTCTAGTCTTTTAATTTTGGTTAATTTATCATTTTCCTCAGTTATGAGTTTTTTTAAAGCTTCCTTTTTTTCAAAATAAGAAAAAAGACCCCTTTGTCCTCCAAGCAAATTAATTAAAAAATATATTATTAAAAAAGAGGAAATTATAATGAAGTAATTTTTTTTTAATTTTGTAAGCATTAATGAATTTTATTCATTTTTGCCTTTTTTCCTAGATTTTCTTCTATTCGAATTAATTGATTATATTTAGCTACTCTTTCTGATCTCGACAAAGATCCAGTTTTAATTTGATTTGAGTCGGTACCAACAGCTAAATCTGCAATAAACGTGTCTTCGCTGTCACCAGATCGATGAGATATAACTGTACTATAACCTATTATTTTTGCAAACTTTATGACTTCTAAAGTCTCTGTTACGGTTCCAATTTGATTAAGTTTAATAAGTATTGAATTTGATGAATTATTTAAAAATCCCATTTTTAATCTTTCTAAATTGGTTACATATAAATCGTCACCAACTATTTGGGTTTTTTTTGATAATTTTGTCAATTTATTCCAAGAGGACCAATCATTTTCTGAAAATGGATCCTCAATAGATTTGATTTTAAATTTTTTAATTAATTGTAGATACTTTTTGATAGATTCATTTATGGAAATGAATTTTGATGAATGAATAGAATACTTTCCCTTTCTATAAAGTTCATTCGCAGCAACATCTAAACAAATTGTAATATGTTTTCCATTTATAAAACCAGATTTTTTAATAGCATTAACTATTAAAGCCAAAGCATTTTCGTTTTTGTTTATCATTGGTGCAAAACCACCTTCATCTCCTACTGATGTGGATAAACCTTTTGAATTAATTATTTTTTTTAGATTTTGAATAACCAAATAACACATTCTGACTGCATCAGAAAAATTTTTTGCTCCATCTGGTCTAATCATAAATTCTTGAATCCTTAAACCATTGTTTGAGTGGGCTCCACCATTTATAATATTCATTAAAGGATAAGGTAATCTAAAATTTTTATTTTTTAAAAAACATTCATAAAGAGGTTTCTTTTTAATTTTTGCAGACAATTTTTTATTAGCCATTGAGACAGCCAGAATTGCATTTGCACCAATTTTTGTTTTTTGTTTAGTGCCATCTAGATTAATCATTATACTATCAATTTTTTCTTGGTTATGAACATTTTCACCTTTTAGTCTTTTAGAAATTTTTTTATTTATTTGATCTATTGCCTTAAAAACACTTTTGCCTAAATATTTTTTATTCGATTTATCTCTTTTTTCAAAGGCCTCATAAGTTCCAGTGGATGCGCCTGAAGGACATATTGCAGATGAACTACTTTTGCCAGCAAATACTTCTGCCTCTATAGTTGGGTTTCCTCTACTATCAAAAACCTGTCTTGCAACAATTCTTGAAATTTTACTCATTATTTTTAATCAAATTGTCAATTTCACAAAGTTGGTTAATTAGATTTTCTAATTTATTAAGTGGAAGCATGTTTGGGCCATCTGATGGGGCATTGTCAGGATCTTGATGTGTTTCAATAAATAAACCTGCCACACCAACAGCAATTGCTGCACGTGATAGATGTTCAACGAATTCTCTTTGTCCACCACTTTTTTCTCCCATTCCACCAGGCTGCTGAACAGAATGCGTTGCATCAAAAATAACTGGGTAACCATTTTTTGCCATTATAGGTATTGATCTCATATCAGAAACTAAAGTGTTATAACCAAAACTAGCTCCTCTTTCGGTAACTAAAATATTATTATTTCCTGACTCAGATATTTTTTTTGTTACATTAACCATATCCCAAGGTGCAAGAAACTGTCCTTTTTTAACATTAATAATTTTATTTGTTTTAGCGGCCGCAATTAATAAATCGGTCTGCCTACATAAAAAGGCTGGTATTTGCAAAACATCAACATGTTTTGAAACTATATTACATTGTTCTTCATTATGAATATCGGTTAGAACAGGAATTTTTAAATCTTTTTTTATTTTATCAAATACTGGTAAGGATTTGTCTAAACCAGCTCCTCTTTTTCCCTTCAAACTAGTTCTGTTAGCCTTATCAAAAGATGTTTTATAGATAAAACCTATGTTAAATTTTTTTGTTATTTCTTGGATTTTGCCAGCCATATCTAAAGCATGTTGCTCAGTTTCAAGTTGGCATGGTCCTGCTATCAGACAAAACCTGTTAGAATTTGAAATTTCAATTGTGTTACATTTAACTTTAATATTTTGCATTTTTGATTTTTGCTGCTTTGATAAATGATGAGAATAAAGGATGTGGGTTTAAAGGTCTAGATTTAAATTCTGGGTGAAATTGAACACCAATAAACCAAGGATGGTTTTTTAGCTCAATAATCTCAGGTAATTTGTTATCTGGTGATACTCCTGAAAAAATTAAACCTTTATTCTCAAATTTATCTTTATACTCTATGTTGACCTCATATCTATGTCGGTGTCTTTCTTTAATTCTATTAGATTTATAAATTTTTCGAATTAGAGAGTTATTTTGCAGTCTTGCTTCATAAAGGCCAAGACGCATTGTGCCTCCAAGCTCTTTTCGAGAACCCTTAAATTTTTTACCATCTTTACTCCACTCATCTATAAGCCCGATTACATTTTCACCACTTTTGCTAAATTCGCTAGATGTCGCTTTTTTTATTTTTAATACATTTCTTGCATATTCAATAACTGCCATCTGCATGCCATAACATATACCCAAAAATGGTATTTTATTTTGTCTTGCATATTTTATAGCCTCAATTTTACCCTCAGTCCCCCTTTTACCAAAGCCACCAGGTATAAGTATGCCCGAAATATTTTTTAACTTCTCTCTTATCTCTCTAGGCTTTAATTGATCAGACTCAATTCTTACTAAATTAACTTTTACATTATTAGATATACCACCATGAACTAAAGCTTCGTCAAGAGATTTATAAGCGTCTTTTAAATTTACATATTTACCTATTAAACCAATATTAACTATGGGTTTAGTTTTTAAAACAATATTAGTAATTTTTTTCCATGGATTAAGATTTGCATTTCTTTTTGATTTTAATTTAAAGTACTTCAGAACAATTTTATCAAGCTTTTCTTTGTTAAAACTTATTGGTGCTTCATAAATCGTTTTAACATCAACTGTCTCAATTACATTTTCAAAAGGTACATTACAAAATAAAGATATTTTTTTTCTCTGATCAAATGGCAAGGGTTGTTCTGATCTACAAATAATTATATCAGGCTGTATACCGATTGTTCTTAATTCTTTTACAGAATGTTGCGTTGGTTTGGTTTTTATTTCGTCTGACGCTTTCATATAAGGCACTAAAGTTAAATGAATAAATAAGGTATTTTTTTTTCCATGATCATTTGAAAACTGTCTTATTGCTTCCAAAAAAGGTAAACTTTCAATATCACCTACTGTTCCACCAATTTCACAAATAACAAAATCTTCAGAACCTACATCCTTTTTAATAAATTCTTTTATTCGATCTGTAACGTGCGGAATTACTTGAACAGTTTTACCTAAATAACCACCTTTTCTTTCTTTTTTAATTATATCACTGTAAATTCTTCCAGTTGTAATATTGTCAGATTGTTTAGCAGCTATATTAGTAAATCTCTCATAATGACCTAAATCAAGATCTGTTTCAGCACCATCATCTGTTACAAAAACCTCCCCATGCTGAAAAGGGCTCATTGTTCCTGGATCAACATTTAAATAAGGATCAAGCTTTCTTAATCTAACTTTGTATCCCCTCGATTGTAATAAATATGCTAAAGATGCAGAAGACAAACCTTTACCTAAAGATGAAACCACGCCGCCAGTGACAAATATATATCGCGCCATGGAAGTATCTTATAGCGCCTAAATATGTAATTGAAAAGGGTTAATTATTATTATCTGGAATTGTAGGAGTATCCTCAGTTTCCTCTACTGTATCAATTACTGATGTTTCTGGTAATAAATCGCCTCTAGAGACTATTGTTAAGCTTAAACTACATATTATAAATAAAGTTGCAACAATCCCTGTAGCTTTGGTTAAAAAATCACCTGCAGTTCTCGAAAACATAAAATTATCTTGAGAAACTCCAATACCAAGAGCTCCGCCCTCTGATTTTTGAATTAAAACTAGAATCACTAAAATGAATGCAAGAATGATATTAATTACCAATAATATGTTTTCCATGAAGACTACTTAAAGGTTTTTGTTATTATATCAATAAGTTTTTTTGAGCTTTGTGATGCTCCACCTATTAAAAAACCATCTAACAAATCAATCTCATTCAATTTTTTAATATTATTAGGATTTACTGAACCACCATAAAGGATTTTATAATTTTTAATTTTTTTACTGACAATTGATTTAATAAATTGAAGATTTTTTTTAAGCTCAATATTAGTTGGTATTATTCCTGTTCCAATAGACCAGACAGGCTCATAAGCGATAATCACTCTTTTTTTTTTATTTATACCTTTTAAACAAACTTCTATTTGTTTTTTTAAAATTGTTTTTGTTTTTTTATTTTTTTTTTGAGTAATTGTCTCACCTATACAAAGTATTACTGTTAATTTACTTTTTATAGCTGACAAAATTTTGTTATTAATATGTTTATTATCTTCGCCTAAAGCCCTATTTTCAGAGTGTCCTAAAATTACATATTTTACTCCTAAATTTTTAATCATTTTTGAATTAACAAAACCAGTATTTGCACCAAAATCAAAATTTGCATGAATATTTTGTGCTCCAGTTTCAAGTGAGGTTTTTTTTACAACTCTACTAAAATCACCTAACAGTGTATATGGCGGACAATATATAATCCTAAATTTTTTAGTACTATTTAACCTAGAAAATTTTATTACTTTTTGAATACTTTTTAAGGAAGATAAATCACCATACATTTTCCAATTTGCTATAAAATATCTTATTTTATTTGTCATATTGATACTTATAATCTATAGCTTTGTCTTTTATAGTTCAATAAATTAAAAAATATTATGCTTAACAGTATTAGAAATTTTTCAAAAACAATATATGCAAAAATATTATTATTTATAGTTGTTATACCATTTGTTTTTTGGGGTATGGGAGGTGTATTCAATAGTGGTAATACGAATTCCTTGGCGAAAA
>CACGON010000017.1 GCA_902574695.1 uncultured Pelagibacteraceae bacterium | reverse complement strand
ATTGGAACAATCATTGATCAAAAAGATCAATCTACAATTTTAGATAATAATAACAGACAAATATTGCTCAAAAATAAAGGTTATTTCCATAATTTTGATTAAGTTAAACATTGCCTTTTATCATCTTTTTTGTATTGTCCGATTTTTAACAATAATTAATAAATAAAACTTAGGAATTAAAATGAACTCATCAATAGAAGCAATACTTTTTTATACAATCTTAGCAGGATTACTATCAATCGTTTATGGTTTTTTTACTGGTAAACAAATTTTAGGTGCTAGTTCAGGAAATGATAAAATGAGAGAAATTGCGTCTGCTATTCAAATAGGCGCTAAGGCATATTTAAACAGACAGTATAAAACAATAGCTATAGTTGGTGTCGTAGTATTAGTAATAATTAGTTATGCTTTTAGTATTCTTGTAGGTCTTGGTTATTTAATTGGTGCAGCTTTATCTGGTATCGCTGGTTATGTTGGAATGTTAGTATCTGTAGAAGCCAATGTCAGAACAGCTGAAGCATCGAGAAAAGGTTTATCTCATGGCTTATCCGTAGCATTTAAATCTGGTGCGGTTACAGGTATGCTTGTTGCTGGGTTAGCATTACTAGCTATTGCAGTTTATTATTATTTATTATTAAAATTTAACGTTGATGAAAGAGAAATAGTCAACGCATTAGTTGCATTAGGTTTTGGTGCATCTTTAATATCTATATTCGCGAGATTAGGTGGTGGAATATTCACAAAAGGTGCAGATGTAGGTGCAGATCTTGTCGGTAAAGTTGAAGCTGGTATTCCTGAAGATGACCCAAGAAATCCCGCTGTGATTGCTGATAATGTTGGAGACAACGTCGGTGATTGCGCAGGAATGGCTGCAGATTTATTCGAAACATATGCAGTTACGATCGTTGCGACAATGGTTCTTTCCTCAATATTTTTTGTGAATGATTTAAACATGATGATTTATCCTCTTACTATTGGGGGCGCATGTATTTTAACATCTATATTAGGAACTTTTTTTGTTCGTTTAGGAAATAGTAAAAATATAATGGCAGCTCTATATAAAGGTTTCATTGCAACTGCAATATCCTCATTAGTAATATTATATCCATTAACTGATTATGTAATTGGTTTTACAACTGAGTATAATGTCAATGGTGTTAATTTTACTGGTAAAAGTTTATATCACTGTGGTGTTATAGGTCTAGTTATAACAGGATTAATAATTTGGGTTACCGAGTACTATACTGGCACAAGTTATCGTCCCGTGAAAAGTGTCGCTAAATCATCGACAACAGGTCATGGAACAAATGTAATTCAAGGTTTGGCTGTATCTTTAGAGGCAACAGCTATACCAGCTTTAATAATAGTCTCTGGTATATTACTTACAAATTATATTGCAGGTCTTTACGGAATAGCTATAGCAGTCACGACTATGTTGGCTCTAGCAGGAATGGTTGTTGCTTTAGACGCTTATGGCCCAGTAACTGATAATGCTGGTGGAATAGCTGAAATGTCAAAATTACCTAATAACGTTAGAAAGACTACAGATGCCTTAGATGCAGTGGGCAATACGACAAAAGCAGTTACAAAAGGATATGCAATTGGTTCAGCTGGTCTTGGTGCTTTAGTTCTTTTTGCTGCATATACAGAAGATATAAAACATTTTTCTAAAGAAGCGGGATCAAAATTAGAAGGAATTGTAGTTACATTTGATCTTTCAAATCCCTACGTTGTAGTTGGTTTATTAATTGGGGGAATGTTGCCATATTTATTTGGTTCAATGGGTATGCAAGCTGTTGGTAGAGCAGGTGGAGCTGTAGTTGTAGAAGTTAGAAGACAATTCAAAAAATTTCCAGGAATCATGAAACGAAAACAGAAACCGGATTACGCAAAGTTAGTTGACTTATTAACAGTTGCTGCAATAAAAGAGATGATAATACCCTCATTACTACCAGTCTTATCTCCAATAGTTTTATATTTCATAATTTTTGCGATTGGTGGTCAAATTGCTGCATTAGCATCTGTAGGAGCTATGTTGCTTGGCGTAATCATTACTGGATTATTTGTTGCTGTCTCAATGACCGCAGGTGGGGGTGCATGGGATAATGCAAAAAAATATATTGAAGATGGTAATTATGGCGGAAAAGGATCAGAAGCTCACAAAGCAGCTGTTACTGGTGATACTGTTGGAGATCCTTACAAGGATACCGCAGGTCCAGCTGTTAATCCTATGATCAAGATAACAAATATAGTTGCATTATTGTTGCTTGCTGTAATTGCTGGATAATTAATTTTTTTTTCTAGCAGGGTTATTAATTTTTTGTCTTACACTGGATAGAAAATCGTAAACAAATGATCTTTTTCTATAAACCGATGTAATACTTGAGTCCACAAACTCTATATCCTGCATTGTTTCTTTGTCATAAAAACTTTTTTTTGCCAACATTCCTAAATCATCAATCTCTAAAACTAAAACATTATTGACAATTAATTTATCTTTACCAAGCATAAAAATAGATCCTGTGGATATTTTTCTTTCAATATAAATCCATACATCATTGTCAAAAGAACTTTTTGTAGATGGCTCACCTAAAAGTTTAATTATATCATTTTTATTAGTGTTATTTATGACTAATTTATCGTTTTTTTTATCTAAAAAATGTACACCGTGATGTTTTAT
This sequence comes from uncultured Pelagibacteraceae bacterium, assembly GCA_902574695.1. GTDB lineage: Bacteria > Pseudomonadota > Alphaproteobacteria > Pelagibacterales > Pelagibacteraceae > Pelagibacter. Next base: position 7,056 of record CACGON010000017.1, on the reverse strand, counting down.
TACTTTATTGGTACTACAACTTAAAATAAATATTGATATAAATATAAACAATAAAAAATTTTTCATGAATAAAGAATATATTAATATTTATAACAATTTGGTAAATATCTCTAGAAATAAAAAAATTTTTAACATATTTACTAGAAAAGATACATTTTCAGACAGACTAACAATATTGTTATTTCATTTGGGTTTTTTTATTAAACAATATAAAAATCAAATAAGTAAAAAAGATATGCAGAGTATTTATGACTATATATTCAGACAATTAGAGCTCAGTATAAGAGAAATTGGTTATGGTGATGCCTCAATTAACAAAAAAATGAAAAATTACATAAATGTATTTCATTCTATGTTAGAGAAAATTGAAAACTGGGAAGTCATAGCCAATGAGGAAAAAGAGGAATTTTTAAAGAGTTATATAAATTTTGAGGGAAATTTAAATGATTTAACAATTTATTTTAATAAATATTGTACTTTTTTAACAAAAAAGCCTTTTAATTTGTTTACAAAAGGTGTAATTAATTTTGAATTGTAATTATGGCTGTACCTAAACGTAAAACTACTAAATCGAGAGCAGGTAAACGTAGATCACATATACGTGTATCACCTAAAAATATTATTGAGGATAAAAAAAGTGGCGAGTATAGATTATCTCATCATTTGGACCTCAAAACTGGTATGTATAAAGGTAGACAAATCCTAGATCCTAAAGAATAAAAATTCTATAATTCATTTGATGAATAAAAAGATTACAATTGCTGTTGATGCAATGGGTGGTGATGGATCGCCAAAAAAAGTTATTGATGGCATTAATCACCATAATAAAAAAAATTCAGATATTTTTTATAAGATTTTTGGTGATCAAAATGAAATTGCAAAATGGATTCCAAAAAATTTAAATAAATCCTCATATGAAATTTTTAATACAAAAAATCATGTAAAGGGTACTGATACACCATTAGAGGCTGCAAAAAGAGGTAAAGATACAAGTATGTGGCTCGCAATAGAAAGTGTAAAAAAAAAAGAGGCAGATGCTGTCATATCAGCAGGAAATACAGGAGCCTTATTAGTTATTTCAAAACTTAATTTAAAAATGATTGAAAATATTGATAAGCCTGCATTGTCTGCACTATGGCCAAATAAAAAAGGTATGAGTGTAGTGCTTGATTTAGGAGCAAACATAGAATGTAACGATAAAAATTTGATAGATTTTGCAATAATGGGTTCTTCAATATTTAAATCATTATATCCTGATGAAAAAGCTAAAGTTGCTTTACTAAATATTGGTTCAGAGGAAATGAAGGGTAATGAAACTATAAAAGAAACTTATCAAAAGTTAAACCAACTACAAAATATAGATTTTGAATTTAAAGGATATATAGAGGGAAACAATCTTATGAAAGGCGATGTAAATGTAATTGTTGCTGATGGGTTTACAGGAAATATTGCTCTCAAAACAGCCGAAGGAACAGCTAGTTTTATAACAGATGAATTAAAAAAAAATCTGACAAGTAATTTTTTAGGTAAATTTTCAAGTATTTTAAATTATTTTAACTTAAAAAAATTTAAAAAAAGATTAGATCCAAGACTTTATAATGGTGCAATTTTTATTGGGCTAGACTCACCGGTGATTAAAAGTCACGGTGCAACTGATTATATTGGTTTTTCTAATTCGTTATCTGTTTGTGAAAGAATAGTTAAGGGCAGCCTTATATCTAAAATTAAAAAAAATATTAATCAATGAGATTAAATTTAACAAAAAAAGATATAGTTAATGCTGTATATATGCAGATAGGATTTTCAAAAAAAATAGCTGATAATTTGTTTGATGATATTTTTGATATAATAGTTGACAATTTAATTGAACATAAAAAATTAAAAATATCTAAATTTGGAACATTCATTCTAAAAAAAAAAGGCGAAAGGCCTGGTATTAATTTTAAAACAAGACAAACAAAAACTATTTCTGAAAGACAAGTAGTTTTATTTAAGCCAGCAAAGGAATTTAAACATTTTATCAATCAAAATGAAAAAACTTGAAGTAGCTTATAAATCAATTAGTGAAGTAGCTGAAATATTAGATCTTAAAAATAAAAAAAGTGGAAAATTGAATACTCATACTATTAGATATTGGGAAAAAGAGTTTAAACAAATTAGGCCAAAATTCTTTAATTCAAACAGGAGATACTATGACTCTCAAAGTATAAATTATCTTAAAAAAATCAAATATTTGTTAAAAGAGGAAGGTTTAAAAATTTCTGGAGTTAAAAAAATCCTCAATAAAGAACAAGGATTTAATCTTGACGATACCTCAGAAAAATCTATAAGTACTTCTGATAAATTTTTAAAACAGAAAATTTTTAAAATTTCAAAAATTTTAAAAGATTTAAAAGATATAAAATAATGGCAAAAAAAACACATGTTAAAGTAAGACTTGTTCCTGAAAGTAAACCAGATAGTCCCTTTTTTTATTACGTAAAAAAGCCAGCTGGTGGTGAAAAGGCTAAAGTAAAACTTAAAGCAAGAAAATATAATCCAAGTTCAAGAAAACATGAAATTTTTGTGGAAAAAAAACTTCCACCTCATAGTAAATAATTTTATTTTTTTTTGAAATTTCTTCTTTCGTAATCTATGTAAGACCAAATCATATTTCGCCATATTCTACTCGTAATTTTTGGATCAATATTATTTTGAATCGATTTTTTCTTTATTTTTCTTAAAATTAAATTTATTCTTTTTTGATCTACAATTTCTTTTTTATATTGTTTAAGTTTTAAAACTTCATTTACAAGAGATGTTCTTTTTTTAATTATTTGTAAAAGCTTATTATCCAATTTATCAAGCTTATATCTAACTTTTGATAATTTTCTTTTATTTAATGGCGACATTTATACAATTGGTTGAATGGTAAATTATTATATTTATAAGACATGTTTGTAAATAGTGTTGTCAAAACTAGAGCTGTAAAGTGGTGGTTATTAACAATTTATTTTTTATTAATATTGATGATAATAGTAGGTGGATTAACCAGATTAACAGATTCTGGTTTATCAATAACTAAATGGGAATTATTCACTGGCATCTTGCCTCCATTTACATCAAGTCAATGGAATATTTACTTTTTAGAATACAAAAAGATACCTGAATTTATTTATCTTAATAGCAACATAACTTTAAAGGAGTTTAAAGTAATTTTTTATTGGGAATATTTTCATAGATTATTAGCTCGTATCGTTGGATTAGTATCATTAATACCACTGTTATACTTTGTTTATAAATATCGAAATGAAACAAAAAATTTAATAAAATATTTTATAATATTCATTTTAGTTTGCCTGCAGGGTGTTTTGGGATGGTATATGGTTGAAAGTGGATTAATTGAAAGAGTTGATGTTAGCCATTTTCGTCTTGCTGCCCATCTATCTCTTGCATTTATTATACTTTCATTAACTTTTTGGTATTTATTAGAAACAATAAATATAAAATCCTTCGATTACAAAATATCAAATTTGTTTTTAACTTGCTTGTTATTAGTAATATTTTTACAAATTATTTTAGGTGCATTTCTTGCTGGATTAGACGGTGGTTTAATTTTTAATACTTGGCCAGATATGAATGGAAAAATATTTCCAGATGACAGCAAGTTTGCTGATTTTCTTACGTATGATGCATTAAACTCACCATCAATTATACAATTTGTCCATAGAAAAACAGCCTATGTATTAACTTTTTTAATATTATATTTTAATTTTATATATATTAAAAAAAAACTACCATTAACACCATTGATTGTATTTGATCTAACAATTTTATTTCAAATATTTTTAGGAGTGATAACTTTGTTATCTGGTGCAAAAATTTTATATGCATCTTTACACCAGATTGGTTCAATATTTGTTGTAAGTAGTTTTTTATTTATTTTTTTTAAAAATTTTAAAACTAACTTACAGCCTTCAAATTAGGCTTACCAGAAGCACTAAGTGCCTGATCTAAATCAGCAATAATGTCATCTGGATGTTCAATTCCAATAGACAACCTTACGTATCCTGGTGTTACACCAGCTGCTAATAATTCTTCAGGTGTTAACTGGCTATGTGTAGTAGTTGCAGGATGTATTGCTAGACTTCTAGCATCTCCAATATTTGCAACATGATAAAACATTTTTAATGCTTCTATAAATTTTTTACCAGCCTCTACACCACCTTTTACTTCTATACCAACTAAAGCTCCATTGCCGCCTTTAAGATATTTTTTTGATCTTGCAGCAATATCACCTTTATGTAATGTTGGATAAATTACTCTTTCAACATTTTTGTGTTTATTTAAAAATGCTACAGCCTTTTCTGCATTTGAACAATGCTGTTTCATTCTTAAAGGTGCCGTTTCAAGTCCTTGAATTATTCCCCAAGCATTATCCGGTGCTAGTGGAGCGCCTAAGTCTCTTAATAAACAAACCCTTGCTCTTACAGCAAAAGCAACATTTGCACCAGTTAGTTGAGGTACTACTTCGCCCCAAACAGCACCGCCATAACTTGCATCTGGTTCATTAAACATTGGCTGTCTTTTTTTATTTGCTGTCCAATCAAAGTTTCCACCATCTACTAAGCAACCACCAATTACTGTTCCATGACCACCAATAAATTTAGTTAGCGAATGGACAACCACAGCTGCACCGTGTTCAATTGGTTTACAGATTACTGGAGCCGCAGTATTATCCATTATTAATGGAATATTATGCTTTCTTCCAATATCTGATACTTCTTTTATGGGAAATACCCTTAAATATGGATTTGGAAGAGTTTCTGCATAAAAGCATCTTGTTTTTTCATCAATAAGCTTTTCAAAGTTCTTTGGATCCGATGGATCTGCATACCTACACTCAATTCCAAGTTTTTTTAAAGTATGTGTAAATAAATTTACAGTTCCTCCATATAAATCTGTTGAGCTAATAAAGTTATCCCCTGATTGACATACATTCATTATAGCAAATGTAGAAGCTGCCTGACCGGATCCTACAGTAACACATGCTAGACCGCCCTCTAATGCTGCAACTCTTTTTTCAAGTACATCATTTGTTGGATTCATTATACGCGTATAAATGTTACCAAATTCTTTTAATGCAAATAAATTTGCTGCATTATCTGTATTTTTAAACTGGTATGATGTGGTTCTGTAAATCGGTACTGCTACAGATGTAGTAGCTGGATCACTTCTATAATCACCACCGTGTAATGCTATTGTTTCTGGATTTTTACTCATTTTTGTTTTCCTCCCTGTTTATTTGAAATTTAATTTTATTATAGTTTAAGATGACTAAGCAATAGCAAAAAAAGGCTATATTACTTAACTTTTATGAATATTTTGTAGACCTATTAATTGACAAACAATATATTTAAAAGTATTAATCCCGCATCAATGACAAAATTTATTAAAAAATCAGAAATACAGTCTAAATGGTTTGAAATAGATGCTAATAATGCGGTAGTTGGAAGATTGGCTACTGTTGTTTCAAAAATTTTAAGGGGAAAAAATAAACCAACTTTCACACCTCATATGGATACTGGTGATTTTGTAGTAGTAAAAAATGTCGAAAAAATCAAGTTTACTGGAAAGAAATTCCAAAATAAAAAGTATTATAAACATACAGGTTATCCAGGTGGAATTAAAGAGATAACACCTGAAAAATTAACAGAAAAAGATCAACCAGCTGAAATATTAAAATTAGCTGTTAAAAGAATGCTACCTAGAGGACCATTGGCAAAAAAACAACTTACGAAATTAAAAATCTATGCTGGTGAGCAACATCCTCACGAGTCACAAAGTCCTGAGGTTTTAAATTTATCAACATTAAATAAAAAAAATATAATTAACAATTAAAATGGAAGCTGCTCAAAATACTGAGAATAAAAAGATTAATATTGATATTAAAGATAGCACATATGCTACAGGTAGAAGAAAAACTTCAATAGCTAAAATTTGGCTTAAAAAAGGTTCCGGTAAAATTATGATTAACGGTAAAGACTATAAAGAATACTTTAAAAGAGCGAATCACAAAATGCAATTACTAAGACCATTTGAAATTCTTAATGAGTCCACTTCTTACGATGTTAGAGGCAATGTTAAGGGTGGGGGGCTATCAGGTCAAGTTGGCGCTCTTGTTCACGGTATCTCAAAAGCTCTTGTGATGCTAGATTCAAATAGTAAAACTACGCTAAAAAAAGAAAAATTGACCACACGTGATTCCAGAGCCGTTGAAAGAAAAAAATACGGTCATAGAAAAGCTAGAAGAAGTTTTCAGTTTTCTAAAAGATAATACTTTTTTTAATTTAAACTGTTATAATAAAAAAATGGCTAAACTTAACGTTTTAATAGCTGGATGTACTGGTTACATAGGGATAGAATTAGTTAAACTCTTAATTAAACACAAAAGAGTCAATATCAAATATCTTTGTGGAAGTTCTTCCGTTGGTAAAAAAATTTCCTACTTTGATAAGTCTATAAAAAATAAACTTCCAAAAATAAGTAAATTTAATATATCAAATTTAAAAAATGTAGATGTAATATTTACTGCTTTGCCATATGGAGAAGCTCAAAAAATCTCAAAATCTTTATTAAAACATAATACTCTTATAGATATTGCTGCAGACTTTAGATTGGGTGCTAAAGATTACTTTAAGTGGTATAAAAAAAAGCACAAAGCACCATTAAATATAAAAAAAAGCATTTATTCTTTACCTGAACTTAACAAAAAAAGTTTGAAAAACTATCAAATCATTTCGTGCCCAGGCTGTTATCCAACATCTATACTTTTACCCTTAAAACCGCTTATAGAAAAAGGATTAATTATTTCTAGGAATATTATAATCGACTCAAAATCTGGTTACTCTGGCGCCGGTAGGGGCGTTCATAAAAAATATGAAAACAAAAATCTTTACGAGTCGTTAAGCGCTTATGGGGTAAGTAATCATAGGCATAATTCAGAGATTGAACAAGAATTAAAATATACTATGAAAAAAAATGTAGAGTTTAGCTTTACACCACATCTAAGTCCAA
>CACGON010000016.1 GCA_902574695.1 uncultured Pelagibacteraceae bacterium | reverse complement strand
ATTTTTTAGTCCAAAATTGTCAGTTTTTTACGAAAAACTAGATACAAATCAAACTGCATCAGACAAACTTAAAAAACAAGAGGGAGAATACTTTGATACAACTTTTGCATATGGATTATCATTGGATAAAAGAAATAGGCGGTACCAAACAACAGATGGTTTTACTAGTAGATTCAATCAAAGAATACCTCTGCTTTCTGACGATTACGCGTTTTTTAATAGTTATGAATTTACAACATTTAATCAGATTAAGGAGATTGTTACTAAGTTTTCAATTCAGGCAAGAGCGATAAATTCATTATCTGATGATGATGTTAGAGTATCAAAAAGGCTGTATGTTCCTGGAAAAAGATTAAGAGGGTTTGAACCTGGCAAAGTAGGTCCAATAGATGGAGGTGATTTCATTGGTGGAAATTATACTACAACTATAAATGCAGCAACAACACTCCCAGAATTTGGTGCCAATTTAGAAACTGTTGACTTCCAACTATTTGTTGATGCAGCTAATGTTTTTGGCGTTGATTACGATAGTTCTTTGGATAAGTCCAAAATAAGATCATCAGTCGGTTTTGGAGTTGACTGGTTCACAGTTGTTGGCCCACTTAATTTCTCGATCTCGCAAGCAATTACAAAAGCCGATACTGATAAAACTGAAACGATTAGATTCAATATTGGAACGACATTTTAAATTATGAATAAACTAATATTATTTTCAATAATCTTTTATTCTTTTATTTTTAGCAATGCTTTATCAAATACTAATGAGAAGATCGTTTACATAGATATGGACAAAATTATGAAAATATCTAAGGCAGGAAAAAATGTTATTGATAAAATTAACAAACAAAAAAAAAATGATATTTCAAAATTTCAAAAAATCGAAAAAGATCTTAAAAGTAATGAGGATGAACTTGTTAAAAAGAAAAATGTATTAAGTGATGAGGAGTTTAACAAAGAACTGACTGTTTTAAGAAAAAAAATTGATGAATATAGATCATTAAGGCAAAAATCTGTTGAGACATCAACAAAGAAACGACTAAACGCTAGCGCAGATTTTGCCCTTAAAATTAAACCTATCCTTGCTGAATACGCATCTAACAATGGTATAGATATGGTTATTCAAAAAAAAAATATAATTATGGGAAAATCTGAATTAGATATAACAGATGAAATTTTAATTATTGTAGATAAAAAAATTACTAAACTTAAGACAGATTAATTGACAAATAAGTTAAATAAAGAACAAATTATAGATCTTCTTCCTCATAGAGAGCCTATGTTGCTTATAGATGAGTTAACTAATATAAAAAGACTTCAATCAGCTACTGCAATTGTAAATGTAAAAAAAGAGAGTTTTTTTGTACAAGGACATTTTCCTGGACAACCAGTAATGCCTGGTGTTCTAATTGTTGAAGCTTTTGGTCAAGCAGCAGCAGCACTGACCGCACATGGACTAGACAAAGAAACATATGAGAATAAATTAGTTTTTTTAATGAGTGTTGAAAAAGCAAGATTTAGAAATCCTGTAATACCTAATTGTAAACTAGAGTTAAATATTGAAGCTATAAGATCCCATGGTAGAGTTTGGAAATATAAGGGTGATGCTTTTGTCGATGGGAAGAAGATGGCAGATGCTCAATGGTCTGCAACTATAGTTGATAGAAAATAATCAGTAATATTTATTGATTCAAAGAATATCAAATGTTTGATAGATATTCATTATGTTAAATCCTTTTTTTAAAAATATTGGGCCTTTTGATGTCCAAAAATTATTAAGTAAATGTAAGATTGATAATATATATAATTATAAAAAAGATAAAATCTATAACGTTTCAGATCTAGTTTCAGCCACAAATAAAGATTTAACTTTTTTTCATTCCAAAAACTATTCTAATTTGGCATCTAAGACAAAAGCTTCCTATTGTGTGACTTTAGAAAGTCTTGCAAATTTTTTACCAAAAAAATGTAACAAAATAATTGTTAAAAATGTTTTACTTTCAATGGCGAAAATCACAAAAGAATTTTATCCCAAATCTTTAGTTGATGATTTTGACAATACTGTAAAAGATATTTCTAAGATCTCTTTAAGTAAAAAAATTAAACATGGCAAAAATGTCTTAATTGGAAAAAATGTCAAAATAGGCAAAAATACTCTAATTGGCCACAATACAATAATCGAAAAAAATGTTTTAATTGGTTCAAATTGCTCTATCGGTTCTAATGTCATCATTAGAAATACAGTTATCAAAGATAACGTTAATATATTGGATGGATGCGTTATAGGCAAAAAAGGTTTTGGTTTTTTTCCAAATCAAGAAAAAAATGTTAAATATCCTCATATTGGAATTGTTATAATAAATGAAAATTGTGAAATTGGATGTGGTTCTACAATTGATAGAGGTTCATTATCAAATACAATAATTGGTAAAAACACATATTTAGATAATCAAGTACATATTGCTCACAATAATAAAATTGGAGATAATTGTATTATTGCTGGGCAAGTTGGTTTTGCAGGAAGTTCTACTATAGGTAACAATGTTATGATTGGTGGTCAGGCCGGTGTTTCAGGTCATTTAAAAGTTGGAAACAATGTTCAAATAGGAGGAGGTAGCGGGGTTATAAATGATATACCTGACAATACTAAAGTCATGGGCTATCCAGCAAAAAATTTAAGAGAATTTATAAAAAATAATAGATGATAGATAAAACTGCAATTATAGACTCAAAAGCAAAATTATATAAAAATGTTCAAATAGGACCTTACTGCGTAATAGGTCCTAATGTTGAGATTGGCGAAGATACTATTATTCAATCACATGTAAATATTTCTGGAAATGTTAAAATTGGTAAAGGGAACAAGATATACCCTTTTGTCTCTATCAATGATCCACAAGATTTAAAATATGCTGGAGAACCAACTAATTTGATAATTGGAGATAATAACAAGATTAGAGAGTATGTTACAATAAATCCAGGAACAGTTGGTGGGGGCGGCAAAACAGTTGTTGGAAATAATTGTTTATTTATGATTTCATCACATATTGCTCATGATTGTCAGGTGGGAAACAATGTAATAATTGCAAATAATGTTCCATTGGGAGGACATGCAATTATTGAAGACAACGTTGTTATAGGAGGCAATTCTGCAGTTCAACAATTCACAAGGATTGGCAAAATGGCTATGATTGGTGGTATGACAGGAGTATTAAACGATGTAATTCCTTATGGATTATCAACAGGAAACAGAAATTCATTACAAGGATTAAACTTAATAGGTTTGAGAAGAGCCAAGTTTGAAAATAAGGATATTTTAGGTTTAAGCGAAGCTTATAAGGAAATTTTTGCTACAAAAAATATCAATGACAATATCAGTAAATTGAATGGCTCTTTTCAAGAGAATCCATTAGTCAAGAATGTAATTGATTTTATAACAAAGGATAAAAAAAGATCTATTTGCACACCATTTTCATAAAATGATAGGATTAATTTTTGGTGATACTGAATTTCCAAAGGAAATTCTAAAAAATGTCAAAAAAAGAAAAATTAAATATTTGATAATTGATTTGTCAAAATCAAAGAAGTTTAAAAAGGATAGAAAATCTTATTCAGTTTCTATAGGTCAATTTGGTAAAATCATTAATATTCTTAAGGAAAATAAATGTAAAAAAGTCTTATTTGCTGGAAAGGTAAATAAACCTAACTTTTCCAAACTGAAATTAGACTTCAAAGGAATTTATTATATTCCAAGAATTATCAAAGCATCAAAGCTTGGTGATGCAGCAATACTTAAAGAAATCATTAAGATATTGGGCCAAAACAAGATTAAAACTGAAAATTCACTTAAATTTAATCCTGAACTTTCATTAATAAAAGGCAATTATTCAAAATTTAAACCAAACAAACAAGACCAATTGGATATAAAAAAAGCAATTAAAACTTTAAATAGTTTAAGAGAATACAATTTTAGCCAAGGAGTTGTAGTTAGAAATAATAAAGTAGTTTCTATAGAGGGAAAGGGTGGAACTAAAAAAATGCTTGAAAAATGCAGAAGTAAAAAATTTAAAAATCATGGTGTTTTAGTTAAATTTCCAAAAAAGAAACAAGACTTAAGAGTAGATCTGCCAACAATTGGATTAAAAACTATAAAACAAAGTAAGAACGCAGGATTAAAAGGTATTGTTATTAAAAGGAAACAACATGTTTTTTTAGATAAAAGTAAATGTATTAAATTAGCTAATAAAAATAGAATGTTTATCTCAGTTAAATGAAAAAAATTTTTATATTAACCGGTGAGCCTTCTGGAGATAAACTTGCTTCTAAAGTCATATCAAAACTTCAAAAAAATAATCTAAATATTGAGTACTCTTGTGTTGGTGGAACACATTTAGAATCATTAGGAATAAAATCTATTTTCGATCTTAAAGAAATTACCTACATTGGTTTCACAAGTGTTTTTTTAAATATTTTCAAAATTAGGAATAAAATAAATAAAACTGTAGAGGAGATAATAAAATTTAACCCCGATATTTTGTTTAGTGTTGATAGTCCTGATTTTACGTTAAGAGTAGCTGAAAAAGTCAAAAAATTAAATAGTAAGATCAAGACTGTTCATTATGTAGCTCCTCAAGTGTGGGTATGGCGAGAGGGTAGAGTAAAAAAATTTAAAAAATTTTTAGATCATATTTTATTATTATTCGATTTTGAAAAAAAATATTTTGATAAGGAAGATATCCCGAATACTTTCGTCGGTCATCCATTATTAGAAAAAGAGTCAAATAACAAAATAGACCTGTCTAATATCATATCAAATGATAAAAAAATTATCTCTCTTTTTTCTGGTAGCAGATCATCCGAAGTAAATTTACTTTTACCTATCTTAATTGATTTCATAAATATGATGAACAAAAAATTTGATAATTTCTCATTTGTTTTTCATGCCACTGATGAGAATAAAATTTTAATAAATGAAAAAATTAACAATGAAAATTTAGAAAACGTATCAGTTATTTCTGATGAAAAAATAAAAGATCATATACTAAATAAATCTACATTTGCAGTTTCTAAATCTGGAACTGTTTCTCTTGAAATTTGTAATGCAAAAGTTCCTTCTATAATTATTTATAAAATGAATTTTTTAAATTTTTTAATTGTTAAAATGTTAATAAAAATAAAATTTGCTAACATAATTAATATAATTAACAACAAAGAAATAATTCCTGAATTAATCCAGAAAGAATGTAATTCTAAAGAAATTTATAATTCAGTTGTTTATTTTTTAAAAAATCCAGAATTAATGAATAAACAAATTAATGATTGTGAGGATACATTAGCTAAAATTAGATCAAAAACTTCATCTTCTGATGAGGCCTCCGCGGTATTAATTAAGTTTCTTATTGGTTAATCTTTTTATTACCTCATCTTTTCCAAGAGAAATAATTATGTCGTATATTCCAGGCCCAAATTTAGAACCCGTTAAAGCTATTCTTAAAGGCTGTCCAACCCCTTTAAAATTGGTATCATTTGATTTAATCAATTCATTTACAATTGGCTCTAATGTTTCTTTGCTAAGTTTTTCAACATTCCTAAATTTATTATTGAAATCAGATATGACTTTTTTAGCTTTATCATCAATTAATTTAACATCGCTTTGATTAAAATTAACATCATCTGTAATAATATATTGACCATTATTAAATATATCTTCCAAGGTCTTAGCTTTATTTTTTAGGAAAGTTAGCGAGTTTTTGATCTTTTCTTTTTTTTCTGATTTGATTTCATTCTTATATAGTTTGCAATAATCAGTTAATTGATTAAACAAATCATTTTCGTCAATGTTTTTAATATAGTGTTCGTTCATTGATAATATTCTACTCATATCTAGCTTAGATGGAGATTTACCAATTCCCTCAAGATTAAAATGTTTAATACTTTCCTCGAGAGTGAATATTTCCTTATCTTTAAAAGACCATCCTAATCTTAGAAGATAATTTCTGAGAGCATCAGGCATAATGCCAATTTTGGAATAATCATCTAGAGTAGAAGCCTTATCTCTCTTAGATAGTTTCTTTCCCTCAATTGTATGAATTAAAGGTATATGAGCAAATGAAGGTACCTCCCATTTCATCGCTTGATAAATTTGTATCTGTTTGAATGTGTTTATTTTATGGTCGTCACCTCTAATTATGTGTGTCATTTTCATTAGATGGTCATCTACAGATGCAGATAGGTTATATGTTGGAGTTCCATCATTTCTCAAAATTACAAAATCCTCGATAGTATTGTTATCAATTTCAATATCACCTTGAACTAAATCTTTTAATATAGATTTTCCATCTATTTTACTTTTAAATCTTATAACTGGTTTAATATCTTTTGGAGCATCTTCTTCACCCTTATCTCTCCATTTTCTATCATAGATATAAGGAATTTTTTTTTGCCTAGCCCTTTTTTTTTGATCTTCTATCTCTTCACTTGAACAATAACAATTATATGCTTGACCATTTTTAAGTAATTCATTTGCAACTTTTATGTGATCTTCAATTTTTTTTGATTGTATATATTCTTCTCCTTTATAATTTATCCCAATCCATTTTAGAGACTTAATTATTTGATCTTTATATTCAATTTTTGATCTTTCTCTATCTGTATCCTCAATTCTTAAATAAAAATCACCCTGTTTGTTTTTAGCGTACAACCAATTAAATAAAGCTGTTCTTATACCACCGATATGCAAAGGTCCGGTAGGAGATGGAGCAAATCTAGTTGCTACTTTTTTCATTATAATTGTTTATTATATTTACTTAGAAACTTCTATATAAAGATACTAGTACACCTTGAACTTTTACTCTATCTGGTCCAAAAATTTTTGTTTCATAATTTTTGTTAGCACTTTCTAAAGCTACAGTTTTACCTTTTTTTCTAATCCTCTTAAGCATCGCTTCGTGATCATCAATTAAAGCAACAACAATTTTGCCATTGTCAGCAGTATCTGTTTTTTTAATAACTACAGTATCACCATCATTGATTCCTGCTTCAATCATCGAATCTCCCTGGACTTTTAATCCAAAATATTCACCTTTTTTTTCGATATTTTCTGGTAACGGAATCCTTGAAACCTCGTTTTGTATAGCTTCTACAGGAGTTCCTGCTGCAATTTTTCCTAATACAGGAATTTCTTGACCATCTTGCTCATTAGCTTCGTCCAATCCACCTTTAATAACGCTTGGTGAAAAACTGTTATAAATATCATTAGCAGATGCTGTTTCCGGTAACTTTACTACTTCCAAAGCTCTTGCTTTGTGAGCTAATCTTTTAATAAACCCTCTTTCTTCTAAAGCACTAATAAGTCTATGTATCCCTGATTTAGACTTTAAGTTTAGCGATGCTTTCATTTCTTCATAAGAAGGGGATACTCCGGAACTTCTCAACTTCTTGTTGATAAATAAAAGTAGGTTTTTTTGTTTTTTTGTTAGCATAAGAACAAATATCGTACAAAATCTGTTCTACAAAAGTTCTCTACAATTCACAATAGTAAAAAAGCTACTAAAATCAGCTATAAATTGGCTAGAGAACTGAAAAAATAGAATTATTTTCCAAATTTTTTAAAAGTGATTCACCAATTAAAAAAGTTTTAATTGTAGTCATATCAGACAATTTCAATAGTTCGTCTTTAGTTTTAATTCCACTTTCAGAAATTAATGGTCCTGGATGATTAACTAAAATGTTATAAATATCGAAAGTTGTTTTTATATCAGTTTTTAAAGTTTTTAGGTTTCTATTATTTATTCCAATCATAGCATTTTTAAACTTAAGAGCTTGTTTAGCTTCTTCAACTGTATGTACTTCAACTATGATAGACATATTTAATTTTAAAGCTTCTTCGTATAAATCATCTGCTAGGCTTTCGCTGACACCAGCTAATATAATTAAAATAGCATCAGCTCCGTAGCTTTTTGATAACGGTATCTGAAATTTATCTATAAAGAAATCTTTACAAAGAACTGGTAAATTAACATCTTTTTTAATCTTACTAATGTGTGAAAGGTTTCCTAAAAAAAAATTCTCTTCGGTTAAAACCGATAAACAAGTAGCTCTATTAAAATTGTATATATTGGCTATTTTAACTGGGTCATAATCATTAATAATCACGCCCGCGGAGGGGCTAGCTTTTTTAATTTCAGCAATAATTGAAAATTTGTTTTCTTTAATATTATTTTCAATTTTTTCTTTAAAATTAATGAATGTTTTATTAGCATTAATTAATTCATTTAATGTGTCAAGAGAATAAATCTTTTTCACATTTTCTATTTTCTCTTTTTTTTTTTGAATTATTTTTTCAAGAATATTTTCAGACATTTTGAATTTTTTCTAAGTGTTTAATAACTTTATTTGACAAAATATGTTTTCTAGCATTGTTATAAGCATCAGCAAAATCTTTAAATGTTTCATTTACAATTAATCCTGCAGCAGCATTTAAACAAACAGCTTTAGAAAAATCATTATCTTCACCTTTAAATATATTAATCATTTTATGTGCATTAAATTTAGCATCATCACCAACAAGATTTTTAAATTTATCTCCATTTATATTTAACTCTTTTGGATTAATAACAATTTCAGAAATTTTACCATTTTTTAATTGAATAACATTTGTTTTTGCATAAGGTGAAATTTCATCTAAACCATCCTCACTATTAACAATCCAAGCAAATTTAATATCTAAATTATTTAAAGCATTTGCGAATATCATTAAGAGTTTTTTATCAAAGACTCCAACCACTTGTCGCTTTACTAGGGCAGGGCTGCTCAACGGTCCAATCATATTAAATATAGTCCTTTTTCCGATTTTTTTTCTAGTTGGTCCTACAAATCTCATTGCACTATGATAATTAGGTGCAAACATGAAACCAAAATTATATTTATTTATTTGCTGCTCAATATCACTTGGTTCCAAATTAATTTTTATATTTAAGGCCTCCAAAACATCTCCAGATCCACATTTTGATGATACAGCCTTATTGCCATGTTTTGCCACTTTAACGCCCATGCTTGCTAGTAATAACGCGGAGGCTGTAGATATATTAAGAGTATTCATTCCATCACCACCAGTTCCACAAGTATCAATACAATTATCAATGTTTACTCTTTTTGACTTGTCTCTCAAAACATAAACACCACCAGCTATTTCTTCTGAAGATTCACCTTTGCTAGATAAAAGTGTCAAAAAATCAAATATTTCTTGATCATTTGCTTTTCCTTCCATTAAAATTTCAAATGCAGCCTTACTTTCATCAAAAGTAAGATTCTGTTTATTTTTTATTTTATCGATATAATTTTTCACTCGTTTCTATATTTAATAAAGTTGCTTAAAATTCTTAATCCTAACTTAGTTTTAATACTTTCAGGGTGAAATTGCACTCCATGAACATTATATTTTCTATGTTTAATTCCCATTATCAACCCATCTAAACTTTCGGCAGTAATTTCAAGGTCTTTTGATAGACTTTTCTTATCAATTATTAAACTGTGGTATCTGGTTGCCTCAAAGTTTTTAGGTAAGTTTTTAAGAATACCTAACTTTTTGGACACAATTTTACTTGTTTTTCCATGCATTAATTTTTTAGCCTGAATTATTTTAGATCCAAAAACTTGCCCAATAATTTGATGACCTAAACAAACACCCAATATAGGTATTTTTTTATAGTGTGATTTAACTATTTTTAAACAATTTCCAGATTGACT
>CACGON010000015.1 GCA_902574695.1 uncultured Pelagibacteraceae bacterium | reverse complement strand
TTTTTGGTGATTTTATCATTTTTGTTTTTATCAACTACCTCGCCATGCCACAAAACATTATCGATAATAATTAAACTATCTTTTTGTGATAATTTTAAAGAAATTTCATAATATTTTTTATAATTCATTTTATCTGCATCTATAAAAACTAAATCAAATCTTTTGTCCCTGATTTCTAGCAATGCCTCTAAAGCTGGTTTTGTTATTGTAGTAATTTTATGATTTTGTTCAGCTTTCTTAAAAAAATTAACTGCAATCTTATTGGTATTTGCGTCTTTATCTAAAGCAGTTATTTTACCATCGTCTGGAAGTGCTAAAGCCATAGACAGTGTGCTTAAACCTGTGAAAGTACCAATTTCTAAAACTCTTTTGACTCTAGAAACCTTGATCATTAAATGAAGAAATTGACATTGAGAAATAGATATTTGCATTCTCTTAACATCTCCTAATGATATATTATGATTTATTATTTCTTTTTGAACAGGGTGAAGTCTCAAACCATGTTTTAGAATGTAATCTTGTAAATGTTTTGTAATATTAAGGTCTGAACCCATAACCTTATAATTTCTTTTTTAATATTTCATTTATTAATTGCGGATTTGCTTTACCACCTGAGGCTTTCATTGCCTGTCCTACGAAAAAACCAAATAATTTTTCTTTTCCATTTTTATATTCAATTGCTTTTTCTCTATTATCATTAATTATTTTATCAATTAATATTTCTAAAGCTTTTGGATCACTTTGTTGTTTTAATCCCTTTTCTTGAACAATTTTTTGAGGATCCTTATCCCCTTCCACCATATGTTCAAATACAGTTTTGGCTATTTTTCCTGAGATTGTTCCATTTTTAATAAGATTAATTAAAATTGATAAATTCTTTGCACTTATTGGACTTTGAGAAATCTCTAAATTTTTACTGTTCAAGAGTGCAAATAACTCTCCTGTAATCCAGTTTACAGCTAATTTAACATCCCTATTTTTTCCCATCTTAGCAACAACCTCCTCAAAATAATTTGCTGTTGCAATATCAGAAACAAGAATTGTTGCCTCGTAAGGTGATAGTTTAAACTGTTCTATAAATCTTTTCTTTTTATCATCTGGTAATTCTGGGATATCGGTTCTTAATTTTTCAATAAAATCATCAGAAACTTCTAAAGGAAGCAAATCTGGATCTGGAAAATACCTATAATCATGAGCATCTTCTTTTGATCTCATAGATCTAGTTTCATTTTTTTTAGTATCAAATAGGCGTGTTTCCTGATCTATGTTTTTGCCGTCTTCAATCAAATCAACTTGTCTATTAGCTTCATAATCTATAGCCGATTGCATAAATTTAATAGAATTAACATTTTTAATTTCACATCTTGTACCAAAATCCTTTGCTCCTTTTAATCTAACAGAAACATTTACATCGGCTCTCAATGATCCTTCCTGCATATTGCCATCACATGTTCCAAGGTATCTCATTATAGACCTTAGTTTTTTTATATATATACTAACCTCTTCTGGTGATCTTAAATCAGGCTTACTCACGATTTCCATTAAAGCAACACCAGATCTATTTAGATCTACTAAAGTACTTTGTGGATCGATATCATGAATACTTTTTCCTGCATCCTGCTCCAAGTGAAGCCTTTCTATCCCAATCTCTTTTTGACCATTAGGCAAATCTAGAATGACTTTACCTTCGCCAACGATAGGATCCTTAAATTGAGAAATTTGGTAACCTTGGGGTAAATCTGCATAAAAATAATTTTTCCTATCAAATACTGAGCGCTTATTTATTTTTGCTTTAAGTCCAATTCCTGTTTTAATTGCTTGTTTAACACAAAATTCATTAATCACTGGCAACATTCCGGGAAAGGCTGCATCAACTAAACTAACTTGCGTATTAGGTTCTGCGCCAAATTTTGTTGAAGAGGATGAAAATAACTTTGATTCCGATGTAACTTGTGCATGAACTTCTAATCCAATAACTACCTCGTATTGATTATCTTTTCTATTAATTAAATATTCATTATTATTTTTACTCATTTAATCCACCAATCAGTAATTTTATTTTTGAAATTAATCTTTTCTTCCATTGCGTAGGCTATATCTAATATGTTTTGTTCATCAAAGGCCTTTCCAATTATTTGTAGTCCTAATGGGTAACCTTTTGAATCATGGCCTGCAGGTATTGATATGCCTGGAAGTCCCGCTAAATTTACAGGCACTGTAAAGATATCATTTAAATACATAGACACTGGGTCATCTTTTTTTTCACCAATTTTAAATGCTGCGCTAGGTGTAGATGGTGTTAGTATAGCATCTACTTTTTTATAAGCTTCATCAAAATCACTTTTGATTAATTTTCTAACTTTTTGAGCCTTAAGATAATAAGCGTCATAATAGCCAGACGATAATACATAAGTTCCAATCATAATTCTTCTTTGAACTTCGGCACCAAAACCCTCTGATCTAGTTTTTTCATACATATCGATAAGATTTTCTCCTTTTGATCTAAATCCATATTTAACACCATCGTATCTTGCTAAATTTGAAGATGCCTCAGCTGGTGCCACAATATAATAAGTGGGTAATGCATATGTTGTATGTGGAAGTGATATATCAACAATTTCAGCACCGCAATCTTTGGCGTAATTAATTCCTTTTTGCCAGAGATCTTCTATTTCTTTTGGCATGCCCTCTACTCTATATTCTTTTGGTATACCAATTTTTTTTCCTTTTATATTTTTTGATAATTGTTCACTATAATTAGATCTTTTAAAATCAATTGATGTTGAATCTTTTTCATCATAAGAACTTATTACATTATGTAATAACGCGCAGTCTTTAACATTTTGAGACATCGGACCCGCTTGATCTAAAGAAGATGCGAAGGCGACAATTCCATAACGTGAACAACTACCATAAGTTGGTTTTAATCCTACCGTTCCTGTAAATGATGCCGGTTGTCTAATGGATCCACCAGTATCAGTTCCAATCGTAACAGGTGTTAATTTAGCAGCTAAAGCAGATGCTGATCCACCTGAAGAACCTCCTGGGACTAAATTTTCATCCACAGGACTCTGTACATTTCCAAAATAACTAGTTTCATTTGAAGAGCCCATCGCAAATTCATCACAATTCAATTTTCCTAGAAGAATAGCGCCTTCGTTCCACATATTTTGAGTTACAGTTGACTCATATGTTGGAATAAAATTATTTAATATTTTACTTCCTGCTGTTGTTTTAACATTCTTTGTGCAAAATAAATCTTTTACAGCAATAGGAATGCCTGGAAGCTTTAAATTAAAATTAGGTTTTTTGTCGAAATTTTTAGCTTGTTTTAATGCTTCATCAAAATTTGATGTAACAAATGTATTTAATATTTTAGATTTTTCTGATCTAGCGATATATGATTTAGTGATTTCCTCTGATGATATTTTTTTATTTTTAATGTTGTTTACTAATTCTGATAGTGTTTGTTTATAAATTTCACTCATTATTCTATAACCTTTGGCACTACAAAATAATCTTCGTTTTTTTCAGGAGAATTTTTAATAATTTCTTCTCGTATATTTTTACTCTTAATTTCATCATTTCTGAGTTTTAAAGTAGTTTCAGCTATTGATGTTAATGGTTGAATTTTATCAGTTTTCAGTTCATTTAGTTTTTCTATAAAATCAAATATTGAATTCAAATCAACTGCTAATTTTTTAGCTTTTTCATCCGTGACGGAAATCCTTGATAATCTAGCAATATGTTTTATGGTTTTAAGATCAATAGTCATGTGATAATTAAATATCGCAAAACTATCACTTAAGTATAAAATATACAATATGATCACTATCGAGGATTTTAAAAAAAAACAAACTAATAAGGTAAGATTACTTGGTTTAGACCTGGGATCTAAAAGAATCGGCATATCTATATCCGATGGAAATCAATCGATAGCAACACCACATAAAACTCTGGATAAGACTACTTCATCTAAACTTATAGATGAGCTCAGATTGATAATTAATGAGAATAGCATTAAAGGTCTCATTATTGGTAATCCAATCAATATGGATGGAACTTTAGGTAAATCTTCTCATTCTGTTAATAGTATTGCCTCTAACATTGAAAAATCATTAGATATACCTGTTTGCCTTTGGGATGAAAGACTTTCAACAGTGGCTGCCTTTAAATTATCAAGCCAATTAGATACAAATATCTCAAAAAGAGTCAAAAATATCGATGAAAATGCCGCTACTTTCATTCTGCAAGGTGCAATCGACTATTTAAATAATTAATACTTGCCTTATTAGCTCTTACAGTTTATAGAGTTGGTTTTAATGGCAACATTAGAAAAAGCTATTAAAATTTCTCAAAAACATCTTTTAGGAATCCAAGATCTATCAATAAAAGATATAAATCTAATTTTAGATGAGGCAAAAAAATTTATATCCCTCAACAAAAGCAAAAATAAAAAAATAGATATTTTAAGAGGTAAAACCCAGATTAATCTATTTTTCGAACCATCCACAAGAACCCAAAGTTCTTTTGAATTAGCTGGCAAAAGACTTGGGGCTGATGTCATGTCAATGAACATTACTAATTCAGCAATTAAAAAAGGTGAAACTCTTATTGATACAGCAATGACCCTAAATGCTATGCATCCAGATATTATAGTGATTAGGCATCAGGATTCTGGTGCTTGTAATCTATTATCTCAAAAAGTAAATTGTGCAGTTTTAAATGCTGGAGATGGAAGAAGAGAACATCCGACACAAGCCTTACTAGATGCTTTAACAATAATAGATCGAAAGGAGAAAATTCAAGGATTAAGAATAGCTATATGTGGTGACATCCTGCATTCTCGTGTTGCAAGATCGAATATATATTTATTAAACATGCTAGGTGCAGAAGTTAATATTATTGCACCATCAAATTTAATGCCAAAGGATATAGAAAAATTAGGTGTAAATACTTTTTCAGATATGAAGAAAGGTTTAAAAGATTGTGATATCGTTATGATGTTAAGGTTACAAAATGAAAGAATGAGCAGTTCATTTTTATCTTCAAACAGAGAATATTATGAATATTTTGGTTTAACCCCAGACAAGCTAGACTACGCTAAAAAAGATGCTTTAATTATGCATCCAGGACCGATGAATAGAGGTATTGAAATTGATACTAAGTTAGCTGATGATATCAACAAAAGTGTAATTAAAGAACAAGTAGAATTAGGTGTGGCTGTAAGAATGGCATGTCTAAAAATTTTTTGCCAATGAAAAAACTATATTTTTTAAACGCAAATATAATTGATCCAAAAAACTCTATCGAAGAATTAGGTGGTCTGATAGTTGGTGAGAAAGGTAAGATTGAAGCTGTTGGTAAAAAAGTGAATAAAAATAATATACCATCTAGAGAAAAATATATTGATTTAAATGGTAATTATATATTCCCAGGAATTGTTGATATGCGTGTTTTTGTTGGTGAGCCTGGTTATGAGTATAAAGAAAATTTTAAAACATTAAGTAATGCGGCATTAGCAGGAGGTGTTACATCTGTTGTTACAATGCCCAATACAAGTCCAATAATAGATAACGTTTCAATAGTTGATTTTTTAAAAAGACGTGGAAGAGATAAATCAAAAATAAATATTTATCCTTCAGCCTCACTTACAAAAAATTTAGAGGGAACTAATATGACTGAATTTGGTTTATTGCAGAAGAAAGGGATTATTGGATTCACTGATGGAATAAAAACAATTCAAAATAGTAGATTAATGTCTAGAATAATGAGATCTGCCTATGATTTAGGTTGCTTGATAATGCAGCATGCTGAAGATAATGAATTATCACATAATGGAATGATGAATGATGGAGTTATAGCTACCAAATTAGGTCTTCAAGGAATTCCAGAGGTTGCAGAAAAAATAATAATTGAAAGAGATTTGTCTTTATTAGAGGATTTTAATTGTAGATATCATGTTTCTCAGATTTCATCATCAAGATCTTTGGAGGTTATAGATAAAAAAAAAGATCAAGTGGATTTTACAACTGGTGTTTCGATAAATAACCTTTCCTTAAATGAGAATGATATTGGTGATTTTAGAACATTTTTGAAACTTTCTCCCCCTTTGAGAACCGAAGAAGATAGAGAGTCTCTTATAAGAGGTATTAATAAAAATTTAATTGATGTATTGGTTTCAGACCACAAACCTGAGGATGAAGAATCAAAAAGACTGACATTTTCTCAAGCAGCAACAGGTGCTTCTGGAATAGAAACTTTGTTACCACTATCATTAGAACTTTATCATAATAACTCAATTAAATTGTCAAAAATTATTGAGCTACTTACAAGCAATCCTGCAAAAATTCTTAAAATTGATAAAGGAAATTTATCAATTGGAAATGACGCTGATTTTTGTATTGTTGATATAAATAAACCTTGGGTGGTTAAAAAAGAAAAAATGATATCAAAATCAAAAAATACATGCATAGAGGAAAAAAAACTACAGGGTAAAGTTACAAATACTTTTGTTAAAGGTATTGAATTGTTTAAACTTTAATATGGAATTAATTTATACAATTTTTTTTTGTTATTTAATGGGATCAATACCATTTGGATATATTTTAACTAAATTCATTTTAAATAAAGATATTCGCGAAATTGGTTCTGGAAATATAGGAGCAACAAATGCATTAAGAACTGGAAATAAATTAATTGGATATAGTACACTTTTATTAGATATCTCAAAAGCTGTACTACCTTTATTGTATTTAAAATTTAATCAATCGGACTTACTTTATGTGGGCTCTCTCTCTGCTTTTATAGGACATGTATTTCCTATTTGGTTAAAATTTAAAGGTGGTAAAGGTGTTGCAACATATCTGGGTATACTTTTCTGTATAAACTATTTACTAGGAGTAATATTTATTTTTGTGTGGGTAGTTATTTTTATAATCTCAAAATATTCATCTTTATCATCAATCCTAGCATCACTATCAATACCTATATTTCATTTTTTATATCTCAAGAATGAAAGTTATTATTTTTTTATAATTCTGTTCATTTTGATTTTCTATACACACCGTGAAAATGTAAAACGCTTAATAAACAATACTGAATCTAAGACCAAAATTTATTAATTTGACTATTTAAATCAATTATGTAGGTTCTTTTTACTATGAACCTTGTCATAGTTGAAAGTCCTGCAAAAGCCAAAACTATTAATAAATATTTAGGTAAAGATTTTACTGTCCTTGCAAGTTATGGACATATAAGAGATTTGCCTTCAAAAAATGGCTCTGTCGATCCAGACAATCAATTTAAAATGATATGGGAAATCGATAGCTTTTCAAAAAAATATCTTAAAGAAATAACAGATGTTGCAAGAGAGTCAGATAAAATAATTTTAGCAACAGATCCCGATCGTGAAGGAGAAGCAATTGCTTGGCATGTTAAAGAATTCCTAGATGAAAAAAAACTTCTTAAAGGAAAAAAAATAGAAAGAGTTGTTTTTAATGAAATTACAAAGAAGGCTGTTACTAATGGAATAGAGAATCCAAGACAGATTGAAGATCATTTAGTTGATGCTTATATGGCTAGAAGAGCATTAGACTACTTGGTTGGTTTTAATATTTCACCAATCTTGTGGACTAAATTACCTGGATCAAAATCAGCTGGTAGAGTTCAGTCTGTAGCTTTAAAACTACTTACTGAAAGAGAACATGAAATTGAAATTTTTAAACCAGAAGAATTTTGGACATTGAATGTAATATTTAAATCCAAGAATAATTCAACTATTACCTCAAATATTTTTCAGCTAGATGGAAAAAAGATTGAAAAATTTTCATTCAGAAATAAAGGCGATATTAATAAAGCAGTTGAAATAATAAAAGGTCAAAAGTATAAAATATCTGACATATCCTCGAAAGTTTTTACAAGGAACCCTGTGGGGCCTTTTACTACATCGACTTTACAACAATCTGCATCAAGTAAATTAGGATTTGGTGCTTCAAGAACTATGCAAATAGCTCAAAGATTATATCAAGGTATAGATATTGATGGAGATACAAAAGGATTAATTACCTACATGCGAACTGATGGAACTAATATTTCAAATGATGCAGTTCTAGAATTTAGAAGTTACATAAATAACACTTATGGCAAAGCATATTTGCCAGATGAGCCAAATAATTACTCTGGAAAAAAAGCTAAAAATGCACAAGAGGCACATGAAGCAATAAGGCCAACCAATGTAACAAATGACCCAAATAGTTTAAAAAAATATCTAAGTTCTGATCAATACAAACTTTATAATCTTATTTGGTCCAGAGCATTATCTTCTCAAATGCAATCCGCAAAATTTGATAGAAAAACTATTTTAGTTAATTCAGAGGATGAAAAACATGTATTAAGGGCTAGTGGATCAGTTGTTAAATTTGATGGATTTTTAAAACTTTATAATTTAGACGACGAAAATAATGACGAAAAAATATTGCCAGAAGTTTCAAAAGGGCCAATTAATATAGAGAGCTTTATAGATGAACAACATTTTACACAACCGCCTCCTAGATACTCAGAAGCAAGTCTTGTTAAAAAATTAGAAGAACTTGGCATTGGTAGACCTTCAACCTATGCAAGTATAATATCTGTTATAGCTAACAGGGGTTACGCAGATATCCTAAATAAACGTTTTTTTCCAACTGATAGAGGAAAGTTAATTTCTGCTTTTTTAGAAAAGCTTTTTACTAAATATGTCGATTATAGTTTTACCGCTAAATTAGAAGATCAATTGGATGATATAACCTCAGGCAAAGAAGATTGGGTAAAAGTTTTAGACCAATTTTGGAATGATTTTAATAAAAATGTCTCAAGTGTTAAAGAAAAAAGAACTAGAGAAGTTCTAGATATGTTAAATGAAAGTCTTGGAAGTCTAATTTTTGAAACTGATGAAAATGGTAAAATAAATAGGAAATGTAAGCTCTGTGATACAGGAGAACTAAGCCTTAAAAATAGTTTCAGAGGCGGTGCTTTTATAGGATGCTCTAATTATCCTGATTGTAAATTTACTAGACCTTTATCAAAAGCTAAAGCTGCAGAGCAAGTTAACTTGGCCGAACCAAAATTAATTGGTCAAAATGATTTGGGTAAGGATATTTATTTAAAAAATGGAAGATTTGGGCCTTATCTTCAATATGAAAAAAATCCTGAAGAAATTGAAATAAAAAAAACCAAAAAGAAAAAGTTAAAAAAAGATGTGAATGAAAATCTTAAAAATGTTTCTATACCAAAAGGAATTGATATTAACACAATAGATTTGGAGCGTGCTAAGTTTTTATGTTCGCTTCCCAAAAGCCTTGGTCTAAATCCTGAGAATAATATGGAAATTTTTCTAAACTCAGGTCGTTTTGGACCATATTTAAAATGTGAAAATAAATCTGCAAGATTAGAGAATGTAGAGGAAATTTTTAATATAGGTTTAAATAGAGCTATAACTTTAATTGCAGAAGCAAAACCTGGAAGAATATCTTCATCTTTAATAAAAGATTTAGGTGAACATCCAGAGGATAAAAAACCAGTAAGAATTATGAAAGGTCAATATGGGCCTTATATTAAGTATAAATCACTTAATGCAACTATACCTGAAGAAAAGGATCCAACAGAATTAAATATGGAAGAGGCCTTGATATTAATTGAGAAAAGAAGAGAATACGATAGAAACAAGAAAAAAAAGAAAAAATGAGCTTTGAAGAAAATATAAAAAAAAATAATATTACTTTACCAAATGCTGCTGATCCTGTTGGTGCATATGTGGCTGCAAAAATTGTAGATAAATTACTTTATATCTCAGGTCAAATTTCAATGGATGAAAATGGTAAATTGATAAAAGGTAAGGTGGGAAAAGATTTAAATACTGAACAAGCATACAAAGCAGCTGAAAGATGTGCATTAAGTATAGCTGCACAAGCTAAAAAAGTTTGTAATAATGACTTATCAAAAATTAAATCATGCATTAAGTTAACTGGTTTTGTTAATTCAACTGATGAATTTACAGAGCAACCAAAAGTAATTAACGGCGCATCCGATACTATTGCTAAAATATTTGGTGATAGTGGTATGCATACTAGAGCTGCAGTAAGCGTAAATAGTTTACCCCTTGGTGTGGCTGTTGAAGTAGATGCAATTTTTGAACTAATTTAATTACCGACCAATGGCAAAATAGTTTATTTTGTCCTTTTTCATTTTTTCTGGCGATAATATGTTTCTCATATCATAAATAATAACATTTTTTTTCGTTGATAATGTTTTAAAATTTAGTGCTTTAAAATCATTCCATTCAGTGTGTATAATTATCATATCAGCATCTGAGCAGGCCGCTTTAATGTTTTCGCTAAAAGAAACATTTTTAAACTTATCAAAATCTTTTTTATATCCACTAGGATCATAATATTTAATCTTTGCTCCCTTTGAGATCAATGATGGTATCATTATAAGACTAGATGATTCACGCATGTCGTCTGTATTTGCTTTGAAAGTTACACCTAAAAAAGTAATCTTTTTGTTTTTTAGCTTATTTTTTAACAATTTTGATACTCTATTAAAAAGAATTTTTGATCTATTTTCATTTGATTTAATTACATTTTTTATAATTGATAAATCAGTCTTGAATTCTTTTGCAGTATCAACAATTGCTCGCGTATCTTTTGGAAAACAAGATCCACCGTAAGCAGGACCTGCTCTTAAAAATCTACTACCAATCCTTTTGTCTAAACCCATACCTATTGATATATCTTCAATATTTACTCCTATTTTCTCAGCCAAATTAGCTAATTCATTAATAAAAGTAATTTTTGTTGCAAGAAAAGCGTTTGATGCATACTTAATTAATTCCGCTCCTCTTCTTGAGGAATTTACGTATTTAGCGCCTTTTGATAAAAGTGGAGTATATAAAGAGCGCATTAGTTTGTTAGCTTTATTGTCAGATGTACCTATAACAATTCTATCTGGAAAGAAAAAATCATTCACTGCGTCTCCCTCTCTTAAAAATTCAGGATTAGATAAAACAGAAAAATTTTTTCTTCTAACTTTCTTTGATAAAATTTTTTCAATCTTATCACCTGTAGTAACTGGAACAGTCGATTTGGTTACAATTATTTTAAAGTTTTTAATATATTTGCCAATTTCATTAGCAACATTAAAAACTTGGGATAAATCAGCTGCATTGCTATTTTTCTTTGTTGGTGTACCTACGCATATAAAAACAATTTGAGAGCGTTTAATAGCATCGGATAGATTTGTTGTAAAACTTAACCTGCCAGATTTGTAATTTTTTTTGACTAATTCACTTAGTCCAGGTTCATAGATTGGAATAGTTCCTTTTTTCAGTTTATTTATCTTAGATTGATCTTTATCTACACAAATTACATCATTACCTAAATCAGCAAAACATACACCACTAACAAGTCCAACATAACCAGTACCTATCATGCATAGTTTCATAGCTTAGAAATCTCCATCGATGATTTTATATATCCATTCATTGTTCCACAGTCTAAATACTTTCCTGAAAATTTATGACCGATAATTTTATGACCATCATTTAATAGTTTTCTTATTGAGTCAGTTATATGTATTTCACCACCCTTACCTTTTTTTTGATTTTTAAGTTTATTGAAAATATCATAAGTCAATATATATCTTCCTATTACAGCTGAATTTGATGGAGCAGATTTTACATTAGGTTTTTCAATTACATCTTTAATAAAAAAGTTTTTACTATTAATATTTTTTTGATTTTGAATAAATTCCCCAACGTTTTACATTATTTTTTTTTACATTCATACTTGCCATTACAGAACATTTATATCTATTATAAATTGAGATCATATCTTTTGAACAATTTTTTTTAATTATTAGATCATCAGGTAAAAGCATTAAAAAAAATTTACTCTTAATATATTTTTTAGTTTTTAATACTGCATCACCTGTTCCAAGAGGCTTATTTTGGTAAACAAATTTTATCATTTTTTTGTATTTTTTAATTTTTGCATACTCAAAGGAAATTCTTTTATCTCTCTTTTTCTTAATAATTTTTTTATAAAAGTTATCATTATAAAAATATTTTTTTATTATTTCCTTTTTTTTGGATATAATAAAAATTATTTCCTTAATCCCAGCATTTATGCATTCCTCAATAATGTATTCAAGACCAGGCTTACCATTTATAGGCAAAAGTTCTTTTGCAAAAATACTAGTAAGAGGCAAAAGCCTTGTTCCTTGTCCTGCTAATGGTATGATGGCTTGTTTAATCATTAATAACTATTTTAAAATATGAAGTATCATAAATGATAATTTTTAAAAGTATTAATACACTAGTCAAAGAAGTTAATTTTAAGGCAGAAATAGGGTTTGTGCCAACTATGGGATCACTACATAAAGGTCACATTTCTTTAATCAAAACATCAAAAAAAAAATGTAAAAAAACAATTGTAAGCATTTTTGTAAACCCTTCTCAATTTAATGAGAAAAATGATTATAAAAAATATCCAAGAAATCTGCATAAAGATCTTTTGATACTGAAGAAACTAAGGGTTGATTATGTTCTCATACCTCCAATAAATGATGTTTTTAAGTCTAAAAAAAATATGAAAATTCCAATT
>CACGON010000014.1 GCA_902574695.1 uncultured Pelagibacteraceae bacterium | reverse complement strand
ACTTAGAAAAAGTCAAGGATGGAGATAAAAGAGTTTTTATAATTAATGGTAAAGTCAAAGGCGCAATTAGAAGAAAACCTAAAAAAGGATCAATACTTTCAAATATATCTCAAGGTGGTACCGCTATGAAAACAAAATTAAATTCAAAAGAATTAAAAATATCTAAATTTGTTGCTAAAAGTTTAAAAAAAGAAAATATATTTTTTGCAGGTATAGACTTAGTAGGAGGATATTTAATAGGAGATATAAATGTGACTTCGCCTACTGGTTTGCCACAATACAAAAATTTGACGAATATAAACCTTGCTAAATTTTTTTGGGAAGAAATTGAAAAATTAAAATAGACCCTCTATCTCACCTTTTTTATTAAGCTTAATAGAATCTGCCGCAGGAACTTTTGGAAGCCCAGGCATTGTCATTATTTCTCCACAGACAATAACTATAAACTCAGCTCCAGAAGAAAGTCTGACTTCTCTAACCGGTAAGACATGACCTGATGGAGCACCTTTAAGACTTGGATCTGTTGAAAAACTGTATTGTGTTTTTGCTATGCATACCGGCAAATTACCAAAACCTTTTTCTTCAAAATCTTTAAGCTGTTGTCTAATTTTTGTGTCAGCCACTACCTCACTAGCACGATAAATTTCAATTGCTATTTTTTCAATTTTTTTAAATAATGGAAGTTTATCTTCATATAAATAGTTAAATTTATTTTTTTCTTTTTCACATATATCCACAACTGTTTGAGCAAGTTCTTTTGTTCCTTTTCCACCTTCTGCCCAGTGTGTACACATCGAAGCTTTCACATCTAATTTGCTACAAAAATCCAATAAAGCTTTTGTCTCTTTTTCTGTATCTAAAATAAATTTATTTATTGCAACAGTTACAGGTAATCCAAACTTTCTTACATTATTTATATGTCTTTCTAAATTTACCAAACCTTTTTTTACAGCATCAACATTTTCATTTTTTAAATCTGCTTTTTCGACCCCACCATGCATTTTTAGTGCTCTAATTGTTGCAACAATAACTACGCAATCAGGTTTTAGCCCCGATTTTCTGCATTTAATATCTAAAAATTTTTCTGCACCCAAATCCGCACCAAAACCTGCTTCTGTTACAACATAATCTGCTAGTTTAAGACCAGCTTTTGTTGCAATTACAGAATTACATCCATGCGCAATATTTGCAAAAGGACCACCATGAATTATTGCGGGATTATTTTCTAAAGTTTGTGTAATGTTAGGTTTAATTGCATCTTTTAATAAAACTGTCATTGGGCCCTGCGCATTTAAATCTTTTGCATAAATTGGTTTTTTTTCTCTAGTATAAGCTATTGTTATATTTCCAATTCTTTTTTCTAAATCTTCGAGGTTATTTGCTAGACAAAAGATTGCCATTACCTCTGATGCTACAGTAATATCAAAACCATCTTGCCTTGGATAGCCATTAGCAACTCCACCAAGATTAATATTGATTGATCTAAGTGATCTATCATTCATATCTATAACTCTTTTCCAAACTACTCTTCTCACATCTATGTTAAGTTTATTTCCCCAATAAATATGATTGTCAATTAATGCAGATAATAAGTTATGAGCAGAAGTAATTGCATGAAAGTCTCCAGTAAAATGTAAGTTGATCTGTTCCATTGGAACAACCTGGGCATATCCACCACCTGCTGCTCCGCCTTTCATTCCAAATGATGGACCTAAGCTAGGTTCCCTTAAACATACAATTGATTTTTTTCCAATTTTATTTAATCCATCATTAAGCCCAACGGATGTTGTCGTCTTGCCTTCCCCAGCAGGGGTTGGGGTTATTGCGGTGACTAACACGAGCTTACTATTTTTATTATCTTTAATATTATCTAAATACTCTAGGTTGATTTTTGCTATGTGAGGGCCCATTGGGCTAAAAGCCTCTATCTTGTTTGGAACTTTAATTTTTGCTAAAATATCTTGAATAGGCTGCATTTTTGCGCTTCTTGCTATTTCTATATCAGATTTAACTGCTCCCATTTTGTCTCCTTTATAACTTTATATTTTGCTCGAGATTTCTATACTTTATTATTTAATTTTGAAAGAAATAAATTAAGTGTATTATTAATTATGCAAAAGTATTCAGTTTTTAACCTTATTAAGAACGCCTTCTCAAGTCATGAAAATTGGGAAGTTGCTTGGAAAGACCCGACACCCAAAAAAAGTTATGATGTAATTATAATTGGTGGAGGAGGCCATGGCCTTGCCACCGCATATTATCTAGCTAAGGAACATAATATTAGAAACGTTGCAATAATCGAAAAAGGATGGATAGGAGGAGGAAACGTTGGAAGAAATACTACGATTATAAGATCTAATTTTATGCATGACGCTAATGGTAGATTTAACGAATTCTCTATGGACCTTTGGAGAAATATGAGTCAAGAATTAAACTTTAACGTAATGTTTTCTCCTAGAGGAATTATTAATCTCGCTCATTCTGATGCTCAAATGAATGCTTATGCAAGAAGGGGGAACTCGATGAGGTTAAATGGCATCGATGCAGTTTTATTAAATAGGGAGCAGATAAAGAAGATAATACCTATGGCAGACTTTTCTGATGATGTTAGATTTCCAATATTTGGAGGATTGATGCAACCAAGTGCTGGTACAGCAAGACATGATGCGGTTGCATGGGGTTATGCGAGACAAGCAGACTCAATGGGTGTTGATATAATTCAAAACTGTGAAGTATTAGGTTTTGATGTAGTTGGTGGAAAAATTAAAGGAGTTAGAACTTCCAAAGGGGATATTAAGGCAAAAAAAATTGGACTATGTGTTGCTGGAAGTACATCAATTCTTGCTGAAAAATTAAATATGACACTTCCAATAGAGACACATCTTTTGCAAGCATGTGTTTCAGAACCAATAAAACCTCTTTTAGATCATGTTGTTACTTTTGGAGCAGGGCACTTTTACTGTAGTCAGTCCGACAAAGGTGAAATGGTTATGGGAGGTGATTTAGATGGTTATAATAGTTATGCTCAAAGAGGAAATTTACCTACTTTACAGCATGTATTGACAGAAGGTATCGCGATGTTTCCTTTTTTAAGCAAGTTGAAAATGCTTAGAACATGGGGCGGAATTATGGATATGTCAATGGACGGCTCTCCCATAATTGATAAAACACACATTGATGGATTATATCTGAATTGTGGTTGGTGTTATGGTGGCTTTAAATCAACACCAGCATCAGGCTGGACATTTGCACATACTATCGCTCAAGATAAAGTTCATAAACTAAATGCGGATTACAGTTTAAATAGATTTAGCAAAGGATATTTGTTAGACGAAAAAGGTCTTGGAACAAAAACTTGGATATCCTAAATGCTTTTTATAAAATGCCCATATTGTGGAATACGATCTCAAAATGAATTCGCTTATGGTGGAGATGCGACTGTAAAAAGACCTCAACTTAATAAAGAAATTTCAGATAAGGAGTGGGACGATTTCGTTTATAATAGAAAAAGCTTAAGAGGTAAACATTTAGAATTTTGGCACCATATTTCTGGGTGTAGACAATGGTTTAAAGTTCATAGAGATACAGCTACCCATGAAATCTTTAAAACTTTAAAACCTAACGAAGAGCTTTAATTATGTCTCAAGAATTTAGATTAGCCAATGAAGGATTAATTGATAGATCAAAAAAAATCTCTTTTAAATTTAACGGAAAAAAATACATTGGTTATGATGGTGATACATTAGCATCAGCGTTAATAGCAAATGGTATTCATTTAGTTGGTAGAAGTTTTAAATACCATAGACCGAGAGGTTTTTTTGGTGCGGGAGTTGATGAGCCATATGCTCTTGTTCAACTCATAAGAAATAATGAAACGATCCCAAATATAAAAGCAACTGAACAAGAGTTATTTGAGGGATTAGAAGCTAAAAGTGTAAATTGTTGGCCAAGTGTTAACTTTGATATCGGTGGAATTAATAATTTTTTAAGAATTTTTTTACCAGCTGGTTTTTATTATAAAACTTTTATGTGGCCTAAAAGTTTTTGGTATCGGATTTATGAACCATTTATAAGAAAAGCAGCAGGATTTGGTGTAGTGACTCATGATCATGATAAGGAGAGATACGAACATAAATATGAATATTGCGATTTATTAGTAACAGGCTCAGGACCCTCTGGCTTAGCTAGTGCCTATTCAGCAGCAAAAAATGGGGCAAAAGTAATTTTAGCTGAGGATAAACCAAGGTTTGGAGGAAGCCTACTTACAAGCGAGGTAAATATTGGTAACCAAACAGGAAAAGAGTGGGCAGATAAAATAATAACTGAACTTAAAGAGATGCCAAATGTTGTTGTTAAAAATAGAGCACAGGTTTTTGGTTATTACGATCATAATATGCTTGTCATGTCGGAAAGATTGACAGAACACTTACCAAAATCAGAAAAATTTAAACCTAAACAAAGGTTATGGTACATAAGAGCAAAAGAGGTAGTAATTTCGTCAGGATCAATTGAAAGACCTTTAGTCTTTGGAAATAATGATACTCCAGGCATATTATTATCATCTGCAGCCAAAGAATACATGAAAGTTTATGGAGTTCTCGTTGGAAAAAAACCTCTGATTTTTACAAACAATGATAGCGCGTATGAAACAGCAATAGAATTTAAAAGAAATGGAGTAAATCCTATAGTTCTTGATTCAAGAAAAGAATTAAGTTCAGATTTAATTAATGAAGCTAAAAATTTAAATATTGATATAAAATTTGAATATGTTGTAGTAAATGCCAACGGCTACAGAAAAGTAAAATCAGCAGATGTTGCTAAAATTTCTGAGGATAAAACTAAACTTGGAAAAATAGAAAATATCCAATGTGATTGTATATGTGTATCAGGTTTTTGGACGCCAACAATACATTTAGCTTCTCAATCAGGAGGTAAAACGAAATTTAATGAGGAAATAGATGCTTTTATACCAAGTCAATCTAAACAAAATGAGACTACTGTTGGGTCTGCAAATGGTACTTTTAATTTAGATGATACACTAAAAAATTCTTTTGAGGCTGGTTATCAATTATCAAAAAAAATTACAGCAAATGATAATAAACAACCAGTTCCTTCAGTTGTCGAGAAAAAAACTTCTAAACATGATAAATTTTGGTGTGTACCATTGCCAAAAGGAAAAAAATATAAAAGGTTTTTAGATTTCCAAAACGATGTTGCGGTCTCAGATATAGAATTAGCTTTAAGAGAAGGATATAGATCAATAGAACATGTTAAACGTTATACCACACTAGGTATGGCCACAGACCAGGGAAAAACAAGCAATCTAAATGGTCTTCAATTAGTTTCTAATATAGAGAATAAGGTAGTTCCAGAAGTAGGGCACACAACTTTTAGACCACCATACACACCAGTTTCGATTGGAGCAATTGTAGGAAGGGAGGTTGGTAAGCATTCTAAACCTACAAGAAAATCTCCAATGCATACATGGCATGAAAAAAATAATGCTGTCTTTGTTGATGCGGGACTCTGGTTAAGACCAAGATATTATAAAAGAGGTGAAGAAACATTATTTGATGCTTCAAAAAGAGAAGCTGAAAATGTTAGAAAAAACGTTGGAGTTTGTGATGTTACAACATTAGGAAAAATTGACGTCAAAGGTCCTGACGCTGCAGAATTTTTAAATAGAGTTTATACAAATGCATGGTTAAAATTACCAGTTGGTAAAGCAAGATATGGCGTGATGTTAAGAGAAGACGGGATAGTTATGGATGACGGCACAACTACAAGAATTTCTGAAAACCATTATCATATGACAACTACAACTGCTCAGGCTGCAAATGTTTTATCTCATCTAGAATATTATCTTCAGGTAGTATGGCCTGAATTAAATGTTAATGTGGTCTCAACAACAGAACAATGGGCAGGAGCCGCTATTGCTGGTCCAAAATCGAGAGACCTTCTTCAAAAAATTTTTCCTGAAGTAGATTGCTCTAATGAAGGGCTTCCATTTATGGGATTCATAGAAACAAAATTATTTGGTGTTTATGCAAGAATATTTAGGATTTCATTTTCAGGCGAACTTGCATATGAAGTAAATGTTGAGTCAGATAATGGAAACTTTATGTGGGAAAAAATAGTTGAACTTGGCAAAGAATTTAATATTCAACCTTATGGAACAGAGGCATTATCAACTTTAAGAATAGAGATGGGTCATGTAGCCGGTTCTGAATTAGACGGACGAACAACACCGTATGATAATTCTTTAGAAGGTTTAATAAGCAAAAAGAAAGATTTTATTGGAAAGAGGTCTTTGCAAAAAGAAGCATTTATTGCGCCAGATAGAGAAAAAATTGTTGGTGTGGTGCCTTTAGATAAAAAAACGAGTATTCCAGAAGGCTCATATATCGTTAAAGATGCTGATGCAAAATTACCTAATCCAAAATTAGGACATGTCTCAGCTTCTTGTTGGAGTGTTGAATACAATAACCCTTTTTCACTTGCGATAATTAAAGATGGAAAAAATATGATTGGTCAAAAACTTTATGCATTATCACCACTAAAAAATAAATCAATTCCCGTTGAAATTGTATCATCTCATTATGTTGATCCAAAAGGTGAAAGAGTAAGATCATGAAGAGCGTTTCACCACTAAACAATGTACATGAGTTAGGTCAATTTGGTGATTTTGAGAATAAAAATGTGGAAGAAATAATAAAGATTAAAGAAATTAAAAATATTTTTATTTATCAAATTGTTAAATTTAAAAGCTCAAACAAAAAAGATAATGAATTATCTTTAGACAATCTTGACTTTCCAAATATTCTTAAAGTAAACTCAAATGATAATACAAGAATATTATGGATGGGACCAAATAATTGGCTAATTGTCTCAAAAAATAATCTATCCGATGAATTAAAAAACAATTATTTTTCAAGCGACTTTGCAGTTACAGATATTTCACATTCAAGATCTATAATTGAATTGCAAGGCTCAAATGCTAAAGAAGTCATTAAAAAAGGATCACCATTCGATATAGAGAAATT
The DNA here is from genome assembly GCA_902574695.1 of uncultured Pelagibacteraceae bacterium. GTDB lineage: Bacteria > Pseudomonadota > Alphaproteobacteria > Pelagibacterales > Pelagibacteraceae > Pelagibacter. The sequence continues at coordinate 11,346 of CACGON010000014.1, read as the reverse complement.
AGAAGAAAACAATTGTACAAATACAGTTTTTAATGGAATTACAATAACAATCGATAACATTGATAACAGTACAAATAAAATAAGAATTATTTCTTTAAGAAGTTTTGGAGAATCACTTTACCATTCTGTCACAGATGCTTGCCTAGAGTTTGGTTATGAAGCGATTTAGCTAGCCTCATATTGATCATATTTTAAAAATTAGTTTCTTGTAAAAAGATTTATAATCAGTAGTAATTATTCTGGGAAACATGAAAAATTTTTTTGCTATTGGTGTGTTAATTTTTTTGACTGGTTGTTATCAGTCATCCGCATCATTGATTGGACCTGCATATACATTAGGAGCATCTGGAAATATCTATCAAGCAGGTTTTAGTTATGGCCTTAATCAAACTTTAGAAAAAACAACCGGACAAACGACACTTGAGCATGCAAAAAAATTTTTGAAAAAAAGTGAAAAAATAACAACTAGTACTAAAAATAAATTTAATGAGTACAAAACTACTTCTCAAAACAAGGTAGAACAAATTAAGATCGACTCACAAGAGTTTGTTGCCTCAGTAAAATCAAATATTGAAAAAACTAGAGGAAATCTCCTAGATTAATTTTTTATTAAAAAATTTCATTTGGCTTAATTTATTATTGTAATATATCTATTGATATTTTTATGAAATCAATAGAAGGAAACTTTAAAAATACCGAAGTAAACACTTTGCTTGAAAAACATTTTAAAGAGCTTAGATCTGTCTCGCCTGAGGGAAGTGCTCACGTATTAGATATTCCAGGTTTACAAACTGATAGTATAAAATTTTGGAGTTTGTGGGAAAATGAAATGTTAATAGGGTGTGGAGCTCTCAAATTTTTAGAAAAAGATCATGGCGAATTTAAATCTATTAGAGTTGTAGATGGTTTTAGAAAGAAAGGATATGGTGTTAAAATTTTACAACATTTAATTAATGAGGCAAAAAAATTAAATATTACAATGCTTAGTTTAGAAACTGGCTCTGGAGATTTTTTTCTTCCTGCAAGAACTTTATTTAAAAAAGTAGGTTTTAAGGAATGTCCGCCATTTGCGCATTATAAAAAAGATCCAAATTCATGCTATATGAATTTAAAAATTTAATTATTTTAATATATCATCTAATTTTTCAATTTGACCAATTTTAAAAATTAATGCATCATTTTTATTAAAACCAAAATTTTTTGCATTTCTTTTAAATCTTTTAGGTGGTTCTAATATTGGTTCCAATGAAAGTACAAAGGTACCCCAATGAGTACCCAAAACTTTTTTACTTTTTAAATCTTGAGCAATTTTTAAAGCTTCTTCAGGCGTCGTATGATAGATGGACTTTTCAAACATTGGTCTAAAATCATATGCACCAATATTTATCATTGTGAGATCAATAGGCCCATATTTTTCTCCTAATTTTTTGTATATTTCACCATATCCAGTATCACATGCAAAAAAAATTTTTTTATCTTTATATTCAATTAAGAAATTACCCCAAAGTGTTTTATTAGTATCAGTCAAACTTCTCTTCGACCAATGGACTGCAGGTAAAAATGTAATTTTTAAATCATTAATTTTAATTTCATCAAACCAATCTAACTCTTTTACATTTTTAAACCTATTTTTAGTAAAATATTTTCCTAACCTTAAAGCGGTCAGTACATCGGCATCTTTAAACGGAAATTTTCTAATAGTCTTTATATCTAAATGGTCATAATGATTATGTGTAAGTAAAAATAAGTCAATTTTGGGCAACTCATTTAATTTTAATGCAGGGTCAACATATCTTTTTGGACCAAAAAATAATGGGCCCGCATTTTTTGAGAATACAGGATCTGTAATAATTGTTGTGTTACCTAGTTTTATTAAAAAAGTAGCATGACCAATCCAAGCAATAAAATCATTATTCTTATTTTCTATGAGATTTTTTAAAACAATATCTTTTTTAATTGAAAAATTAGCTGGCAGAGTCATATCAAGTTTTTTCTTTTCTTTATTAAAAGTTTTAAATGACCAATTTACATTTTCTGATCGTTCTGGTGATCCCTCAGGATTTCTAAATTTTCCATCAGGTAAATGATGATAGGGTTTATTTTCCATTGCCGCTCCTAAAGATTTAGTAACATAAAAAAAAACTAAGAAAATTATTAAATTAATTTTCATTAATTTATTTAAATATTCTTGTCAAATGACCCATTTTTCTTTTGGGTTTGATGTCTTTTTTTTTATAATCAAAAAAAAATTCATTATCTTGAAGTTTCGCATTTCTATATTTTAAGATATCATTACCAATTAAATTAATCATTTCAGCATTATATAATTTTTTCGTATTTAATTTATCTAATTTACAGACTGCTCTCAAATGATTTTCAAATTGACTAACATTATGTGAATTAATTGTTAGATGTCCAGAGTTGTGCACTCTTGAAGCAATTTCATTAACATAAAGATTATCTTGATTATCTATAAAAAATTCAACACATAAGGTTCCAATGTAATCTAATGCCTCAGAAATAGATATTGCCCATTTTTTTGATAATTCTTTTAATTCATTTTTTATATCAGCCGGGATTTTTGAGGTTCTTAATATTTGCTCTTGATGAATATTTTCAATTGGTTCATAAATTTCAAAACTATTTTTATCAAACCTTGTTAAAACAACAGAAATTTCTTTTTTTAGATCTATAAACTTCTCTAAAATAAAATTTTTTTTAAAATCAATTTTCAAATTTTTTAAATCATTAATTGCGTTTATTTTAAATTGACCTTTTCCATCATACCCCAAAGTACAAGTTTTAAGTAGGCCAGGTACCAGATCTTCATTCTGTTCTATATCTGTCACTTTTTTTATTAGTTTATATTTTGTTGTTTTAATACCGAGGTCATTTATGAAGTTTTTTTCAAATAATCTATTTTGTATTATTCTATTAATTTCGGGTTTAGGATGCACTTTTTTTTGTGAATTAATTTGATGAAGTGTTTCGTATGGAATGTTTTCAAACTCATATGTAACTAAATCTACATTGTTAATAAATTGTTTTATACATTCTGAGTCTTCATAATCACCAAAAATAAAATTATCACAATAATTTTGCGCAGGTGCATTTTTATCGTCACAAAAAATTGTAGTTTTAATATTTAATTTTTTAGCTGAAATTGCTAATAGACTACCTAACTGACCCCCACCTAATATTCCAAGATTAACTTTGGTCATTTACTTTGGTTTTTTTTTAACAGATTTAGTTTGATTAAGTCTCCAAAGATTAAGACGATTTTTTAATTTTTTATCAGACACTGAAATTATTGAAGCTGACAAAAGTGCAGCGTTAATTGCACCATCAACACCTATTGCAACTGTTGCAACTGGAATTCCTTTTGGCATTTGAACAATTGATAACAAACTGTCTAAGCCTTTTAATTTTTTACTCTCAATTGGCACACCAATTACAGGCAAACTAGTCAATGATGCTATCATACCTGGTAAATGCGCAGACCCACCAGCACCTGCTATTATGACAGAAAATTTGTTATTCTCAGCATTTTTTGCAAAATCAAACATTCTTTTTGGAGTTCTATGTGCTGAGACTATTTTAGTTTCATGTTTAATTTTAAGTAATTTCAGTACCTTCACAGCGTATTTCATTGTAGAATAGTCAGATTGACTTCCCATTACTATTGCGACTTTAAAGTTTTTATTACTAGTCATTTATATGTTTTAATATCAAAAATTTTAACAGTATTATATATGTAATATATGAATTATAAAATTGATAATCTACAATACTGTAATTGGTCTAGAGAAGTATTTCAAATAAATAGAGAAGCAGGACTAGATGCAGTACATGTAACTATTGTTTATCATGAAGATTATGATGAATTTTTAGACAGGGTTAAAGAGTGGGATAATCATTTTAAAGATAATTCAGATTTAATTTTTCTTGGCAAGACTTTTAAAGATATTGAAAAAGCAAAAAACGAAAAAAAAACTGCCATTTTTTTTGGTTTTCAAAATTGTTCACCGATTGAAGATGATATAAATTTAATTGAAAAAGTTCATGAAAAAGGCTGTAGATTTATGCAACTTACATATAATAATCAGTCATTATTAGCCACAGGGTGTTATGAAAAAAATGATAGTGGTGTCACAAACTTTGGCAAAGAAGCAATTAAAGAGATGAATAGGCTAGGAGTTGTAATTGATATGTCTCACTCAGCTGAAAAAAGTACACTTGATGCTATCGATTTAAGCCAAAAACCAATAGCTATAACTCATGCGAATCCTGAATTTTGGCATAAGGCTCTTAGAAATAAATCAAATGATCTTTTAAAAGCATTAGCAAACAGCAAAGGAATGTTAGGTTTATCTCTATATGCTCATCATCTAAAGGACAGCACTAATTGTAAGTTAGAAAGTTTTTGCGAAATGGTAGCAAGAACGGTTGATATAATGGGCATCAACAATGTTGGCATCGGGTCAGATCTTTGTTTAAATCAACCAGACACTGTAGTTGAATGGATGAGAAATGGAACTTGGACAAAATCAAAAAATTATGGTGAAGGCTCAAAAAACAAACCTGGGTTTCCTAAGCAACCAGATTGGTTTATTGATGCAAGGGGATTTAAAAATTTAGAGATTGGTTTAAAGAATGTTGGATTTAATATTGAAGATGTAAATAAAATTTTAGGAAATAACTGGTATAATTTTTATAAAGGTATTAATTGATGAATATTTCCCTTAGAGATCCAAAAAAAATAATGAAGCTATCTAAACTTGGGAGCTTTCATCAGTCAAAACTTTCTTTTCTCCGTTCTTTTTTAAAGGAATTTAAAAATTGGAAATATAATAGGGATTTATTTGATCTGGATGAAAATGGTTTTGGCAGGGCAGTTTATTCTTTTAGTAAAAATAAAAGAAATTATTCGCTAATTTGTTTTGCAAATAAAATAGATGATAACGAAAGATCTGATAGAGTTATTGCAACTAAATGGGATGCAGCATTTACATTACACGATGGTATCCCTAGTAAAAAAGATTTAGATCGTTTGAGTGAAAATGTTCCCAAACAGGAAGTTGGTAGAATGTCCTACAAAGAACTTACACTATCAAGAGCTAACAAATCTGTTAGAATATTTGATCATGTAATTGATAGTCTCTCAAAAGGAAAGCAGCCAGATAAAGACAAAATTTTGGAAGTAGGATATTTGTATAGAACTACAGCTGTATATGGATCTGGTAAATTTGGCTTAGCTGATCGTTTTAGAATTAAAAATAGAGATGAAATTTATGGTCCATTTAGACTTGAGATGATGTTGGTTTATTTAGTAAGACAATTTACTTTTGATCAGGTCAATCATATCGCAAAATTTAAAAACCCAAAAAAAGCTGTTACTTTAGACAATGACATCTGTAGAAGTTTAGGTATTGGAAATTCTACTGGATTAGGAATGGCACCATTTATTGTAAACCATCCAACATTATTAAATAATTGGATAGCCTCAAGAGAAAACGTTTTAAAAACTATAAGAGAGATTAAAAAAGTAGAAAAAAAAGATGAAGATATTTTTAAAAATTGTTTAAAAAAATCATTAAAAAATATTAGCTCTTGGTCAACAGATAGTGAATTTCAAAAGACAAAAATCACAAGCTTAAATGAAGATATTAATAAATTTTTAAAATATTTAGATGACAGCTGTGTATTTCAAAACGAGTATGCTTTTAATGAGATTTACTTATGGTGTGAAGAAAATCTTAAAGATGAATGTATTGAATATATTGTATCAATGATGATGGAACCCTTTGATGAGATAGTTGAGCCCTTTATACATAAGATGAGTTCAGATGAAGATAAATATTTTAATATACCATCAAATCGAAATATTGCAGATTTGAGAAAAATTTTAGAGGAAAAATATTCTGATATACTTAAAATTGATTTTTCGAAAAAAGAAAGTAATAAAAATTTTTGGTTTATATCAAAAAATAAAGAAGAACCAAGACTCGCAGATAGGTTTCATGATCATGGCGCAGAATTGGAGCAACCACTAGCTATTGCCAGGGATATAAGTAAGTTATATGAAAGAATTTCAAATATAAAAAATAGTTTAAAAATTGGAAAATTCCTTCTGGAAAATAATGACCTACGGCATGTTGTAAGAAGAGCGTTTATAACTGAGAAATTTCCATATGCAGAAATCCAAGATAACACTATTGGTTCTGAACTTACAGCAATAGACATGTTAAGATTAAAATTATCTTTTTTTGGTGCAGTTAAATTTGATCCACGATCGGATAAATGGCTTAGAATTTCTATGTTTCAAGGCGCACCATTACCGCAAGATTTAAATTCATTTAATGAACATTGGGTTTATAATTCTTATAATTAATGAGAAGTTTTAGCGAAATAGATACTATAGCAAAAAGGGCCAGCAAAGGAGTTGGATTTAGCTGGGGTGTTGCAGAAGAGGTTGGTAAAAATATAAAATTATTAGAGACTTATGGTCTGCCTGGTCTAAAAAATTTAAATGAATATTTTAATTCATTACAAGTTAAAAAATTTCAAAATTTGACTTTTATATCAAATGAAAATCAATCAAAAATACCATATTGTCCGATTATTGCTGGTATAAGTTTTCTTGATCAAGTTGAAGAGATCAAAGATTTAGTAAATATTAAAATTGAGAATATGTCATACCCAATTCTTTTTTTACCCTTTTTAAGTAGAGCATCAGAAATAGTTGGAAAAAAAATATCATTAAAAATAGATGAAAAAATTTTTTTACTTAATTTTAATCAAAATATTTACTCTAATTATTTTAGTGATGAGATACTTCCGAATTCTAATATGGTTGAAATAAATTTTATTGAAAATAAAAATACGTTTGACCAAAATGTGTGGGATAATATGTACAAATTATCAACCAACACTTTTGTCGATGAAACTGATGAATTAAAAAAAAGTGCTGCAGGCGCAGGACTTACCGATAATGACTAAAAATAATAAAAAAAATAACTTTTGCTATTATGAAAAAGATGAATTTAATTGTATTTGCGAAGAATGTAAAAAAGAGGATGAAAGTGTTAGACAGAACTTAATCATGACAGGATATAAATTATGTAAGTCTTGTAGAGTATCTAAAACTCTTTTTCCAATTTAGCTTATATTCCCAATTGGCATCGCATCCATTCTGCTCATCACAAAAGAAATAGATAAAAATGCTATTATTAAAAAGGAGAGAAATATAACCCCAAATGATTTAAAATTCGATTTTAGACTAAGAATTTGTTTTGTTGAAATAATTAAAGATGCAAATATCCAAAATTGAGTTAAAAAAATTATTGGGAACACCAATTCTGGGACTACCGCAAAAAATCTAAGCAATCCTGGAGAATGAGCGTAACCAACACCTACTAAAATATTTTTAAATGAAATTTTAGTATCTTTATCTGGAAATAGTTTAACACCAATTACATAAATTAATATTGCCCACACAAACCAGGCAAAAATTGCAGTTATACCTGATATACCAATTGAAGTTTTTATAATTGTATTGGCTGCTATTGCTCCAGCAATTCCATCTAAAATCATTATTAAACCCGCAAAATATATTGCTGCTTCGTTAAAATATTTACTGTCAGTATATAGAGACTTATCTAATTTTATTGATTTAAATATAATGTCTAAAAAAAAAGCAAACATATTTATTTTTTATTCCGTTTTTTTTGCGCTTTATAAGATACTAACAATGGAAAAAGTATTAAAACAATTGTTATGATTATGCAAACACCAATTAAAAAAAATTTGGCCATTTTTTTAGGGGGAAATATTTATTTCCCCCTGAAATTATTTAACCTTTTACAACTTCTCTTGTATTAGCGTTGAAAGACTCTTTAAAAGGAATATCAACAACGACTGCATCGACAGGTTTTCCAGGATTTTCTGAATATTTCTCTGGTAAATGAACTTTATATTTAGTTCCAACTTTACCTTTAGGAAAACCATTTGCGTTTAAAGTTCCATCAAATGGAACGTAACCCATCGCAATATTTTGTTTTTTTTCTGGGTGATACCATGGAGAAGTTATAAATCCGACTGGATCACCTCCGTCTGCATTTGATACTAACCAAAAATCAGGTGCATATTCTTCAATTGGTTTCCCTCCCAATTCAAGTCCAACCAATTGCAGTTTATATGGTTTTTTACCTGATTTAAGTTCTGCACCCATTTTTTCCAAGACTGCTTTTCCAACGTAATCCCCTTTTTTATTCCATTCACCTTTACCGGATAATGATACTTGATATCCTAAGTTACATTGATATGGGTTATGCTGGTTATCCATATCCTGTCCCCAAGAAAGAATTCCTGCTTGAATTCTTCTATGGTGTGCGGGAGCTATAACCATAAGGTTATGTTTTTTTCCTGCCGCAAGAACTGCATTCCACATATCTTCAGCATATAAAGTTGAGTTTCTTAAATAAATTTCATATCCAGCTTCTCCTGAGAAACCTGATTGTGAAATTATTACATCTCTACCACCAATTTTCGCCGCTCCTAAACCGTAGAAAGGCATATTATCAAAATCAACTTGGTCACCACACAAATCTTTCATTAACGCTTTTGATTTAGGTCCTTGAATTTGCACTGGACTTACATCAATTTCGTCGATTGTTACATTGAATCTTCCATCCGCATTAACTCCTTGTAGATAAAGTCCAATATCACTGTCAGATAAACTAAACCAAAATTCGTCTTCAGAAATTCTTAAAAGTATTGGATCATTTAAAACACCTCCGTATTGATTACATAAAATTACATACCGCGCTCTCATTGGAGAAATTTTCGTAGCGTCTCTGGTAATTACATAATCTACAAATTTTTCTGCATCTGGACCTTTTACTTGTATCTGTCTTTCAACCGCTACATTCCACATTGTTACATGATTTACAATTGCATCATACTCAACCATAGCACCACCATCTTCAGGTTTTACGTAACCTCTAGGATGATAAATTCTATTATAAACTGTTGCTCTCCAGCATCCAGCTTTCATAGATAAATGCCAGTAAGGTGACTTTCTTACTCTTGTAGAAATTAGTAATTCAACTTTTGTTGGTCCACTTTGTCTTAAATTGTAAGGTACATTTCTATCAGATTGATCTACTGATGTATTGTGCCTTACTTTATCATAATCAAACTCTTTAGACATATTTGTTCTCCATCAACCACTTGTTTGTTTCCTTCAAGCCGCCGAATGTATAAATGTGAAAAAAATCCGTATGTGATTTAAGTTTCCCAATTAATTCATTAGGGTCTTTAGGTTTTAATAAATCTAACGCCTTACTAAAATTAGATTTAAGAAAATTTAAGGAATTTTTCGCTCCTACAATATTAGCAAATTTTATTAAGCTTGATATTTTAAGAGGCCCAGTAATTCCAACATGCACTGGTACACTTTGTTTAGAAATGAAGTCAATGATCGGCTGAGGATCCAGTAACCACTGGGTGACTATATAATCAGCATAAGGCTTTTTATCTATCATAGCTTTTTCTAAATCTGAATCGGATATATCAGGACTCCCCTCGGGATGTCCAGCAATTCCTATCTTCATCTTCTCAAAATAACCAGTCTCTAAAAGTTGAAACGAGCTATCAAATTTGCCAGCTGGTTCACGACCACCACCTATGACCAAAACTTGTTTTACTCCACCATCTTTGCACATGGCAACATAATCTTTGAGCTGATTATCATTCTCAATTGATCTTGCTGGAAAATGAGGAATTGGATTGAAGCCCTTTTTTACGAGATTTATTGCCTGCTGCGCTGTCTCTTTATAGTCTCCCCCTGGGAGCATAGTGATATAAACATCTTTTACACCAGGTAAGGTGTCTAGGTCTGTTTTAGGTCCAATTTCCAATGAAAATTTCATTACGTGATATTTATTTATTTTGAAATTTCTGTCTATAAAAATCGAATGATATGCGCTAAGAAAACTATCTCTTTGTGCCTCTATGTTTTTGAATTCTTCTGCCGTATTCTTGAGTAATTCTATCAAAAATAATGGCTAGAGCTACAATGGCTAGTCCGTTAAACAGACCTAAAGCTAAATATTGGTTTGATATAGCTCTTAATATAGGTACGCCCAATCCTTTTACTCCAATCATTGAGGCAATTACAACCATAGCTAACGCCATCATAATTGTTTGGTTTACACCCGCAAAAACCGTTGGAAGTGCCAAAGGTATTTGTACGGTTCTAAGTTTTTGTAATTTTGTTGCACCGAAGGCTTCACTAGCCTCTATAGTTTCCTTATCAACCTCTCTAATTCCAAGATTTGTTAATCTAATTACAGGTGGGATTGCATATATACAGACCGCAATAAGACCAGGAATTTTTCCAATACCTAATAGCATTAAAATAGGAATTAAATATACAAAACTTGGGATGGTTTGCATCATATCTAAAACAGGTAGCATACCCCTTTCTACACGATCAGATCTTGCCATCAGAACCCCAATAGGTATTCCAATTGCTATACACATAATTGTACATACAGTTATAATAGCAACTGTTGCCATGCAATCTTTCCACATGCCAAAATATCCAATCAACATGAACGCAACAACGCTTCCAACAACTAACTTCCAACTCCTTGAGCCTAACCAAGCTAAAGCTCCGAGAACTAATAATATTATTGGCCATGGCGTAGCTAACAGTAGTTTTTCTAATCTAATTAAAAAAAATAATAATGGATCAAAGAAAGCTTCTATTCCATCTCCATAGGCTCTTGAAAATTCTCTAAATGCAAAATCAATTCCCTTTCTTAACTCCATAAGGGACGTACGTTCCATGACGGGAAATTTTGTAAAAAAATCCATATATTCTAGGGTTTAACGAGCCTATTATTAATCATAGGCTCGTTAATTAATTTATATTTTATAGACCAGCTTTGATTTTTTTCTTAGCTGCTGAAGATACCCATTTACCCCAAACACCTTCATGCTGCTTTAAAAATTCAATTGCTGCATCTGAACCTTTAGCTTGGTTATCAGCCATGTAAACTAACATAGAGTTCATAACTTCACCTGGATAAGTTCGCTTTTTAACATATTTCAAAGCGTCTTTTCCTCCAGTTTTTGCAAAGTTTGCAGTAACTATTGAGTTTACTTCTGATTTAGTCCAAGCAGTTGGTTTTGGATCTGCACAATCTTGTTCTGCAAGAGTTATGCAATTATCCCAGTTATCTCTGCTGTGAAATTTCACACCAAAGTCAACTGATATTAAACTGTATTTTCCAACCATAGAAGTTGGGTTCCAGTAATAACCAAACCACGGCTCACCTG
>CACGON010000013.1 GCA_902574695.1 uncultured Pelagibacteraceae bacterium | reverse complement strand
AATGAAAGTGTCTTCAGTTCTAGATACCTCTCATTTAAAGGTTAAATTTCCATTTAAAGCAAAATATGGAAACTACATAAATGGTAAATTTGTAGAGCCTAAATCTGGTAAGTATTTTGATAATACTTCTCCTATTTCAAATGAGAAAATCTGTTCTATAGCACGATCAAATGAAAAAGACGTAGATGCAGCACTAGATGCTGCTCACGCAGCTTTCCCATCTTGGGGTAAAACCTCAATTACGGAAAGATCAAACATTCTTTTAAAAATTGCTGACGTCATTGAGAAAAATCTTAATGTACTAGCGACAGCAGAATGTTTAGATAATGGTAAGCCAATCAGAGAATGTATGGCAGCTGATTTACCACTAGTAATAGATCATTGGAGATACTTTGCTGGAGTAATCAGAGCAGAGGAGGGTTCAGTTGCTGAAATCAGTAACGGTGAATACTCTTATCACATTCCTGAGCCACTTGGTGTAGTTGGTCAAATTATACCGTGGAACTTTCCACTATTAATGGCAACTTGGAAACTTGCTCCAGCTTTAGCTGCAGGAAACTGTGTAGTGCTAAAACCTGCTGAGCAAACACCAGCATCAATCATGTTACTTATGGAATTAATTGGAGATTTATTACCTCCAGGAGTAGTTAATATTGTAAGTGGCTTTGGTTTAGAGGCTGGTAAACCACTAGCATCATCTAAAAGAATCAGAAAGATTGCTTTTACAGGTGAAACAACGACTGGTCGTTTAATTATGCAATACGCATCACAAAACTTAATACCAATCACGTTGGAGCTAGGTGGAAAATCTCCAAACATTTTCTTTGAGGACGTTATGGCAAAAGATGACGACTTTTTAGATAAATGTCTTGAGGGTTTTGCAATGTTTACATTAAACCAAGGTGAAGTATGTACTTGCCCAAGCAGAGTGTTAATTCAAGAGTCTATCTATGATAAGTTCATAGAGAAAGCTATTGCTAGAACTAAAGCTGTTAAGCAAGATAATCCTTTAAAAATGGAAACTATGATCGGTGCACAAGCATCATTAGAGCAAATGGAAAAAATCAAATCTTATCTAGATTTAGGTAAGAAAGAAGGAGCCAAAGTTCTATGTGGTGGAAATGTTGCTAAGATCAATAGTGGTTTAGAAAAAGGTAACTATATCGAACCAACTATTTTCGAAGGTACAAACGACATGAGAATATTCCAAGAAGAAATTTTTGGTCCAGTAGTCTCAGTAACTAAATTTAAAGATGAAAAAGAAGCATTAGAAATTGCTAATGATACTCTTTATGGTTTAGGTGCAGGTGTATGGACTAGAAATGGAAATCTTGCGTTTAGAATGGGTAGAGAGATACAAGCTGGAAGAGTTTGGACAAATTGTTATCACGCGTATCCTGCTCATGCTGCTTTCGGCGGATATAAACAATCCGGTATCGGAAGAGAAACTCATAAAATGATGCTTAACCACTACAGACAGGTGAAAAATTTGCACGTGTCTTACAGTGAGAAAAAATTAGGCTTCTTTTAAACTACAATTAATATATAATGGCCCGTGAGGAATCACGGGCCATATTTTTATGAAAGTTAAAGCTACAGAATCTGCTCTAAAATTACTTCAAGACATTAAAGCTCAACATGGTGATGAGCTTTTGTTTCATCAATCAGGCGGTTGTTGTGATGGAAGTGCTCCTATGTGTTACCCAAAAAATGAGTACATGGTTGGAAACAGCGATGTAAAACTTGGTGAAATTGGCGGTGTACCTTTTTATATGAATGATGATCAGTATGAAAAATGGAAACATACTGATTTAACAATCGATGCTGTTAAAGGTATAGGCGGTATGTTCTCTTTAGATAACGGGACAGGTCGCAGATTTCTGACAAAATCAGAAATCTGCCTAGTCGTGGATAACGAAAAAAAAAATTAATTAATCTTTTTACTGACCTGGGGCTTTGTAGCCAATCTTAGCTGCTTTAGTTGTAGCTTTAGTAAAATCAATTGCTTCTAAAATTGATAAGTTTTTTACGGCTCCAGATGCTTCAACAACTAATTTGATTGCTGCAAAATCATCAAAACTTGGTACTTCAACAACAACTATAAAATCGTATGAACCTCTTACTATATCCATCATATGACAAGTTCCACTCATAGCTTTTACAAGCTGTTCCACAACTGCTTTTCTATCACTTGTAGGATCTTTTAAAAATCCTTGAAAAGCTTTTTCAGTGTAGTTTCCCATTATATATGCTTTCATATTATTCTCCTTTTCTTAATAATATATTACTCTTTAAGAGCTTGTAGATATGATTTATTTGCACACTAGACACTTTAAAAGGTCATGCTAGATTAAAATATGTACGAAAAATATGGACAATTTATTAACGGTGAGTGGAAGCAATCATCCGACAGAAAAACCTACGAAGTAATTAATCCTGCAAACGAAGAAATAATTGGCAACGCTTCAAAAGCAACACCAAAAGATGTAGACGAAGCATTAAAATCTGCTGAACAAGGTTTGGAAGTTTGGAAAAAAACATCACCTTGGCAAAGATCTTACATTTTAAGAAAGATTGCTGATAAGATGAGAGAAAAGCAAGATATTTTAGCAAAATGGATGACCTTAGAAGTTGGAAAACCATTTGCTGAAGCAAAAGGCGAAGTGAATGGTTCAGCTGATATTTTTGAATGGAATGCTGAAGAGACAAAAAGAATTTACGGACAAACCGTTGAAAGTAGATTCCCAGATACTAGAATTCATGTTTATTACCAGCCAGTCGGTGTTGTCGCTGCGCTATCACCTTGGAACTTTCCTTTAGTTTTGTCTGCAAGAAAAATTTCAACAGCATTAGCAGCTGGGTGTTCTGTAATAATTAAACCTGATGTAATTACACCTGGAACAGTTATGGAATTAGTAGATATTTGTAGAGAATGTGGTGTGCCCCCGGGTGTTGTAAATTTACTTTCTGGAGATCCACCAAGTATTGCTTCTCAATTAATATCATCAGACATTATTAAAAAAATTTCTATCACAGGATCTTCAAGAGTTGGTAAACTAATTTTAAAGCAGGCTGCAGATAAAGTTCAACGAGTCACAATGGAACTTAGTGGCCATTCTCCATTTATTGTTTTTGATGATGCAGATATAAAAAAAGCTGCAGATATGGCTATAGCAGCAAAATTTAGAAACAATGGTCAGGTATGCATATCTCCTAATAGATTTTACATTCAAGAAAGTAAAAAAGATGAATTTGTAAACTTATTTATTGAGAAAACAAAAAAATTAAAAATAGGTGATGGAATGGATCCTGATGTTCAATTAGGTCCTTTAACTACAAAAAAAAGGTTAAATGAAATTGAGGAATTGGTTGAAACAACAAAAAATGAGGGTGCAAAAATTCTTTTAGGTGGAAAGAGGCCTAAAGGATTCAACAAAGGGTATTTCTACGAGCCAACAGTATTTGACAATGTCAAAGATGATTTTACTATTATGAAAGTAGAACCATTTGGACCTTTAGTTCCAATGCTCTCTTTTAAAACTTTTGATGAAGTAATTGAAAGAGCAAACAATCATGAACTTGGTCTGTCGAGCTACATTTGTACTAACTCAATGGAAAAAGCACACAGAGCTTCTGAACTAATGGAGGCGGGAACAGTGGCAGTTAACACACCACTAGTAGCACTTGCCGAAGCACCTTTTGGAGGAATTAAACAGGCCGGATATGGAAGAGAGGGAGGATCAATGGCTATAAAAGACTACTTGAACGTCAAGTACACACACCTTGGATTAAAGGGTTAAAAGTAAATGTTGAAAAGAGACCTCTATTACGAAAGAATACCTACTAAATCTTTAAGAGATGACGTTAGATATTTAGGAAATATTTTAGGACGTGTAATTAAAAAACAAGAGGGTGATAATTTTTTTAACTTAGTAGAAAAAATAAGATTGTTATCTAAGGCAAATATAAAAAATAAAAACAATAAAAATAGATTTAAAAAAATCACTTCAGAAATACAAAGGTTAAGTCCTTTAAAAATATTTAAGCTTTCTAGAGCATTTACACACTTCATGAATTTCATAAACTTGACAGAGTCAATAGATGCATCAAGAAAGTTGGATGAATTTGAAAATTCAGATTTAAAAGATAAACATAAAAATATTTTTATTGAGGAAATATTTGAAAATCTTTTTAAGAATAGAAATATCAAACCACAAAAAATTTATAATATTGCAAAAAATTTACATATTGGAATTGTTCTTACAGCACATCCAACAGAAGTAAAAAGAAGAACATTAATTCAAAAATATCATAAAATAACAGAAATAATGGATCAAAGAGATCTTCTTAAACACAAACCATCTAGATTAAAAATTCTAGATAAAAAAATTTATGATGAATTCACAATAATATGGAACACTGATGATTTAAAAAGATTTAAACCAACCCCAGCAGAGGAGGCAAGATGGGGACTTGCTGTAATAGAGGATAGTCTTTGGGAAACAATACCCAAAGTTTATAGAAGACTTAATGCAATTTTTGTTAAGCATATGGGTAAAAATTTACCCAAAAATTTTAATCCAATAGAATTTGGTTCTTGGATGGGCGGTGACAGAGATGGCAATCCAAATGTAACTGCTGCTATTACAAAAGAGGTTATACTTCTATCGAGATGGGAAGCAGCTAAACTTTATGAAAAGGAATTAACAAAATTAATAAGAGGACTTTCAATGGAAAAGTGCTCAAAAAAAATATTAAGAAAAACCGGTAAAACGTTTGAACCCTACAGAGTTTTTTTAAGACCCCTAAGAGATAAAATGAGAAAGACACATAGATTAATAGAAAGACATCTGATTGCAAAAAAACCTCTTAAACAACATAAACTTTTATCGTCTAAAGAAGAAATACTTAAACCGTTAAGAGTAGTAAGAGAGTCCTTAGAGCAAAATCAAAGTGAAAATATTGCAAGCGGTGAGTTACTTGATTTGATGAGAAGAGCAAAATGCTTTGGTATTAACCTTGCAAAACTTGATATCAGACAAGAGTCTTCAAGACATTCACAATTAATAGCTGAGTTCATAAAGAAAAAAAATAATTCTAATTATTTTATGTGGGATGAAGAAAAAAAAATAAAATATTTGTCTAATGCAATGAATAAAAGCAAAAGAAATTTTAGTATTTTCGATTTTAAAAATAAGGAGAATCAAGAAGTTTGGTCTACATTCAAAATTTTAGCTGATGAACCCACAGAGTGTTTAGGTGCATATGTTATATCAATGACTTCTGCGGCGTCTGACATATTAGCAGTTTATTTGATGCAAAAAGAGGCAAATATAAAAGAAAAATTAAGGGTGGTTCCACTCTTTGAAACATTACAAGATCTTAAAAATGCAAAATCAATAATGAATAAACTTTTTTCATTAGCTTGGTACAGAAAACTAATTAATCACAAACAAGAAATAATGATTGGATACTCAGACTCAAGCAAAGATGCTGGTAAATTATCTGCGAGTTGGCATCAATATAAACTTCAAGAAGAAGTATTAGCCATAGCTAGGAAATATAAAATTGATCTTACTTTTTTTCATGGTAGGGGCGGCTCAGCTGGAAGAGGCGGCGGGCCAATTCAAGCAACAATGAGATCTCAACCTCCTCAATCTGTTTATGGCCGTATAAGAATTACAGACCAAGGAGAGATGATACAACAAAAATATGGCTATGAGCCATTAGCTAAATATAATTTATGTAGTTATATAGGGGCAGTTATGCAAGCTACTCTTAACCCACCTCCACACCCAAAAGATAATTGGAGAAATTTAATTGAAAATATGACAAAGATTTCAACTAAAGCTTATAGAAAAAATATAAATGAAAATTCAGATTTTATAAGATATTTCAAAACTGTTACACCTCACTTAGCTTTAGGAAAATTATCAATTGGCTCTCGGCCTTCTAAGAGAAAAAATGTTGATAATATTCAAAGCTTAAGAGCTATACCCTGGGTGTTTGCTTGGACACAAATACGTTTGATGTTACCAGCATGGTTAGGAACAGGTGATGCTTTAAAATATTCATCAGTAAAAAAATATAAGAAAATATTAACTGATATGGAAAAAAATTGGCCTTTTTTTAATTCAACAATGGATATTTTAGATATGGTAATTTCAAAAGTAGACCCAGAAATCTCTGAGGTATATGAAAATAATCTTGCTGATAAAAAATTAAAAGACGTTGGTGATAAGCTTAGATCTGAATTTGATATAATTAAAAGACTAAACAAATATATAACTCCTAAAGAAATTGTTAATCAAAGAAAAAAGTTTAGGACAACTGTTTTAGTAAGAAATATATATTCCGAGGTATTAAATATACTTCAAGCTGTTGTTATGAATAAAATGTCAAAAAAAGGTCTTAAAGCTGATGAAAGAAAATATCTTAATGACGCTATGATGACATCTATAGCAGGAATATCAGCAGCAATGAAGAATACTGGCTAGATGATAGAATTATTTATTGCTTTTGGTGCAGGTTTATTAAGTTTTTTATCACCATGTGTTTTGCCTCTAATCCCAGGTTATATATCCTATGTTTCCGGAAGTTCTTTGAATGAATTAATTGAAAAAAAAAATATTAATTTAGTTCCTATTTTACTTTTTACTTTGGGTTTTTCTATTGTATTTATTATTTTTGGTGCGGCAGCAACATATATTGGAAAATTATTACTTAACAATTCTTATGAACTAAGAATTTTTGCTGGCCTTATAATTATAGTTTTTTCACTGCAAATATTAGGTTTAATAAATATAAGTTTTTTAAATTATGAGAAAAGAATACATACAAACAGTAATATTGGATTATTTAGTCCAATATTAATAGGGTTCGCTTTTGGATTTGGGTGGACGCCATGCATTGGTCCTATATTAGGATCAATATTAGCCTTGGCCTCTACAGAAGATAATATAAATAGAGGGGTATTACTCTTATTTTTTTACTCAATGGGATTAGCTATTCCATTTATTTTGTCAGGTTACTTACTACAAAAGTTTTTGATAATCTCAAAAAATATCAAGAAAAAAATGAATATCATTATTAAAACAGGTGGCATTTTACTATTGCTTACTGGCATATTAATTTTAACAAATCAGTTGCAAGCGCTGGGATTTTATTTATTAAGATACTTACCTTTCTTACAAAATATAGGATAATTTATGAAAATATATCAAATAGATTCAAGCGCCAGAAAAGAAGGGTCGACATCAAGACAACTTGCAAAAAAACTTTTAAATAAAATAAAAAAACCTGATGATGAAGTTATTTATAGAGATTTAGATGATGAAATGCTTTTTGTTTCTGGATTAACAGAATCTGGAATGAAAATACCAGAGGATAAACAGAATGAAAGTCATAAAAAAATGTTCGAACTGTCAGATAAACTAGTTTTAGAATTAAAAGAAAGCGATATTATAATAATATCTGCTCCTATATATAATTTTGGCCCTCCAGCAACTTTAAAAGCTTGGTCTGATCTTGCTGCAAGAGTAGATACTACTTTTAAATACACTCCAGATGGACAAAGAATTGGTTTGCTTAAAAACAAAAAGGCTTTTTTAGTTATAACTTCCGGAGGGACAAAAATTGGGAGCAAAGAAGATTTTTTAACACCATGGCTTACATTAATGTTAAATTTCTTTGGTATTACCGATATTAAAATTATTTCTGCTGATCAGATGGCTATTAATTATGAAAAATCTATTTCAAAAGCAGAAAAAGAAATTGAAAGTTTATAAATTAAATTTACGCTTAATATGTCTTAATTTACCTTCTGTGCTATCAAACTCGATATAGCAACCCTGTAAGAATCTGCTACCTTCATTAACATCAAATTCAGTCCTTCCATGTAACAATCTATGATTATCCATCATTAACAAATCACCTTGCTCAAGCTTAAATTCAATTCTAAATTTTGCTGAATTGTATAAATCAGATATTTTTTTTCTAGCTTTATAATATAAATCTAATTCTTTTTTTTCTAAAATTGGTACATAGTCAAGTCTTGGACTAAATCTTACTTGTTTAAAATTTTTATTCTCATCTAGCTTAATTAATTCAGACCAATCTTCGAGAACTACATCTTTATCAATAAATTTAAAACGTACTTTTACTTTGGTTAAAATATCGTAAAATTCTGGGTTTTCTTTTTTTAATATTTCTGAAACGGTATATCCATCAACTAAAGTAGAAAAACCTCCCTTAACTTCATTAATTATACAATGTAAAATTTGTATACATGGCACAGGATTTCTATATGGATTGTCCGTATGTGGCGCTAATGGTAAAGAAGTATAAGCTAAATCATTTGGATTTGGTATGGATTTTACATTAAAGTGTTCTCCAAAATTTGTTCTCCTTACACTGCCTATAGAATTTGCAAATTTTACTAAATAATTGTCTTGGGTTGGAACTTTCTTAATTATTACAAAACCATATTTGTAAAAAGACATTAAGATATTAAACATATCTTTAGACTCAAAAAGATCTTGCTTAAACTCAAAGTTTTTTATTGTTTTTAATTTTGAGTCCCATTTTACTTTTTCAATTGAATGTATATCGTTATCTTTTTTATTAAACTCCTGGGCAATTGACTCAATATTAAGTTTTGAATTCACACCATCATTAAAATCTATTTCTAGAATTTGATTTTTAATTTGTGCCTTTTTGATACCTATCTCTACATTTAAAGAAGTTGGATCAAATAGTCTTTGCTGTGTTCCTTTATCTAAAAATTTTTCTCCATTAGCTCGTTCTCTTAACCAAAAAGGATGTATTTCTTCTACAGACGAGCCATTATTAAAAAAAACTTTATTGTTGTTTAATTCGATTTTCATAATATTTATTAAGGATTATTTGAAATTTTACTTTAATCAAGATAAATAGTATGTCGTCTTCATGGAAAAATTAAACTCAAAAAAATTAAGATTTTTCGCTAATTTTTTAAATACACTAGCCAAAGATTTGACCAAATATTATTATTCAAAATTGGATAAACCGTTTCAAGTTGTAAACAAATTAAAAGGAAAAGGCTACGACCCTGTTACAAGTTCAGATAAAGCTTTTGAAAAATTTATACGAAACAAAATAAAAAAAAAATTTCCATTACATGAAATA
Source organism: uncultured Pelagibacteraceae bacterium (assembly GCA_902574695.1). GTDB lineage: Bacteria > Pseudomonadota > Alphaproteobacteria > Pelagibacterales > Pelagibacteraceae > Pelagibacter. The sequence goes on along the minus strand of CACGON010000013.1, from coordinate 10,959 downwards.
ATTGGGGAGGAATATGGTTATAAAAAAACCTCAAGTGACTTTAAATGGATTATAGATCCAATTGATGGAACTAGATCTTATGTAATTGGTAACCCCACTTGGAGTAACTTAATTTCTCTTAATTATAAAGACTATCCAATTTTAGGTTTAGCTAATTTTCCCAAACTTAAAAAATATTATTTTAATGCATCTAGCAAAGTTGCTTATGTAGTTGAAAATGGAAAAAAAAGGAAATTAAAAGTTAATAAAAACGCCTCTATACAAAATATAAAGGTTGCTGGAGCATTTCATGGTTGGTTATCAATCAATAGACAAAAAAAAATTCCTAAAGTTTTGAAATTAATGCAATTTCCTTGTGCTGATGCATTAAGTTATGCCCATCTATGTGAAGGAAGGATTGATGTAGTTATACAATGCATGAATAAAGTTTGGGATATACATCCATTGATACCAATTATTAATGCTGCGGGAGGTATTGCCTCAACTTGGGATAATAGAAGCGCAACAAAAGCTGGAAATGTTTTAATATCTGCAAATAGATCTATTCATAAAAAAATGTTAAAACTTTTAAAGCCTGCGCTTTAAAAGAATGAAAATATTAATTTTACAACATATAAAAATTGAGGATCCTGGATATATAAAGGATTTGATGATCAATGATGAAGCTGAATTAACGACTATTGAACTGGATGAAGGTGAAAAAATACCAAATAATTTACAATCATATGATGCAATGTTTTGCATGGGTGGGCCCATGGACACATGGATGGAAAAAGAACACCCGTGGTTAATTGAGGAAAAAAAAAAGATAAAAGAATATGTTGTTGACTTAAAAAAACCTTATTTAGGTTTTTGTTTAGGATGTCAACTTTTAGGTGAGGTTGTTGGAGGAAGGGTTGTTAAGTCTAAAATACCTGAAATAGGAATTCTAGATATTAACTTTAATAAAAGTAAAGAGAGCGACAAATTATTTAGTGAATTTCCAACTCAAATTAAATCACTACAATGGCATTCTTACGAGGTCCAGGGTTTAGAAAATAACAATGATGTTCAATTATTAGCTTCTTCTTCTGAAACAAAATATCAAATCTTTAAGTATCAAAATCATGCCTACGGTATTCAATTTCATATTGAAATTAAGGATACAACAGTAAATGAATGGGGTTGTGTACCCGAATATAAATCAGCTCTAGAGAAACAACTTGGAAAAGGTGCACTTGAAAAATTTGATAAAGCAGCACAAGCAAATATAAAAAATATGAACAAGTATTCAGAGATTTTGTATTCAAAATTTAAAACTGATATTCTTAAATTATAAAAAGGAGGATTCATGAATATATTTAAACCAATAAAAGATAACACTAAAAATGGTAAAGTAAAAAAAATTTTTGATGATATAAAAAAAACAAGAAAAATAAAAAAAATTCCAAATTTTTGGAAATCTTTAGCCCATAACCCAGAAAATCTTGAAAGAACCTGGAATAGTCTAAAACAAATTATGAAAAAAGGTGCGTTAGATCCAGTTACGAAAGAACTAATATACGTGGCTGTATCAATTACTAATAGTTGTGAATACTGTATAAAATCACACACCTTTGCCGCAAAGAAAAAAGGAGCATCAGATCAGATGATAAAAGAAATGATAGATGTTGTAGGAATTGCAAACCAGAATAATAAACTTGTAGAAGCTTATCAGGTAGAGGTAGATAAAATTTATAAATAACTTATAGTTTATTTTAAATAAAATTTATGACGGTTTTATCAGGATATATTTTTTTAACAGTTGGAATTATAACAGGAATAAGTGCAAATAGTTTTGCTAAAATATCTAATGGTTTTACAAACTTTAGCGCTACAGCAGCATGTTTATTTTTTATGTTTTGTTGCATGTTTTCCCTTTCAAAAGCAATGTCTGTAATACCTGTTGGATTTACTTATGCAACATACGGTGGACTAACCATTACAGCCATAGCCATCTTTGGTCTTATTAAATACAATCAGATGCCAAATATTTATGGGATATTAGGGATCTCTTTAATCGTTATTGGAGTTGTACTGATAAATACTTTAGGTAAAACCAATTCCTAAATTTTTCATTCAAATGGAAGATGAATATATTTATAAAATTCTCAGTATTCATGAGTGTGAAAAATTAAGAAATAGTGATTATTTTTTTGGGACTGAAAAAGATATTATCGATGGATTTATTCATTTTTCAAAGAAAGATCAATTAATAGGAACTTTAAATAAATATTTTAAATATCAAAAAGATTTAATTATTTTAAAAATTTCATCAAAAAATCTTAAAAATTTAAAATGGGAATTGTCAAAAGATGGTCAAATTTTCCCTCATCTTTATTCAAAATTAAATAATAAAAATATTCTCGAAGAGTTTACTATAAAAGCAAAAGAAGATGGAAGTTTTGAATTACCTGTTAATTGTTAGTATGACAAAAATGCACAATATTTAATATTGTAATTATTTTTTTTAATATTATTAAAGTATTATGAATTTTTGTTATAGTTTACTGGCATTCTTTGGAGTTGCGCTTACACTAATATATATTTTTAAAAAACCTTCTAAGAGTGAAATTAAAAAATTCAAAAATAAAAATCAGGATAAAGTCAATTGGTCAAGAATGGGTTTTTAATTAGTTTTACCTATTAAATTTACAATCAAAACACCCGATATAATTAACACCATTCCAAGAATAGTATAAAGATCAGGCACCTGATTAAATTTGACAACTCCAACAACAATAGTCGCTATTATACAAAGACCAGCAAAAGAAGCATACGTTACACCAACTGGAATAGATTTCATTACTAAAGACAAAGTATACATACAGGCAACAATTGTTACTGCAGTTAATAAGGTCGGAATTAACAATGTAAATCCCTGAGCGCTTTTTGCAAAACCATTAGCAGCAGTACCAAGCACAACTGCAACAATTAAAATTAAATAAGCTGAAATATTTGCCATTAAGTATTATATACTCTCTTTTTGAAGTAAAATACTTAATTGTTCAATCATTTGTAAAGTAGACTGTGATGATGGATAAATTTTGTGTGCCTCGATATAACTATCAATTGCTTTTTCATAATTTTCAAGCGCTGTTTGAACAAGTCCTTGACCAGAAAGTGCACCGAAGTGTCTTTTTTCTAAACTCAAAACCATATCAATATCATTTTGTGATAATTCAAAGTTTCCCATCATATATAGAACGGTTGCTCTTTTATTCCATCCCTCAGCCCATTTAGGGTCCAATTCAATTACTTTAGAAAAAACATTATGTGCACTAGTTAATTGATTTTTCATCATATACTCAGAGCCTTTTGCCAAAAGCTCAGTCAAGGTGTCTTCTGATGGATGTGTAGTCCATAACTGCCAAATTTTATCCTCAACTTTTTTGGCCTCTTCTAGGTTACTTAAAACTTTTAACTGAGCAAATAGGTTATTTAACTCAGATATTTGTTTGTCAGCTGCACTAGCTGATTGAGCAAAAATATAGAAAATAAAAATGATAAAAAACTTTTTCATCATTTTATACTTATTTTGGTAATTTTGTTGCTCCAGTTTCTTGATGTATAATTTTACCATCTTTAAATTTATAAAAAGTCATTACTGCTTCTTTGTTACCATCATTAAAACTAACAAAAGAATGCTCAAATCCAACTTCGTTGTTTTCAAAAAGCACTCTTACTCTTTCCTTTTTTACATCTTTCATACCAACCCATTTTACTACATCTGCTTTACTTAATTTTTTACCAGATGAGTGCATTGGAAACTGATAGTCATCATGAATTAGCTGTTCAGCTGCAGCCATATCTCCATCGTTTAGTATTTTTGTCATCTTTTCTATAATCGACATTTTATACTCCTTTTATTATTATTGAATTGCTTGTTGAATTATCCAATCTCATTTGTTTTACCGGCTTTAATTCATCTGAATTATACCATTCTAATGCTTTTTCGTAAGATGGAAACTGAATTAAGATATTTCTTGTATGTTCCCAATTACCTTCAACAGTTTGGAATTCACCACCTCTGACAAGAAACTTTCCGCCAAATTTCTCAACTATTGGAGTTACTTTACTTACATACTGTTTATAAATTTCTTTATCTTTTATATCTTTAATTTGAGCAATAACATATCCAGACATATCTACAATTTTCTATTTTTCTCCTTTGTTAATATAATGTTTGAGCTACTTTCTTTACTCTATCTTCACCATTTGGAATTGTGCTTTCTAAAAACTTATGACAACCTTCAGTTAATTTCTCATCATATTTAGATCCATAATATTTATCTACTGCTTTGTTAACACCGTCATCCCATGTCTTTTCATTTATTCCAATTTCTAAAGCATATTCTTTCCAAACCTTAACTGATGCCATTGATTTTTCTTTCATGCCATACTCAAAACTTTCCCCTGAGGGCAAAAAGTAATTTGCCATATAAATTCCAACACAATTCCATGCTTTGTCTTTATTTTCTTTACTTAAAGTTTCAGCATTAGCTGAATTAGTAAAAATAAAGAATATTAAAACCAAAAATATTTTTTTCATATTTATCTCTCCTGATATTAAGAATAAAATGCTAAGTATTTATTATAAAGTGTGAAAACTGACGCTGTGATATGTTAAAATCGCAAAGCTTTATTTAATTGAATTATTATAAGTTTCGGAATCTTAGATTGTTTCTGTTTAATTCACTAATTTTCGTACAACCCATAAGCTTCATATCTCTCTCTAATTCAGTTTTATATTGACCCAAAGCTCTTTCAACTCCTGCTTGACCCGCAGCTGCTAATGCATAAAGATATAATCTTCCACCCGCACATGCTTTTGCACCAATTGATAAAGCTTTAAGCATATGAGTTCCTCTTTGAAAACCACCTTCACAAACAACATCAATCTTATCACCAACAGCATCTACAATTTCTGCTAACTGATCAAAGGGTGATCTTGATCCATCAAGTTGTCTTCCACCATGGTTCGAAACCATTATTCCTGTACATCCAATATCAACTGCTTTTTTTGCATCCTCGACACTCATAATTCCTTTGAGTGCGAAATGACCACCCCACTTAGAGCATAATTTTTCAGCATCATTCCAATTCATAGACTGATCTAACATTGTTGAAAAATAATTACCAATTGATGAATTTGTACTCGTGCCCTCTTTAACGAAATCTTGAAGATGAGGTAATTCAAATTTTCCTTTTGTTAAATAATTTATCCCCCACATAGGTCTTGTCGCAAAACTATATAAACTTGATAAAGTTAGTTTAGGTGGAGAAGTAAACCCTGTTCTTAAATCTCTTTCACGATTTCCACCTGTTATCGTATCCACTGTTAAAGCCATTACATCAAATTTTGCTGCTTTTGCTCTTTCTAAGCAAGAATCATTAAGCCCTCTGTCCTTATGAAAATAAAATTGAAACATTTTTGGAGTGTCAATCATTGATGATATTTCTTCGACACTAACAGTTGCTAATGCTGAAACACCAAACATAGTATTAAATTTTTGTGCCGCTTTACCAACCGCTCTCTCACCATCATAATGAAATAATCTTTGCAAAGCTGTTGGGGAACAATAAAAAGGTAAATCTAATTTTTTACCAAATATTGTTGTTGAAAGATCTATGTTTTCTACACCTCTTAAAACATTTGGGACCAAATCTACATCATCAAATGCACTCGTATTTCTTTTATATGTAATTTCATCATCCGCAGCGCCATCTATATAATGAAAAATAGGCGAGGGTAGTTTTTTTTCAGCAAGCTTTCTAAAATCTGCAAAGTTATGACAATCTTTTAATCTCATAATTGACTATAATATATCAATTATATCCAATTTGGATACGGTAAACCTTTTTCTTGAAGGAATTTTTTATTAAATAATTTGCTATTATATTTATCACTCTTGTCGCAGAGTATCGTCACAATTGTTTTTCCTGGCCCTAATTCTTTACCAAGTCTTATGGCGCCTGCAATATTCACCCCACAACTTGTTCCTAAACTTAATCCCTCATTCTGAATCAGATCAAATAAAACTGGTAAAGACTCATTATCACTTATAGAAAATGCACCATCAATTTTTGCTTCTGCAAAATTTGCAGTAACTCTACTTGATCCAATACCTTCAGTAATTGAGCCACCTTCACTTTTTAATTCACCACTATTTATATAATTATAAAGACATGAACCAGTTGGATCAGAAAGATAAATTTTAATATCTTTATTTTTTTCTTTTAAGTAACTGCTTACCCCAGCAATTGTTCCACCAGTTCCAGAAGCACAAACAAATCCATCTACCTTTCCGTCAGTTTGACTCCATATTTCTGGACCTGTAGACTCATAATGCCCTTTAAGATTTGCAGTGTTATCAAATTGATTTGCCCACACAACTCCATGATTATTTGAACTTCGCAATTCATCAGCTAATCTTCCAGCAACTTTTACGTAGTTTCCATCATCTTTATAGGGTTTAGGTGGTACCAATCTCAAATCTGCTCCAATATTTTTAAGCATATCTTTTTTTTCTTGAGTTTGATTATCATTCATTACAATTACTGTTTTGTATCCAATTGAGTTTCCAATTAAACATAACCCTATACCAGTGTTTCCGGCAGTACCTTCAACAATTGTACCACCTTTAGAAATTAATTTTTTTTCTTCTGCATCTCTTATTAATGCAAGTGCAGCTCTATCTTTTACAGAACCACCAGGATTTAAATATTCTGCTTTACCATAAATGTTACATCCTGTTACCTCTGATGCAGCTTTAAGTTTGACTAAGGGTGTATTTCCAATACCATCAATAAAATTATTTATCGAATTCTTCATTTAATTTTTATCACTTTGTTCTGTAATTCCATAAGGTTTAAATGTTTCGTCATCAACCGAACTTTCGCCAACATTCTTAGCTGGAATACCAACCATAATTGCATTTTCAGGAACATTTTTTGTAACAACAGCATTAGCTCCAATCTTTGCATTTCTACCTACAACAACTGGACCTAATATTTGTGCCCCAGATCCAACAACAACATTGTTCATTAAGGTAGGGTGTCGTTTTGTATTTCTTTGATCGTCAGAATTTATACTTGGGGAAATTCCACCAAGTGTAGCCATATGATAGATAGTTACATTATCTCCAATATCAGAAGTTTCACCTATTACAACTCCCATACCATGATCAATAAAAAGATTTTTTCCTATTTTTGCTTTTGGATGAATTTCTATTCCAGTTAAAAATCTTGAAAGTTGAGAAATTATTCTCGCTATTAAATCAAATTTAGCAACTGAGAAAAAATTTGCAATTTTATGAAAGAATACAGCTTTTACACCTGGATACGTTAAAATAACATATAGCTTAGATTTTGCTGCAGGGTCTCTTTTAATAATCGATTCTAAAAAATCATTCATATTTAATTGTTTTTGGATTTCAAAAACTACTTATTACAACAACAAGAAGTTTCTTCAGGTTTACAACGACATGCAATTGTACCATCACATCTGCATTTGTCATTCATACAATTTGAGCATTTGCATTTTAAATTTTCGCAAGGCATAAAAGACATATAATTGTTCAATATTAGAATTCAATACTTAAATTGACGCTAAACTATAGTTGATCTGCAGTTAAACCTTTAACATTAGCTGGAACTGCTATATCCATCATTTTTGGATTAGCTAGTTTTAAATTATTCATTATTTCAATATATTGATCAACAGAATCTACTTGTAATCTAGGATTATTATTTATCTCACTACCAATCGTAGATGATGTTTTGCCATTATAATCATGAGCAGGCAATACAATTGTGTTTTTAGGCAACTTTAAGAGCTTATTAAATAGAGAGTCGTATTGATCTTTCGCACTTCCATTTTGAAAATCTGTTCTACCAGTTCCATTAATTAACAATGTGTCACCAGTAAATACTCTATCTTTCATTAAATAACTATATGAACAATCTGTATGACCAGGAGTATAAAGAACTTTAAGTTCAATATTTTCAATTTTGATTTTGTCATCTTCTTTTACGTATAAATCAACAACTTCTGATTTTGATTTTTCGCCCATGATTTTAGTACAATTAGTTTTTTTACTTAATTCATTCAAACCAGTAACATGATCTGCGTGGATATGAGTATCAATTACTTTGACTAGTTTTAAATTTAACTCATTCAAAACATCTATATATTTATTTGTATGTTCAATTACTGGATCTATGATTAAAGCTTCTCGTCCTTTATCACTAGCAAGAATGTACGTATAAGTTGAAGACTTAGTATCAAATAATTGCTTAAAGATCATACATTTTAATATTATTAAAAATTGCATCATTATTCAATCTTTCATATAATTATATTTTAAAACAAATTTAATAAGGGGGAAAAAGTAAATGACACTAAAAATAAATAGTTTAGCTCCAGATTTTAAAGCTAAAACAACAATTGGAGATATTTCTTTTCACGAATGGCTTGGTGATAGTTGGGGCGTATTATTTTCACATCCAAAAGATTTTACTCCTGTTTGCACAACCGAATTAGGCTCGCTAGCAAGATTAAAACCAGAATTTGACAAAAGAAATGTAAAAGTAATTGGTCTTAGTGTAGATCCAGTTTCAGATCATGTAAAATGGTTAGAGGATATTAAAGATGTAACTGGAAATAAACCAGATTATCCCATTATTGCTGATGAGGATTTAAAGATCGCAAAACTTTATAACATGTTAGAAGGTGACGCTGGAACAACATCTATGGGCAGAACTGCCGTAGATAATCAAACTGTTAGAACCGTATTTATTATTAGACCAGATAAGAGGATTGGTCTATTTTTAACTTACCCAATGGCTACAGGAAGAAACTTTTTAGAACTATTAAGATCAATAGACTCAATGCAACTTACTGCTAAGCATAAAGTTGCAACACCAGCTGATTGGAAAAAAGGTGAAGAAGTTATTATTGTTCCTGCTGTAAAGGATGACGAAGCTAAAAAATTATATCCAAATGGCTGGAAAGCAATTAAACCTTATTTGAGAAAAGTACCAGATCCATCCAAATAAATTAAGTGAATATTTAAAAACCAACAATCTTTAATTAAGGTTGTTGGTTTTAATTTATTAATTCAAATATTTCCTCTTCATTAACAAGTCTCATAAATTTTTCATGATTTTGATAATAATCTTTGAAAGTCAGTTTTTTAAAATTTGTGATTTTATGATTTAATAAATCTGTATTTTTTCTTTTAAAAATTAACCCTAATCCTTGATCTGCCTTTATAGTAAAAGTATCAATATCATCTGTCGATCTAGATTTTACAATAGATTTCCAAACATCACCATTCCAGCTTGAATGTGTTTGAGGAATAGTTTGATGCCAAATTTTTGAGGGAAGACAATCATGAACTAATATAATTCCATTTTTGTTGAGTACTTTTAAAGAATTATCAATATCTTTAATTACTTGCTCATAAATGTGTAAACCGTCAATAAATATTAAATCAAAAGTAGATTTATTTTGCCTAAAAAATTCATCACTCGTCATTCTATGAGTTCCACCTGACTGTGGATCCACACCTATTCTATTTTGAACTTTTACTTTTGAAAAATTTACATCGGCCTGGCAGCCAATTTCCAAATAGCTAGTAAATTTTTTTTTATCAATTATAGCATTTATAATATCAAATCTATTTGAAGTTTTGTGCCAATCATAGTTGAGCTTTTTAAAAAATTTTTCTTGAGTTAAAAAATAAATTAATCTTCTTAAATATAATTGAAATTTACTAGGTAGGTTATTATTATCTATCATTTTTAAAATACTTTTGCATTGAGACTTGAGCTAAAAGCAAATTTGGATCTATAAATATCTTTGACTCTCTAATTTTTTTAAATGATTTATAAGCAAAAATAGCTATTGGTAACTCTGTGCATCCTAAAATTATTTTTTTACATTTAATTTTTATTAAATAGTTTACAGCAGGCTTAAGTGCTTTTTCAGCTTCTTTTACTTTTCCCATTTTTACATATTTGATAGCTTTATTAACACTATTCTTTTGTAAATTTTTTCCAGGAGAAACTAATTTAAATCCTTTATCGAAATATTTACTATATACTTTTGTTTTAATTGTAGCTTCTGTACACAAAATACCGATTTTAGAATTTTTCCTACACGCTCTTTTTGCATGAAGATAAACTTCTTTTGGCATACTTATTAAAGGTATTTTTATTTTTTTTTGAATATCTTCATGCCAATAGTGAGCTGTATTACATGGCATGACTATAAATTTACATTTATTTTTTTGTAATAATAAACATCCTTTAACCAATTCTTTTAAAACATTGTAATATTTTTTTAAATTTTCAGGTCTTCTTGGTGTGTCTGATTTATTATAAAGAATAAATTTTGGATATTGTTGATCTGACTTTCCTCTATTTAGCACAGCTATCTTATTACAGAAATCTAGACCTGCTTGAGTTCCCATTCCACCAAGTATTCCAATCATAAAAGAAAGTTTTATTTAAATTGTTTTATTTCTTGATCTCATAAAAACTAAAATTAAACAACCATTATTTGTATGAGATGAGTGTGTAGTCCCGGGTTCAAAGCTTACAAAATCTCCTTTTTTAAAAATTTTTCCGTCTACATCAATCAACTCTCCTTCTAACATGTAAAACTCCTCATAGTTCACATGTTCATGCGGAACACTTTTAGATCCAGGATCCATTTTTAAAATGTAACTTCCTTGCCCTTTTTCTTTATCATAACTAATTTTGTGCCAACTCATTCCCTTTATTGGCTCACCATAATTATCAAATGGTTCAAAAGATAATTTTTTTGGATCAATTACAGTACGTTTGTTCATTTGAATTAAATTATATCTTTTTTAGAAAATAAGAAATAATAAATAAATATGGAATTTTTATTTTTAGGATTTTTTACAGGTT
>CACGON010000012.1 GCA_902574695.1 uncultured Pelagibacteraceae bacterium | reverse complement strand
AATACTGCTGGTACATCAGCAAGCATATGTCCTTTGATCAAATAATCCATAGCTTGCAGGTGAGAGAAACCTGGAGCTCTTATTTTGCATTTATACGGTTTACTAGAACCATCGGATATTAAGTAAACTCCAAATTCACCTTTTGGTGCTTCAACAGCAGTATAAATTTCATCTCTTTCAACTCTATAACCCTCAGTAAAAAGCTTAAAATGATGTATCAATGCTTCCATAGATTCTTTTAATTCTTTTTTTGGTGGTGGTGAAATTTTTCCATCCATTGATTTAATTGGACCTTTTGGCATTTTCTCTAAACATTGATTTATAATTTTTACACTTTCCCTCATTTCTTCGACTCTGCAAAGGTAACGATCATAACAATCGCCGTTTTTACCAACAGGAATTTTAAAATCTATTTGATCATAGCAGTCATACGGTTGCGATCTTCTTAAATCCCATGGTACGTTTGACCCACGCAACATAACACCTGAAAAAGAATAATCTAAAGCGTCTTGTTTTGAAACAACTCCAATATCAACATTTCTTTGTTTAAAAATTCTATTTTCTGTGAGTAAGCTCTCTAAATCATCAATTATTTTTGGAAATTTTTTTGTAAACTCAAAAATATCAGCATCTAATCCTCTTGGCATATCTTGATGGACGCCACCAGCTCTAAAGTAGTTCGCATGCAATCTTGACCCGGAAACTCTCTCATAAAAAGTCATTAAAGTTTCTCTTTCCTCAAATCCCCATAATGACGGGGTAAGAGCACCAACATCAAGTGCTTGAGTTGTTATATTTAAAATATGACTCAGTATCCTTCCTATTTCACAAAACATAACTCTTATAAATTGTGCTCTTATTGGCACTTCGATTTTTAATATCTTTTCTATAGCTAATGCAAATGCATGTTCCTGGTTCATTGGGGCTACATAATCTAATCTATCAAAGTATGGTACCGCTTGTGAGTAGGTTTTGTTTTCTATTAATTTTTCTGTTCCTCTGTGAAGCAAACCTATATGGGGATCTGCTTTTTCAACAACCTCACCATCTAATTCCAAAATTAATCTTAAAACTCCATGAGCAGCTGGATGTTGTGGGCCAAAATTTAAATTTAAAGTTTTAGTTTGTTTTGCCATTTATTTTTCAGTTTGTTTTTTAATATATTTAGTCCCTTCCCAAGGGCTCTCGTAATCAAAATTTCGATAATTTTGTTCTAGTTTTACAGGCTCATAGACAACTTTTTTTGATTCTTCACTGTATCTTACTTCATTGTGTCCTGTTATCGGGAAATCTTTTCTCAATGGAAAACCCTGAAAACCATAATCAGTCAAAATTCTTCTCAAATCTGGATGATCTTTAAAATCTATTCCATACATATCAAATACTTCTCTTTCCATCCAATTTGCAGAAGGAAAAATTTTTGTTAATGAAGGGATTTTCTCTCCTTCTGTAATTTCAAATTCTACAATTATTCTAGTGTTAAATTCATGACTTAATAGCAAATAGACAATTTTAAATCTTTGATCTTTTTCTGGATAATCTACAGCGGTAATATCGATCAGCTGTTTAAACTTAGTATTTTCATTCGTTTTTAAAAAAAGAATTACATCAATAATATCATGACTATCAATTGATAAATATATTTGATCATGTTTTATTTTTGATGAATTTATTTTAGTCGTAAGCTGAGAATTAATTTTCTTTTCTAAATTAATTAAATTTTCCATACTATCTCTCTAAAGATCCGTGATTACGTATTTTTTTTTGTAATTGCATTATCCCATATAAAAGAGCCTCTGCAGAAGGTGGACAACCAGGAACATACACATCAACTGGTACAATTCTGTCACAACCCCTTACAACAGAGTATGAATAATGATAATAGCCGCCACCATTAGCGCAACTTCCCATAGATATTACATATCTAGGTTCCGGCATTTGATCGTAAACCTTTCTTAAAGCTGGAGCCATTTTATTTGTTAATGTGCCAGCTACAATCATAACATCGGATTGTCTTGGTGAAGCTCTGGGTGCAGCTCCAAACCTCTCTAGGTCATACCGTGGCATAGAAGTTTGCATCATTTCAACTGCACAACATGCCAAACCGAACGTCATCCAATGCAATGATCCAGTTCTTGCCCAATTGATTAAATTATCCATTGATGTTGTTATAAAACCTTTCTCAGCGAAATCTTTAGCTAAAGTTTTAAATTCATCTGGCACTTGTTTTTCAGTATCAATAATTTTCATTTTATTCCCAATCTAAAGCACCTTTCTTCCATTCGTATATAAAACCAATCGTTAGTATGAATAAAAATATCATCATAGAGACAAATCCAAATATACCAATTTTTCCGAGAGAAATTGCCCAAGGAAAAAGAAATGCAATTTCTAAATCAAAAATTATAAAAAGTATTGCTACCAAATAAAATCTAACATCAAACTCCATTCTAGAGTCATTGAATGGTTCAAATCCGCACTCATAAGCAGATAACTTTTCAGGGTCTGGATTTTTTGGTGAAAATGCAAAATTTACTACAATGAAACCTGTGCTTAAAATAAGTGCAATTATCAAAAATAATATAATCGGTAAATAATCTTTTAAAAAATCTACAAGCATAATTTTATAATTAAAAATTTAAGAATAAGAAAAATTTGATAAGATTCATACTATAGTTGTTTTTATAATTATTTAAAGTTCTATTATTTATAATATATTTAAGCTTTAATAAATTTTTATAGGTATTTTCCTAGATAATAATAGTGAAATTTAGTCACGTTTTTTAGCGCCAGTTTATTGACCAATTCATGTAATGAGAATCATTATCAATTTAATGGCGGGAGTGACGGGACTCGAACCCGCGACCTATCGCGTGACAGGCGATCGCTCTAACCAAACTGAGCTACACCCCCCATTTTGGTGGGCAGTAAAGGACTCGAACCTTTGACCCCCTCGGTGTAAACGAGATGCTCTACCAACTGAGCTAACCGCCCAAAATGTTTGGTACTAATACAACAACGTTTTACTAAAGTAAATTATTAATTATTGAATACTGGCTTGAGATTTGTCGTCTTTTTTTCCTTCAGAAATTTTTTCTACTTCAACCCAATCAACTCTTTTTAATTCTTTGGTAAGTGCAATTTTTAATACGTCATCAACCATTTCGACAGGAGTAATCTTAATATCTTTTTTAACTTTTTCAGGAACATCAGTTAGATCTTTCTCATTATCTTTTGGTATTAAAACTTGCTTGATACCAGCTCTGTGTGCTGCAAGTAACTTTTCCTTAAGTCCACCAATTGGTAGAACTTGGCCGGTTATAGTTACTTCACCAGTCATAGCAATTTCTCTTCTTACAGGAATTTTTGTAATACAAGATACAATCGATGTAACCATGCCTATACCAGCAGATGGACCATCTTTTGGAGTTGCTCCCTCTGGCACATGAATATGAAAATCTTTTTTCTCAAAAACTGGTGGTATAATACCAAAATCTAAACTTTTGGATCGAACATAAGATTTTGCAGCTTTAACCGACTCTTGCATAACATCACCAAGTTTTCCTGTTATTTGCATTCTACCTTTTCCTGGCATATTTACAGTTTCAATTTTTAATATTTCTCCACCAAATTCAGTCCATGCAAGACCTGTTACAATTCCTACCTTATCTACGTTTTCAAGTTCACCAAATTTAAATTTTTTAACACCAAGAAAATCATTAATGTTTTTTGGATCCACTTTAACTTTCGTTTCCTCATCGTTAACGACTTTTTTTACAACTTTTCGTGTAATTTTGGAAATTTCTCTTTCTAAATTTCTCACACCAGACTCTCTAGTATAGTTTCTAATAATTTCTTTAATAGTTCCATCTATTAAATCCATCTCGCCATTTTTTACACCATTTTCTTTTAATGCTTTTGGTAATAAAAATTTATTAGCAATATTAATTTTTTCATCCTCCGTATAACCTGGTATTCTTATTACCTCCATTCTATCCAATAGCGGTGGTAATATATTTAGTGTATTTGCTGTTGTCACAAACATTACGTCTGACAAGTCATAGTCGACCTCGAGGTAATGATCGTTAAAGGTTGTATTTTGTTCTGGATCTAATGCTTCAAGCAATGCAGATGAAGGGTCACCTCTATAGTCGTTTCCAATTTTGTCTATTTCATCTAAAAGAAAAAGTGGATTTTTTGTTCCAGCTTTTTTCATCATTTGAATAATTTTACCCGGCAATGAACCTATGTAAGTTCTTCTATGACCTCTTACTTCTGCCTCATCTCTTACTCCTCCCAAAGACATTCTTACAAACTGCCTGTTTGTTGCTTTAGCAATAGATTTACCTAAAGATGTTTTTCCTACTCCTGGAGGTCCAACCAAACATAAAATAGGACCTTTGATTTTCTCCATTCTTTTTTGAACTGCTAAAAACTCAATAATTCTTTCTTTGACTTTCTCCAAACCAAAATGGTCTTCATCTAAAATTTTTAAGGCTTTATTTAAGTCGATGTCAACTTTATCTTTTTTAAACCAAGGTATGTCTATCATCCAATCTAAATAATTTCTTACTACTGTTGCCTCAGCAGACATTGGACTCATATTTCTTAACTTCTTAAGTTCGGCCATACACTTCTTTTGGACTTCTTTTGGCATTTTTGCTTTTAAAATTGCTTTATTTAAGTTAGAGGTTTCATCTTTTCCATCTTCGATCTCGCCCAATTCCTTTTGGATAGCTTTTAGTTGTTCGTTTAAATAATACTCTCTTTGAGTTTTTTCCATTTGAGTTTTAACTCTACCTCTTATTCTTTTCTCAACTCCAATAATACTTGTTTCATTTTCCATGATTTTAATTACAGCGTTAAGTCTTTTTTTCACATCTGCAGTTTCAAAAATCTGTTGTTTTTCTGAAATTGTAGTATTTAAGTGTGATGCAATATTATCAGCAATAGAAGATGGGTCTTTTAACTCCTTAATACTATTTATAGTTTCACTTGAAATTTTTTTGTTTATTGTGTTTAGTTTATCAAGACGTCTTACAGCGGTACTAGCTAGAGGCATCAAATCCTCGTTTTTATCATATTGATCATTAAGATATTCAAAACTACAAGTTATAAATTTACTATCATCTTTGTAATCAACGATTTTAACTCTTTTGGTTCCCTCAACCAAAACTTTAACTGTGCCGTCAGGAAGTTTTAATAGTTGCAAAATGTTACTTTCGCAACCATATGTAAAAACATCTGTTCTTTTAGGGTCGTCAACCTCTGAATTTTTTTGAGTTACTAAAACTATTTTTTTATCATGTTTCATCACCTCATTTAATGCAGTGATAGATTTATCTCTTCCAACAAATAGTGGTATTACCATGCTTGGAAAAACTACTATGTCTCTTAACGGTAATAGGGGATAACTTTGTTTCAGTTCCATTACTTAAATATGGATATAATTAATAAATTTGCAATAGAAAATTGTAAATTATTAACTGTTATTTAAGCCACTGGTGTATTTATGCAGCTGATGTTTTGCTGGTTTTGCTTTTGGATTGTGTGTTTTTCGAATGCACTACAATTGGTTGTGATGTACCTTTAGCCGCACCGGCATCAACTATAACTTCCTCTACGTTCTCTTGGCTTGGAAGATCAAACATCGTTTTTAACAATATATTTTCAAGTATAGATCTTAAGCCCCTTGCTCCTGTTTTTTTTGAAATTGCTTTAAGGGCAATTTCTTTAACAGCGCTATCTTTAAAATTCAATTTTGTACCCTCTAATTTAAATAATTCCTGATACTGTTTTATTAAAGAGTTTTTAGGTTCTTGTAATATTTTAATAAGAGATTTTTCATCTAAATCTTCTAAGGTAGCTATTATTGGAAGTCTTCCAATAAATTCAGGTATTAGTCCATACTTAAGCAAATCCTCTGGCTCTAAAGTTTTCATCCATTCGCCTGTTTTTTTATCCTCTGAACTTTTCACTTCAGCGCCAAATCCTATTGCTGTACCTTTATCTCTTTGAGAAATAATTTTATCTAGTCCCGCAAAAGCACCGCCACATATAAATAATATATTAGTTGTATCAACTTGCAAAAATTCTTGTTGTGGATGTTTTCTTCCACCTTGCGGCGGTACACTAGCAACAGTACCTTCCATTATTTTTAATAAAGCTTGTTGTACACCTTCTCCTGAAACATCTCTTGTAATTGATGGGTTTTCAGATTTTCTACTTATTTTATCAACCTCGTCTATATAAACAATTCCTCTTTGTGCTTTTTCAACATTATAGTCAGCAGCTTGCAATAATTTTAAAATTATATTTTCAACATCTTCTCCGACATATCCGGCCTCTGTTAAAGTCGTTGCGTCCGCCATTGTAAAAGGAACATCTAAAATTCTAGCAAGAGTTTGGGCTAATAAAGTTTTACCACATCCTGTAGGACCAACTAATAAAATGTTTGATTTTGATAATTCTACTGTTTTAGATGTTTTGGTTTCGTAATTTAATCTTTTATAGTGATTATGAACGGCAACAGACAAAACTTCTTTTGCATGATTTTGTCCAATAACATAATCATCCAGAACTGAACAAATCTCTTTTGGTGAAGGCAGTCCGTCTTGGTGTTTTACTAAGGTGTCTTTGCTCTCCTCTTTAATAATGTCCATACATAGCTCAACGCACTCATCACAAATAAATACAGTTGGACCTGCTATTAGCTTTCTTACTTCGTGTTGGCTTTTTCCGCAGAAAGAACAGTAAAGTATATTTTTATTGTTGCTCATAAATTTTTATTCGAATCAATCTTTATACTTTATTACAATTTGTATTAAGAGATCAAGTATAGGTTGTGGATAAACTATATCTAGTTATTTAACTTCTTTTCTCCACAACTTTATCTATTAATCCAAAATCTTTTGCATTCTCAGGTGTCATGAAGTTATCTCTTTCAAGAGCTTGTTTTATTTCATCAACTGATTTTCCTGTATGCTTTGAGTAAATTTCATTTAATCTTTTTTTTAAAGCAAGAACTTCATTTGCATGAATTTCTATATCTGTAGCTTGACCTTGAAATCCTGCTGATGGTTGATGAACCATAATTCTAGAATTTGGGAGTGAAAATCTTTTTCCTTTAGTTCCCGCAGCTAATAAGAAAGATCCCATTGATGCGGCTTGACCTATGCATAATGTTGATACCTCAGGTTTAATATATTGCATTGTGTCATAAATTCCTAATCCAGCAGTTACTAATCCTCCTGGACTATTAATATAAAAATAAATTTCTTTTTTAGGATTTTCAGATTCTAAAAACAACAGTTGTGCAGTTGCCAAAGAGGCCACTTGGTCATTAATCGGACCTGTTAAAAAAACAATTCTCTCTTTTAACAATCTTGAATAAATATCATAGGCTCTTTCACCTCTGCTTGATTGTTCTACAACCATGGGAATAAGAGTATTCATATGTTCTGAAATTTTTGATGTCATAAACTGATTCGACACCTTTATACAACTTGTGCTTACTTTTTGCTAACTTTTTTTGTTGTTTTTTTTTTAACTTGAGTTGTTTTCTTAGAAATATCAGCTTTTGGAGTCTTTGCTTTTTCTTTAGATGAACTAGCTTCTTTTACTTCTTTAAGGTCTTTCTCATTTTGATCTTTTATTAATTTTTCAGCCTCAACTTTGCTTATTTTTTTCTTAGATGTTTTAGATTTGGAAATAATGGAATTAATTATTTTTTCTTCATAAATGTTTCCTCTAAGGCTAGCAACTGCTGAAGGGTTTTTTTGATAATACTCCATCAAAAATTTTTCTTGTCCAGGCATCATTCTTAGTTGTTTTTGGATCTCAGCCTGCATTTCATTTTCTTCAACTTTAATTTTATTTTGCTCTCCATATTCATTAAGAATAAGACCAACTTTAATTCTTTGTTTAGCTTTATTTTCAAATTCTTTTTTTTTTGCTTTGGCATCTTCTTCTTTTAAGCCTTGAGACAATATTTTTACTTCTTGTTCAATTAAATTTTCTGGAATTTCCTCAATTTTATACTTTTCAATTTGATTTAAAATTTGCTTTTTTGTAATCATGCCTAAAGAATTTTTATATTCCTCATTAATTTGTTTTTCTAATAATGATCTAAGATCTTTTAAATCTTTAGCTCCAAGATTTTTTGCAAATTCATCATTAATCTCTACATCTTTTGGCTTTTTGACTGATATAATTTTGCAAACGAATTTAGCTTTTTTTCCAACTAAATCTTTTTCTGGAAAGTTTTCAGGCAAAGTAACTTCAACGTCTACAGTTTCATCTTTTTTAACTTTGAGTAACTGTTTGTCAAAACCTTTTATAAAAAGATCTTTCCCTAATTCTAATTGCGTATTTTTACCCTCGTTGCCTTTAAAATCATTTCCATCAACTGTTGCTTTATAATCAAAAACGACTAGGTCACCTTCATTTGCAACTTTTGCTGGATCAACGTCAACAAAATTTTTTTGGTTTTTTGCAATTTCATTAATTCTTTTATCGATTTCTTTGCTATCAATTGTTACTTCATATTCTTCAGCTTTAATATTTTCTAATGGTTTCAAATCTATTTTAGGTAGCTCTGTGACTGAGATTACATATTCCAAATCTTTATCTTCACCAAATGATTTTAAATCAATTTTTGGTTGTCCTGCTGGTTTGATTTTGTTGTCTGATAATGCTTGTGTTGAAGTTTCTTTTAAAACTTTATCCAAAACCTCTCCATAAACTGCTTTTCCAAATTGTCTTTTTAAAATCTCCTTTGGAACTTTGCCAGGTCTGAAACCTTTTAATTGAACTGTCTTTGAGACCTCTTCATATTTTTCGTTTAAGTACTTTTCTAAAGTTTTTTTATCAACTAAGACCTTTAGATCCTTATTTAAACCTTTTTTATTTTGTACAGTTACCTTCATAATATTTGGTGGGCGAGAAGAGACTCGAACTCTTAAGCCTTGCGGCACTAGTTCCTAAGACTAGCGCGTATACCAATTCCGCCACTCGCCCATAATTCTTGCTGCTTTATATAATATTGATATGATTTGTCCAATCTGAATAATAGGATAGAATAAAAAAAATGATTATTTCTCCTTGTATAAGTGTTTGTAAAATGGATCCTGATACTGGCTTTTGTGAGGGTTGTGCAAGAACTAGCCAAGAAAAAATATCATGGAAAGATAAAAATACAACTAATGAATGGAAAACTAGCAATTTAATCGAAATTCAAAAAAGAATGAACACTTCAACATTAAAAAGCTTTAAAGAATCTTATGAATTTAAAATAAAAAATGGTATTTCTTTAGCTAAGAAAAAAAAATTAGATGAGCAAAAGTAGTTTAGTTATAATTATTTATGTTGTTGGACTCGTAATTGGGGCCCTATTTCTAGATCTTTGGGGGGCAGAAACAAGTCCTCAAAAAGCTCTTCTAGGACTTGGTTGGACGGCAATTTTTTTAATTGCTCTTTTTTTTGTTGAAAAAGATAAACATGAGTAAATGCTTTCACAATTAAATAACTCAATTGTAAAATGTAACAAGTGCTCGAGATTAGTAAAATTTAGAAAAAAATTAGCCAAAAATAAAAGGAAACAGTACATCAATGAAACTTATTGGGCTAAGCCAATTACTGGTTTTGGTGATGATAAAGGTAAAATATTATTTGTAGGGCTTGCTCCAGCTGCACATGGTGGAACAAGAACTGGGAGAGTGTTTACAGGAGATAAATCATCTGATTTTTTATATAAATGTCTTCACAATGCAAACATTTCAAATCAACCTACTTCAACTCATATTAATGATGGTCTTGTATTAAAAAATGCCTATATCACAACAGCTCTAAAGTGTGTTCCACCTGAGGATAAACCAACAAGAGATGAATTACATAATTGTTTTAACTTTTTTGATAAAGAAATTTACAACTTAAAGAATTTAAAGGTAATTGTAGCCTTAGGTAAAATAGCTTTCGATGCTTGCGTGTCTTTTTACCGATCAAATTATAATTTTAGTGAAAAAGTAATTTTTCAACATAATAAAGTTTATAAATTAACAAATAAAATTCTTTTGGTTGGCTGTTATCATCCGAGTCCTAGAAATGTTAATACTGGAAGAATAGATGAAAAAAAAATGACAAATTTATTTAAAAAAGTTCTTAAATTAGTTTAATTAAATTTTTTGAGTAAAATATCTGGAATTTTTACTGGTTTTCCGGATGAATTGACTGTAACTAAAACAACTTCAGACTCTGATGCTAATATTCCATTTTTTTCTATTAATTGCTCCATTACGAATGAGGATTTACTTATTGATTTTATTTTTGATTTTACAACGATTAAATCCTCTAACATTAGAGGTTTTTTATATTCGATTTTACAAGATTTAACTATGATCAATATTTTATAATCATATAATAACTTTCGATTAGAAAGTCCTAAGGAGGAAATCATTTCAGTTCTTGCTCTTTCTAAAAACTTTAAATAGTTTGCGTAATACACTACTCCGCCCGAGTCTGTATCTTCATAATAGATTTTGATTTTAAATTCTCCTTTAAGCATAATATTTATTAAATTACTAAAATATTTTATACAAATGAAGAGCAATTATATGAAAATTTGTAAATCTTTGATCTAATCTGCTGAAAAATAAATATTTTGGTAATAAGCAACTGCCTTTTTCTTAGAATTATCTGTATCTGTCATTATTGCTACTCCATTTAATTCACTCACATCCAAATTATGAAGTTTCTTAAAATCCTCTTTTACATTGGCTTTTACCGAAACCCACTTATTATCATTATTTAAAGTCGTGGATAAAACGTAATCAATAGACTTTTTTGTATATGGGCTACTCCAATTTTCACCTACATTGTTATTACTAGAAAATACATAATTAATTGCTCTATTAGAAAGTGCGGTAGATCCAGTTTTTTTTACAACAAATACTCTTGCTGCGTAGTCATGGCCCTTTTTGGAGTTTTCCACAATACCTGATAAATTTTGTTCAACTTTCCAAGTAATATTTATAAACGGTGTTTTATTGAGGTCGATTATGAGCTCTTTGCCTAAACCAGATCCAGTGCCTTTTGCCTCTCCCCTAATATAATTACCTTCTTCATTGCTTCCTAACGACCAATTTGTTTCCCCTTTTACTTTTCTCACTTTTAATTCTTTAAATTCCTCATCAGTGAATTCAAAAACCTTCACTATTTCAGCTATAGCTGGTACGTTTAGAAGAAAAAAAAGCAGAATAGCTTTTAATAGAATATTCATAACGATGTCATATACATTAAGCTCAAAATGATACAATAAAAAAAATTTATTTTTCATAGTTTAGACACCTTTAAGACAATCTAAAATCAAAATCTATGTGTAGATATATGGTATGAAACTAATTACATTTACAATACTTTTACTATTTTTGACAAACTGTAGCACTCATACAGTAAAGCTTGGAAAGAGATGCACAAAGCTTGCTTCGGATAATACTTATGAAAAATCGTTAATATGGTTGATTGATAAAAACAGCCTTAATGAATTTGATAAGAAGATTAATAAGGAAAATTGCGAGAAAAATGAGGGCAATTCATGAAAATACTCACAGCAATAACCCTTTTGGTCTATTGGTCAGTTATAATTTTAGCACCAGTAATTGCTAAAGAGAATCAAAGAGAAGCAGAAAAAATTATATTTCCAGAGAAAAAACCTAATAAGTAGATCTACCGCCACTTATATCAAAAACAGCTGCGGTCGAAAAAGAGTTTTCTTCGGAAGAAAGCCAGCTTACTAGAGAAGAAAGTTCATCAACTTCTAGAAACCTACCTCTAGGTACTTTAGATAGCATACGCTGGACGTGTTCTTTTGACATTTGGTTCAAAATTCTTGTTTTGGCACCAGCTGGAGTCACTGCATTTACAGCAATATTATATTGGGCTAATTCTTTGCCTAGAGATTTTGTTAAGCCAATCACTCCTGCTTTTGCTGAACTGTAAGCACTAGCATTTGCATTTCCATCTTTACCTGATACTGATGCAATATTTACAATTCTTCCATAATTATTTTTAATCATTATAGGTACTACTGCCTTACAACAATAAAAAGTTCCATGAAGATTAATATCAACAATTTTTTTCCACTCATCAATATTATAATTCCAAAGCTCTGCTGTTGAGCCTGTTATACCGGCATTATTAATTAAAATATCAATTTTTGAATTTTTGGATATTTTATCAACAGTAGATGATACAAATTTATTATTTGCAACATCAACAACATCATATTCTAAACCTGGATTATTTATCTCATTTTTGGCTTTCTTCAATTCGCTTTCATCAATATCCCATAATCTTATGGAAGCACCATAATCTAAAAATTTTTTTGCAATATCTAAACCAAAACCCTGTGCTCCCCCAGTGATGATTGCCGTTTTATTTTTAAGATCAAATTTATTCATGGTTCTTTACTACTAATAGATAGTAGGTTGAATATGTAACTAGTGCACCTAATATCCAAGAAAATGATTGTAAAAAATTAAGATTTGGGTTCCAAATAGTGCCTGCAGAAAATATAAAGCCAATGAATACTGCATATACACCTTTTAAATGCCATCCATTTGAGTAAAAGTAAGAGCTTTCTTTTTTTGATGAAAATATATCTTTATTGATTATTTTCTTATTTTTTTTTGAATAGTAATCACAAATTATTAAACCAAATAAAGGACCAAAGAAAGATCCAAGAGTATCAATAAATGATAAAATACCTAGTTGGCTTATTATAGAAAGCCAAAGAGAGCCCACTAACAAACCAACAAAGATTATTATAATTCCTGAGCTTCTAAGTCCTAATTTACTAGGTAAAAAATTTATTAAAGCATTTTGAGTGGGTATATAATTTGCTATTAAATTTGAGGATAGAGATGCAATTAGTATAAATATAAGACAAGTAACTGTTATATAAGTATTGTTTATTTTGCCAATAATATCTGTTGGATTTGTTAGAAATCTTTCAGCTTCTGAGAGATTTTTATTAATAACAATATCTGATCCAATAGTGATAAAAATCGCTAAAAAAGAAAATATTATCATATTTAAAAGCAAACTTAGATTTCCTTTACTTAATTCCTTTTCACTCTTTGCATATCTTGAAAAATCGCCAAAATTTAAAATTACTATTGAGAAATAAGCAAACATTGTTCCTGTGATTGTTATTAACGGCGCTACATTACTTTTAGTAAACATATTCTCGAATTTGAAGATTTCCAAAAATTTTTCTTGTATTTGTTGAAAGTGTTCTGAGAACAAGATAATTGTAAAAAATATAATCCCAAAATATACAAAAAATCCTGAAAAGTTTATAAACGATTTTATAAATTTATGTCCTTTTGAAAAAAGATAATATTGAAAAAACAAAGTTATTAATAAACTTAACCAATCAATAGGATTTAAACCCATAAAAAATAAAAACAGATAGTCATTTTCTAGAAGGCTACTATCAATCGAAAACATTGAAATTCTAATTAAGTATCCTAATGATTTTGATATAAAGTAAGTTTGGACACCAAAGAAAAATATTCCTACAAGACCTCTTATAATACCAAAGTACCTAGCTCCATTTAAACCTATTGATGTTCTTAGAAATACAACAAATGGAACGCCATGTTTGAAAGAAGGTTTTCCAATTAAGTTTGAAAAACAGTAAACTAAAAAACTTGCTAAAATACTTCCACAAAGAACAACAAAAATATTTAAATCATATAATATATATAGAGATGCTATTAGGGAAAATGCAATCAAACTTTGTATGGTGTTAGCCCAGAAACAAAAATAATCCTTCCATGACCATGTTTTATCTATTGGATTTACTGAAACTATTTCCCAATTAGAAAGCTGAAATTTTGGTGAATCCTTACTCACACTCTTATATTAAACAAAAAAGACCTACTGTCCATACAAGAGAGTTGGTAACCATAGAGCAATTTTTGGAAATACAATAATTAATATTAGTCCAACTATTTGGAGAACCATAAATTGCATCATTCCAAGATAAATATCTTTCAAATCCCATTCTGGAACAACTCCTTTTAAAAAATAGGCAGAAAGCGCTACAGGTGGGGATAGCCAGGCGGTTTGGAGATTGACAGCAACTAAGATTGCAAACCAAGTAAGATTAAATCCTAAAGCTTCTACTAATGGTAATATTATTGGTATAATTATCATTACAATTGGTACCCATTCTAGTGGCCAGCCTAATAGAAAAATCATTACCATAATCATTCCTAAAATAAGATATTTATTCATTTCTAAACCCAACAAAAATTCTGTTAGTAAAGTTGGAGTACCAAGTCTTGCAAATACGGCACCAAAAAAATTTGAAGCTGCAACTAGTACCATTATTAAAGCAGTGATTTCTAAAGTTTTTACTAAAGCCTCTTGTAGTTTTGGTAAAGTTAACTTTTTATAAGCTAATGATAAAAGTAAAGCTCCCATAGCTCCACAACCTGCTGCCTCTGTTGGTGTTGCAAAACCAAATAAAATACTTCCAAGTGCTGCAAAGACTAATGCAGCGGGAGGTACAAGACCTAAAAAAAATTCGATCCAAACTTCTTTCATACTTGTTGCCCGCAGATCTTCGGGTAAAACCGGTCCTAATTTTGGATTAATCATACATCTAATCGTAGTGTAAGCAGCATATAATGAAGCAAGTAATATTCCTGGCATAATTGCTGCAGCAAAAAGATCAATAACTGGTATCTCCATTATCGGCCCCATTACTACCAACATAATACTAGGAGGAATTAAAATACCTAATGTGCCACCTGCAGTTATGGTTCCTGCTGCAAGTTTTACATCATAGTTAGACCTATTCATGGACTTTGCTGCCATAATTCCGAGAATTGTAACTGATGCACCAACTATTCCTGTGGCTGCTGCAAATATAACTGAAACAAATAATACAGCATAATATAATGCACCTCTAACCCTTGATAACATCATTTGAAATGCTGAAAATAATCTTTCCATTAATCCAGCTTGTTCCATCATAATACCCATAAAAACAAATAATGGAACGGCGGCAAGGGTTTGCTCGGTCATGACCATGGAAAATTGCAGAGTCATTAAATAGAAAACTAATTTTCCAAAACCTAAATATCCAAATACAAAACCTAAAAATATTAATGTAAATGAAATTGGGAACCCAACAAAAATAGCAAAAAGCATAACACCAACTAAAATAAAACCTAATATTGCTGGATCAATTAACTCTGCAATCATTTTTTATCTCCCGGCCATTGTCCTTTTTTTGCTGCCCAATAACTTTTAAGCAGTTCTGAAAATCCTTGGATTAACAAAAATACTATTCCAATTAATAAACATGATTTTATTGGCCACATAAAAGGCATCCAAGTAGTATCCATCCCTCTTTCACCTCTTCTAATTGACTCTTCTACAAATCCAATCGTCATATAGAGAAAAACAATTAATCCTGGAAAATAAAATAAAATATATAACCAAAAATCTATAAGGCCTTGTGTTTTGGTTTTAAAATTTCTATATAAAAAGTCTGCTCTTATATGAACTCCTTTTGATAGAGCATAAGCAGCACCAAGCATAAATAATGCTCCATAAAGAAATCGGCTAATATCATATGCCCATATAGTGGGTGCTAAAAATAATTTTCTTGCTAGGACTTCATAAGTCATTGCAAATATTAAAGGCATTAAAATCCAACAAACTACATTTCCAACTATCTTGCTAAATTTATCAATTTTAATTATTGAATTTGCCATCCATCTCGGCATATCATCTGGCATCTTATCAGAACCACCTCGTCTCTCGGCAATCATTTCATCTGATATATCTAGTTTTGATGGCTCTTCTGACATAAATTTTTTATAAAAAACTAGAGCGGACTGTAAAGTCCGCTCTAATTAAATCAAGATTAATTACTGATTACTTTAATGTTGCTGCGTGAGCCATTCCTAGCTTTGCATTAGACATTTGAGCACCTGCCCAGAAAGGTACAGCTACATCAGCAAACTCTTTCATAGAGTCGTAAACCTTTTTGAAAAATGCATTTTTCTCAGCATTTTTATTTAAAGTTGCTTTTGCTGCAGCCATATATTCTGTGAAATAGTCAGTAGGAGTATCTTCTAAAATTACTCCATGCTTAGTAGTAAGTTCTCTTAAAGCTTTTCCATTTTCATAGATTCTGTAACTTAAAGATTTTGCTAAAGAAGCATTTGCTGCCACTTCAAGAGATTTTTTCTCATGAGCAGTCATCGCGTTATATGTTTTTCCAGTAATATAAAAGTCAGCATTAACTACTACTTGGTGAAGACCTTGTAGATAGTAATGTTTAAGAACTTTTTGGAAACCAAATGTTAAATCTGGCTTTGGGCAACACCATTCTGCTGCATCAATTGTTCCCGCTTCTAGTGCTGGTAAAATATCACCACCACCCATTGCTACAGATGCAATTCCAATATCTTTATATGTTTGTCCTGGAATTCCTGGAGGAGTTCTGAATTTATATTTTCTAAAATCAGCCATGTTTTTTATTGGCTTAGGAAACCATCCTAAAGCCTCAGGGCCAACTGGTTGAAGCATAAATCCTTTAATATCTCTTCCCATTTCTTTCCATAGTTGGTCGTAAAGTTCTTTACCACCGCCGTATTGGAACCATGATAGGAATGCTAAGTTGTCTATACCTACACCACCACCTGCAACTGGCGAACCAAATAACATAGCAGCTGGGTGATCTCCTGACCAATAGTGTGTCCAAGCAAAACCACAGTCAATAAGACCTTTATCAACTGCATCTAATGTTTCTTTAACTCCAACGACCGCACCTGCTGGTAAAATTTCAAATTTTAGTGATCCATCAGTTAATGTCGTTACAGTGTCAGTAAAGTCTTTTAACATTTTTACCTCATCGGCTTTAGTGTTTAGGACGGTCTGACATTTAAGTGTTTTCGCATTAGCATTAGATATAAATCCAACTAATAAAAACGCAGAAAACATTAATGTAATGATTTTTTTCATTATATTTCCCCTTTATATTTAATTTAAAAGTTAGCTATCCTGTCAAAAAATTACATAATTGACAAGTTACATTTATCAAGATTGTTGATAAAAAATGGTGTTATTTAATAAAAATATTTATTTATAATTAATATGGATAATTTTGATTACATTATAATAGGAGCTGGTTCAGCAGGATGTGTGCTAGCAAACAGATTGTCAAAAAATATTAATAATAAAGTTTTGTTAATAGAAGCTGGTGGGAAAGATAATTACCCGTGGATACATATACCCGTTGGCTACTATAAAACTATGCATAACCCAAAAGTGGATTGGTGTTTTCATACCGAAAAAGATGAAACAATGAATAACAGATCAATAAGATACCCAAGGGGTAAAACTTTAGGTGGAAGCTCATCAATAAATGGACTTTTATGGATTAGAGGCCAAAGTAATGATTATGACAATTGGAAACAACAAGGGAACAAAGGATGGGGATGGGATGATGTTCTGCCATACTTTGTAAAATCAGAAAATAATGAGCTTGGGAAGAATAAATATCATAGTGATTCTGGGCCTATCATGGTTGCCAATAAAAAGATTAAATTAAAAATGCTCGATGAGTTTATAAATGCAGCTGAGGAAAGTGGAATACCAAAAACTGACGATTTTAATACTGGCGATAATTTTGGAGTTGGTTTTTATCAATTTACAACATCTCATAGTAAGTTTGGTTTGAAATTACGTTGTAGTTCAGCCAAAGGATATTTGAATCCTGCAAAAAATAGGAAAAATTTGAAAATTGTAACAAATGCGCTTGTTCAAAAGATTAATTTTGAAAACAAAAAAGCTGTTGGTTTGTCTTATATTATAAATGATCAAGTATTTGAAGTTCAATCTAATAAAGAAGTAATTTTGTCTGCAGGATCAATAGGTTCTCCGCATTTGCTACAAATTTCCGGAATTGGTGATCCAGATAAACTTAAAGAGCATGGCATTGAAATTAAAACTAATCTAAAGGGGGTTGGTAAAAATTTGCAAGACCATCTTATGTTTAGACCTGTTTATAAAGTCAAAAATCTTAAATCACTAAACAAAAAAATAAATAGCCTGTTGGGAAATTTTTTAATTGGTCTAGAATATATTTTTAATCAAAGTGGTCCAATGACTATGGGTGCAAGTCAAGTGTGTGGCTTTGCAAAAAGTGATAGCTCAAGAGCTACACCTAATTTACAGTTTCATGTTCAGCCAATCAGTACAGATATACTTGGTGCAACCAAATTACATGATTTTGATGGCATTACACCTACAGTTGCTAATATTAGACCAACGAGTCGTGGTGAAATTAATATAGTCAGTAATAATGTTAAAGATTACCCAAAAATTAAAATGAATTATCTTTCAACTGAGGATGATCGGTATGTAGCTGCTCAAGGACTGAAATTAGTAAGAAAAATTATGCTTGAAACTGAAACTTTTAAAAAATATGAGCCCGAGGAATACAGGCCTGGATTACACATTCAAGAAGATGAAGAACTTGTTAAAGCTGGAAGTGATTTTACCCAAACAATTTTTCATCCTGTTGGAACGTGTAAAATGGGTAGTGATGAATACTCTGTGGTAAATGATAGATTAAAAGTACATGGGATAGATAATCTTAGAGTTGTTGATGCATCAATAATGCCAAATATCACATCAGGTAACACAAATGCACCAACTATAATGATTGCAGAGAAAGCATCTGACATGATACTAGAAGATAATCTATAATGAACGAGCAATTTTTAATTTTTTCTCAAATCGTATTTATTGATCTTGTTTTAGCAGGAGATAACGCAATTATAATTGGAATGGTTGCATCTCAATTTCCACCAGAACAAAGAAAAAAAATTATTTTTTGGGGAATAGGTGGTGCAGTGGTATTAAGAATTATTCTTACATTATTAACTGCTTATCTTCTTCAAGTTACTGGACTAAGATTAATAGGAGGTCTGGCGTTACTTTATATCTGCTACAAACTCTATGTTGATGTAATAAAAAACTCAAATAGTGATAAGGAAAATGTAAAAGTAGATAGTTCAAGTTTTCTTAAGGCAATCTGGACTGTTCTATTGGCAGACTTTACCATGAGTTTAGATAATGTCTTGGGTGTTGCTGGTGCAGCAAAAGATCATTATGGACTTCTAGTTTTTGGATTAGTCTTGTCAATAATTCTTATGGCTACTGCAGCTACATTAATTTCAGGGTGGATAAAAAAATATTCTTGGATCAGTTGGTTGGGTTTAATTGCGATACTAGCAGTTGCAATTGAATTGATTTATACTGATTTAAAGATATTGATATAAAAATGTATTTAAAAAAATATAATCTAAAAAATAAAACAGCTTTAGTTTCTGGTGCAGGTAAAGGATTAGGAAGAGCTTGCGCAATTGCATTAGCAGAAGCTGGCTGTAATCTCATAATCATAAGTAGAACAAAAAAAGACTTGGATGAAGTTGCAAAACAAATAAGAAAATTTAAAGTAAAATGTAAATCTTTTATTTGTGACGTAACTAATTATGAAGATTTAAAAAATATTATTAATAAGCAGACTAGAATTGATATTCTTATAAATAATGCAGGAAATAACATTCCAGAACATTTTACAAAAGTTAAAAGAAAAAATATGGAATACCTTGTAAAAGTAAATACAATAGCAGCCTTTAATCTTGCTCAATTATGTACGTTAAAAATGATAAAGCTTAAAAATAGAAAAAAAGTTGGCGGTGCAATTGTAAATATGTCTTCTCAGATGGGTCACGTTGGAGGACCAATTAGAAGTGTTTATAATATGACTAAGTTTGGTCTTGAAGGTTTAACTAAAGGTATGTCTATAGATTTAGCAAAATACAATATTAGAGTTAATACAGTATGCCCTACTTTTGTTGTAACCCCTATGACAAAAGTATTTTTGAAGAGTAAAAAATTTAAAAAAGAGGTATTAGACAATATACCACTCGGGAGGTTTGCGGAACTTTCTGACGTAGCAAGTGCTGCTGTTTTTCTGGCTTCAGATGCTGCCTCTATGATTAATGGAACGTCTTTACTAGTTGATGGTGGATGGACAGCAAAATAATAAAAATATTATTATTAGTATTATTTTCAACGACTGCCTCTGCAGTTGAATTTAAAGGTAAATTTATCCAAGGTCATTTTATATTAGGTAAAACTGATCCAGGTTCTAAAATTGTAATTGATAAGAAAATAGTAAAAGTATCTGAAGAGGGTTTTTTTGCTTTTGGCCTGGGTCGAGATAGAAAAAATGATGTAGTAATTTCAAAAATTTTTGAGGGAAAAAAAACCAAAATTGTTAAAAAGGTTTTAAAAAGAGAATATCAAATCCAAAGAATTGATGGTTTGGATAAAAAAAAGGTTACTCCACCCGAGGAAGTTTATGAAAGAATCAAAAATGAAAATAAATTAATAGGTAAAGCTAGATCTATTGATAGTAATTTAGCATTTTTTAAAGATAAATTTATCCTACCATTAGATGACTCAATTATAACTGGGGTATATGGCAGTCAAAGAATTTTGAACGGAAAGCCCCGATGGCCTCACTATGGATTAGATTTTGCAGGTAAAAAAGGAACCCCCATCAAAGCTATGGCTGACGGTGTTGTAACTTTAGCAGAAAAAGATTTATATTTTACTGGTGCAACTTTAATATTTGACCATGGTCATGGTATATCTACATTATATATGCATATGGATAAAATTTTTGTTGAAAAAGATGATATTGTTAAGCAAGGTGATATAATTGGTACAGTTGGATCTAGTGGTAGATCAACAGGGCCTCATTTGGATATAAGACTAAATTGGTTTGATGTAAGATTGGATCCAGCAACAGTATTAGAGATAAATTGATGAAAATAAATTCTTCAGAAAAATTAAGTAATAAATTAGTAAAAGCTTTTTTGAAGAATAAAATTATATCTCCATTGCCTGCCAAATTTACAAAACAGCTTAAGAATGCTGACAAATTCAGAAAGTTATGTGAAAGCAAAGTAAATGAGCCAATAATTGGTTTTAAAGCCGGTGGAACAGGTATTCCTGTAATGAAAAAATTAAAAGAAAAAGAACCTTTCTATGCCTCTGTATATAAAAGGAATTTTTTGAAAAATGGTAAGGCTGTTAGGATTAATAAATCAACCTTAGGTATTGAATTAGAGGTTTGTTATTTAATTAAAAAGCAATTTTTTGATTTTAAAAGAAATATAACCAAAAAAAATATAAATAAATTTATTTCGTATATGGCCCCTTGCATTGAGGTAGTTGGCTATAGACAAAGAAAAAAAGGTATACAATCATTTGGTGATCTTTGTAGTGATTTTGGAGCAAATGTTAAATTTGTAATTGGAAAAAAAAGGAAATTTAAAAAAATTCAAATTGGTAATTTAAAAACTGTTATTAAAAATACTAAAATAAATCAAGTAGTGCATGGAAATACAAGTTCAGTTTACATTAACCCGTTAAATTCTTTGAAGTTTGTTTTGAATAAAATTACAAAAGATAAAATAAACTTAAAAAAAGATTTTTATGTTTTCACAGGATCAACT
>CACGON010000011.1 GCA_902574695.1 uncultured Pelagibacteraceae bacterium | reverse complement strand
TCTTTTATAGGAAGTATTTCAACTATTAGTTCAAAAGAGCCTTGGTATTCAAGTTTAAATAAGTCATTTTTAACACCTCCAGATTGGGTTTTTGCACCTGTTTGGACAACACTTTATTTATTTATGACTATCGCGATATGGTTGGTCTGGAACAAAAATTACAAAAATTTAAATATAATTTTAGTTTATTTTATTCATTTACTATTTAATACAACTTGGAGTATAGTTTTTTTTGTATTTCACAATATTTTTCTGGCATTTGTAAATTTAATTGTGCTGATTATATTAATTGCAATTCTTACTGTAAAATTTAAACAAATTAGTATTATAAGTTATTATTTAATGATTCCATACTTGTTATGGAGTTGTTATGCACTAGTACTTAATGCGACTTTGTTATATTTAAATTAATATGGATGATGTAGTCATAATCGGCGGAGGAATAATAGGTACAGCAACTGCTTATTTCCTATCTAAAGAGGGAAGAAAAGTAAAAGTAATTGAGAGAGACCCTACTTACAAACAAGCATCTTTCCCATTATCACTTGGAGGATTTAGAAGGCAATTTTTTCAAAAAGAAAATATTCTTTTAGGTAAGTTTGCAAAAGAATTCATTTTTAATTTACCAAATGTTTTAAAAACTGAAAAGAATCCAAATCCAACTGCAAGTATGGTAACTAATGGTTATCTTTTGATGTTTGGACCAGAACATGCTGAAGAACAATACAAGGCTTTAGAAAA
This sequence comes from uncultured Pelagibacteraceae bacterium, assembly GCA_902574695.1. Classification (GTDB taxonomy): domain Bacteria; phylum Pseudomonadota; class Alphaproteobacteria; order Pelagibacterales; family Pelagibacteraceae; genus Pelagibacter. The sequence goes on along the minus strand of CACGON010000011.1, from coordinate 23,116 downwards.
TCATAAAGCCTGTGACGCTGGAACAAAAAATATTAAAGGTACAGAATTATCTAAAATTTTTCCCTATATTAGTAATGAGGGAATAGAAACAGCAACATACACAGATAATAAAACTGAAGGATGGATAGATCCTTTTATGTTTCATGGGGCTTTAAAAAGCAAAGCTATTGAGCTTGGTGCTGAATTTATAAAAGGGGAAATTAATAGTATTTCAGAAATTAAAGCAAAAACAATAATTTCAGCAGCTGGTTGTTGGACAAAAAAACTTTTAGATGACATTCCAGTCGTTCCACAAAAACATACTGTGTTTAGAGTTAAGTGTCCAAAACATTATCCAGATATGCCACTTACGGGAGATTTAACAACAGGAGTTTATTGGAGACCTGAGGGAAAAGAGTATTTAGCTGGATCACCAATGTCAGTTTTTGATGCTGAGGACTTAGAACCAGCATGGAATGATTTTGAAGAGCTTGTCTGGCCAGCACTTGCAAAAAGAATCCCTGCTTTTGAGGAATTAAAACTTACTGGTGGTTGGGCTGGTTATTATGATTGTAACAAGCTAGATAACAATGCAGTAGTTGGTAAACATCCTAAATATGAAAATGTATATTTGGCATCAGGATTTACAGGGAGAGGTTTGATGCAAGCCCCAGGCATTGGTAGAGCATTAACTGAGCTAATTACTACAGGTTCTTATCAAACTATTGATATAAGTGAATTTGCAGTTGAAAGAGTTTTAGACAAAAATGCAAGGCCTGAGCCTTATGTTCTTTAGGTTTTTCTAATAATAACCCCAACAAAACCATTAAATGAAGAAACAAAAAAAATAATTGATTGTCCCTTTAAAGAATAAAATTCAAAAGAAGGATAGAATCCAATTGCCACTGAAAATAAAATGTAAGTTATTAAAAAAGGTTTATAAAACAATTTTAATTTTTCGAACATCTAAATTAATTTAAGTACCACAATAGGTCTTATAAGGAATTTTGCTTTGCTTGGGAGGCATTTGATAGCTTGTAATAGAAGATTGCATTTTGTATGGATTAGATAAAATTTTTAAAAGATGTTTTATTTTATCTAAATTACCGTCTTCAGCATATTTTAGAGCCTCCTCAACTAAATAATTTCTTGGTATTATTACAGGATTTGAAGCTTTCATTAAATCTTTCGATTTTTGAATATTTTTATCTTCTGATAAACGTTTTTTCCATCTTTCTTTCCAATTAACAAATTCATCCATGTGGAAAATTTCATCATTGATTATATTTTCATAAGTTAAATTACAAAATGTATTAGTATAATCTGCTTTATTAATATGCATCCATTGTAATAAATCTAGAATTAATACTTCGTCACTTTTTTCCTGACTTATAAATCCAAGTTTTTCTCCCATCATCTTCAGCCATTTTTTTTCGTACTTGTTATCAAATTCATTAATTTTATTTGTTGCTAATTCAATTGCTTTGTTTTTATCTTTATCAAGAAAGGGAATTAAACATTCTGCAAATCTTGCTAGATTCCATTTTGCGATCGTTGGTTGGTTGTAATATGCATAACGTCCAAAATGATCTATTGAACTAAATACTGTCTTTGGATCATAAATATCCATAAAAGCACATGGCCCGTAATCAATGGTTTCACCAGATAAAGCCATATTATCTGTATTCATTACCCCATGGATAAATCCAACCCTCATCCAATTTACAATTAAATCAATTTGTTTATCTATTAGTTCACCAATTAAATTTAAATATATATTCTTTTCATTCTTTAAAGACGGGAAGTGTTTATTAACTGTATAGTTAACAAGATTTTTTAAGCTTGTTTCATCTTTTTTAAAGGCAAAGTACTGGAACGTTCCAACACGAATATGACTAGTAGCAACTCTTGTGAGAATTGCACCATCAAGTTCAGTTTCTCTTTTAACTTTCTCACCTGTTTTTATAACAGCTAAACTCCTTGTTGTTGGAATATTTAAATAATACATCGCTTCACTAATTATATATTCCCTTAACATAGGACCTATTGCAGCTTTACCATCTCCATTTCTAGAAAATTTAGTTTTACCAGAACCTTTAAACTGAATTTCATATCCTTGCTTCCTTTGATTAAAATGTTCACCGATTGTAATTGCCCTTCCATCACCAAGGATTGTAAAATTTCCAAATTGATGTCCAGCATATGCCATTGAGATAGCTTCTGAACCATCAGGTAGCAAATTTCCAGAAAAAACTGATGCAAGATATTTGCTATCTAGACCTTTAAAATTTATATCAAGATCCTCTGAGAGGTTATAATTTAATATTATTAATTCTGGATTTTTTACAGACTCTGGTTTTTGTTCAGACAGCATGTCTTTAGGAAGTTTTAAATAGGTATTATTAAAATTCCAATCGATCTTATTCATAACTAATATTTAATAGATATAATAAATACCCAAGTTTATATCAAGGTGATATAAACTTGGATAATTATTTAAAAGTTGTAATTATTTAATAATTATTTTTTCTTATATTTTGCGGCTTCTTCTGAACCACTTGTCGCTGATCCTTTACTATATGAGTGTGCACCCATACCAGCAAGCTGTCCGTCCTTAACAATTAAATATTGATCTCTGATAGGTTTTTTATCAAAAAAACATTCAAGTATCTCTCTTACACCGTCCGCATATCTCGCTTGAGCTGTCAAAGATGTTCCTGAAGTGTGCGGTGTCATACCATGATGTGGCATACTTCTCCATACGTGATCATTAGGCGCTGGTTGAGGAAACCAAACGTCACCCGCGTAACCACTCAATTGACCACTCTTTAATGCTTTTGCAATTGCTTCACGATTACAGATTTTTCCTCTTGCAGTATTTACAATGTAAGCACCTTTTTTCATTTTACTTATCATTGCATCATCAAATAAGTTTTCTGTTTCAGGGTGTAAAGGACAATTAATCGTCACCACGTCACAGACTTTCACCATAGACTCAACTGAATCATGAAAAGTAAGGTTTAATTCTTTCTCAACACTATCAGGTAATTTATGTCTATCAAAATAATGTAAATGAACATCAAATGGTTTCATTTTTCTCAAAGCATCTAAACCAATACGACCAGCGGCAACTGTTCCAATATGCATACCTTCAACATCGTAACTTCTCTGAACAGCGTCAGCAATATTCCAACCACCTTCATTTACAATTCGGTGTTGATTATGATAATCTCTGACCATAGATACAATCATCATTACAATATGTTCAGCTACTGATCTTGAATTACAATATGTTACCTCTACAACATCGATTTTATTATCCATTGCAGCTTGTAAATCAACATGGTCTGAACCAATCCCAGCTGTAATCGCCATCTTTAAATTTTTAGCTTTAGCAATTCTCTCTTTTGTTAAATAGTAAGGAAAAAAAGGTTGGGAAATAACAATGTCAGCATCAACAATATGTTTATCAGCTTCACATCCATCTCCATCTTTACTATTAGTAACGATTAACTCATGACCATTACTTTCTAGAAATTTTCTTAAACCAAGCTCTCCAGAAACACACCCTAGTAATTGTCCTGGAGTGTAATCTCTTCCTTTAGGTGTAGGTAAAGTCATACCATCTGGATATTTTTCTATCTTTGGTAATTCTGAAAGCGCATATGATTTTGGCATTCCACCTTTTGGATCGTCGTATAAAACGCATAATATTTTCATGTAATCTCCTGTAAAATTTTCTTTAAATTAATACTATTTTATGAAGATAATCTATAGAATTTGACATTCAGTGGCAATTAAATAGTGGCTATTTTGGGTACTTTTTCTTTAAGATGAATTTATTTAAGACTACACCAAAAACTAGAATAATTATTGAGCCGGTTATTATTGGGCTTAATAAATATTCCAAGGATACACCGCCCATGACAACTATAACTGGGTTGCCTCCTGCTGGTGGATGAGTAACGTTTAAAAGTATCATAAATCCAACACCAAGACCAACAGCTATAGGAATTAAAATATAGCTAGGGAACGGCAAGATATAAAGGCATATCACTCCAACCAAAGCAGTTAATAAATGGCCAAAGAAAATATTCTTGGGCTGTGCAAACGGACTCTCAGGGTAACCATAAAGCAAAACCATAGTAGAACCAAACGAAGCAATTAAAAAGACTCCAAACTCAGTTTTGTAAGTTAAAAATGTTAAGGCACCTATTGTCAAAAATGAAAAAAGTGCTGCAATTGAAGATTTTAAAATATTTTCTTTATTCATTATAAACCTATAATATACTAATCATTTTCTTTACAGTGTTAAAAGGAAGCAATAGACAATCTTTTCTTGCAAGATTTTGACTATTTATAATTTTTGAAAAAAAAGATAGGTTTTTAGGTAATTTCGAGGTTTTCTTCATACAAAATTTATTTAATTCTAAAATTATATCTTTTATTTCCCCTATAGATTTATTTTGAAAAAAAATTGAAAGCATACTTGCTGTTGCTTGTGTATATATACAAGACTTACAGTTATAACCAATTTTTAAAATTTTTTTATTTTTAATCTTAATTGATATTGTTATTTCATCTCCACAAAAAGAATTTTTTTGCTTTAAAATATGATCATAATTTTTTAATAATTTATGGTTTTTTGTGTTAGCAGCTAATTTAAAAACTTTTAAATCCATTTAGTACTTACTTAACAACTTAAAGTTGAGGGTAATATTTAATTTTAATAAATTCTTTATATCAATCTAAATTTTTATTGTAGTAAGTCAAATTTATTAATAAAAACACGCAATGTTTAAACTTAAAAATGAAAATATAGCTATTCCAGTAGTTCTAATTGCAGGTATACTTTGGTCCTTTGGTCCTTTAGTTGTTCGTTACATGGATCAGCCAGAACTTGTTCCATGGCAATATTTATTTGCCAGAGGAGTTACTATATTTATTCTTTTAAATATTTACTTATTTTTTGAGGAGGGTCTTGATTTTCTATCAAATTATAAAAAAATTGGTTTGTCGGGATTAATTGGAGGTGCAGGCCTAGGAATAGCAATGATTTCTTTTATATGGTCTATAACACACACTAGCGCAGCAATAACTCTCCTCTGTCTTGCTGCTATGCCTTTTATGACGGCATTATTAGGTTTTTTATTTTTAAAAGAAGTCATATCTTTAAATGTATGGGCGTCAATATTCACAGCTACAATTGGAATAATTGTTATGGCTCTTGGAAACTTTGAGTCAGGATCTTTATTTGGTTTAGCTTTTGGCCTTTTGTCTGCACTTGGTTTTTCAGTTTTTTCAGTAACTTTAAGGTGGAGAAAAGAAACACCAAAGTTTACAACAGTAGCTTTTGCTGGATTTTTTTGTGCAATAGTATCATTATTTATTTTAATAAATACAGACAGCTCATTATTATCTAATAGTAGAAACCAATCTCTTTTTACTGTTCATGGTACTTTAGTATGCTTGGGGTTAATTTTATATTCAATAGGATCAAAGGTAATACCTGCTGCGGAGCTAACTTTATTATCTTTGACAGAAGTTATTGGAGGAATTTTTTGGGTATGGTTACCAATTCTTGGAATAAACGAGGTACCGTCAAATACTACAGTAATCGGTGGGTTTTTGATTTTTTTAGCTATAATTTATTACAGTCTTATCATAAAACATAATAGAAGATTTATAGCTTTAAATTAAATTATGGAAAGACCAGACTTTTTTCAACTTAAAAATGGTGAAAAAGTAAAACTTCCTTTTAGTCAAAAAGAGTACGACTCCCGTCTTTATAAACTTAGAGAACTTATGTCCGAAAAAGATTTAGATGTTGTTATTCTTACATCAATGCACAATATTGCATATTACTCAGGATTTATTTATTGTTCATTTGGAAGACCATATAGCTGTGTCGTTACATTAAAAAAAATTATTACTGTTTCAGCAAATATAGACGCTAGTCAGCCTTGGCGAAGATCACATTGTGATAATATCATTTATACAGACTGGAAAAGACATAACTTTTTAAAATCAATTATTTCAATAATTGGAAAAGATACCCATCCCAAAAGTATTGGAGTTGAAAATGATCACTTAACTATTGAAATGAATAACAAGTTGAAATCTGTATTCAGCAATTCATTTTTTAAAGATATTTCATACAATTTAATGAATCTGAGAATGATTAAATCAAATGAGGAAATTGAGATAATCAAAAATGGAGCAAGAATTGCTGATTTAGGAGCAGAAGAAATTGTAAAGCATATAAAGGAAGGACAGACAGAACTCGAAATTGCAATAGCAGGGCGTGACCGAATGGAAAGAGAGATTGCAAAAACTTATCCCGATGCAGAATATATGGATACTTGGGTTTGGTTTCAGTCAGGGATTAATACAGATGGTGCTCATAATCCAAAAACCAATAGAAAATTAAAAAATGGTGATATTTTATCATTAAATACATTCCCTATGATTTCAGGTTATTATACAGCTTTAGAAAGAACTTTATTTTTGAAGGATGTTGATGAATTTTCTTTAAAAGCATGGGAGGCAAATGTCAAAGTTCATGAAAAAGGTATTGAATTAATTAAACCAGGTGCAAAATGTTCAGAGATATGTAAAGAATTAAATAATTTATTTGCTGAGTTAGGCTATTTGCAGTTTAGAACCTTTGGATACGGACATTCCTTTGGAGTACTTTCACACTTTTATGGAAGAGAAGCAGGATTAGAGCTTAGAGAGGATATAGACACAATTTTAGAGCCAAATATGGTAATATCGATGGAACCTATGATTATGATCCCTGATGGTAACCCCGGAGCTGGTGGATATAGAGAACATGATATATTGATAATCAATGAAAATGGAGCAGAAAATATAACTAAATTTCCATATGGCCCAAAAAATAATATTATAGAAAACTAATAATGAAATCAGAAAAAATTATAGTAAATAGTTGGAATGAGTGGGATCCATTAAAACATGTAATAGTAGGGAAGGCTGACGGCACATGCATTCCAGCGCCTGAGCCTGCATTAGATGCAAAAGTCCCAGAAGACTCAGACATGAGAGGAAATTTTGGTCCTAGAACCAAAGATACAATTGATAAAGCAAATCAGCTATTGGATGATTTTTCAAACATGTTGACCAAAAGGGGTATAAAGGTCGATAGACCAACACCAATAAATTTTAATCAAAAAACTTCTACACCCGACTGGGAAACTGAAACAATGTTTGGCTGCATGCCACCTAGAGATGTTCTTTTAACTGTTGGAAACGAAATATTGGAAGCAACAATGAGTTACAGATGTAGATGGTTTGAATATTTATGTTATCGACCTCTTCTGAAATACTATTACAATTGCGATCCAAACATGCGTCATGAATCAGCTCCAAAACCTAGACTTACAAATAAAGATTATAGAAAGGATTATTTATCTGATAAAATTGGAATTCAAAAAAGACTTGAATGGACTGAAAAAAAGTTTTTTGTAACAACAGAGGAAGAACCACTTTTTGATGCGGCAGATGTTTTAAGATTTGGTAAAGATTTAGTAGTTCAACATGGATTTACTACTAATTTAAAAGGTATAGATTGGTTAAGAAGACATTATAAAGATCATAGGATTCATGCTGTAAACTTTCCAGGAGATCCATATCCAATACATATAGATGCCACTTTTACACCCATTAAAGAAGGTTTAATAATTAATAATCCGCAAAGAAGATTACCTAAAGAACAGAGAAAATTATTCGAAAATAATGGATGGAAAATTGTTGATGCTGCACAACCAGCGCATAATAGTCCACCACCTTTATGCTACTCTTCAGTTTGGTTATCTATGAATGTATTAGTGCTAGATCCTAAAACAGTTTGTGTAGAAAAAAGTGAAGTATATCAATCAGATCAATTAGATAAACTTGGAATGGAAGTTTTACCAGTTGATCTTAGAGATGCTTACGCATTTGGTGGAGGCCTTCATTGTTGTACTGCAGATGTTTATAGAGAAGGGGAATTAAAAAATTATTTTCCTAAACAGTAATTAGCTTGGATTTTCTTTTAAAAAGTTAATAAAATTTACAACCTCATTAAATTTATCATCATCAATATCCTTATAGCTGTCATTAAATTTATTTTTTATACATAAAGCAACATGAGCATATGGATTTCTACCTTTAGGGTGATTTGGATGATTTGGTAATTGCCCTTTTAAAAAGTCACCAGCTTCTTGTATTATTCTCCAGAGTTTCTTTGAGTTTTCTGGTGACACTCAAAAAAATTTAGTTTTCTCTTCTTTGTTTTATCTCAAAACTTTCAAGTCTATTGGATAAATCATCTTTAGTTTTATCATCATTAATATTTTGAAATCTTTTAGCTGTTCTTTCTCTTTCTCTTATCATTAATTTCTCTTCTCTTATTCTCTCATCTTCTTCTTTTTGTTTTTGTTCTAAATCAAACTTTTCTTCCCACTCTTTCAATTTTTGAGCCTCTAATTCTCTTTGTTTTTGTTCCTCTTGTTCTCTAATTTTTTGTTCTCTTCTTTTTCTCTTAAATTCTCTTTGTTCTTTTTGTTTCTGTTCATCTTCTCTTACTTTTAAATCAATATCTTTCCTATTTTGTGTTTCTTCTCTTATTTTTTGTTCTTCGTCTCTTATTTTTTGTGCTTTTGTAATATTTTTTAACTCACTTTCTTTTAAAGACAGTTCCTCTTGTTTTTTTTTTAATTGATCATCCTTAATTTGAATTTCGTTATGTTTAAGCTCTAATTCTTTTTCTTTTAATTTAAGCTCTTTTTCCTTTAACTTAAGCTCATTTTCCTTGGATTTTGTCTTGTCATCTCGTAATTTTAAATCATTATCTTTAATTTTAAGAATATCCTCTTTTTTTTTTAAATCTTCCTCTTTTGCCCTAATGTCTCGATCTTTGACTTTAATTTTATCAAGATCTTTTTTGATTTGGTCTTCACGAATTTTTAATTCTTTTTTCTCTTTTATTTTTTGATTATTTTTAAAATCTTCATACATCTTGTTAAAGATGCTTGTTGCTTTATTTTTTTTTGTACGAGAGCTTTTTCTCATAAGCTAATTTGAGCAGATTTCGAGCAATGACTCAATCATTAATTGCAAAATTTTTCAGTGAGCGTGTTTATAGTGAGTTACAACCTCTGAGCGATAAAGTTAAAACTTAAAAAAATAATTAAAGATTAGAATTCTCAACCTTTTTTGGTTCCTCTATCGGCTCTGTTGTTGGATTAAGTTCCATTCCAAGTGGAGTAATTGTTTGTGGCATAGCTGTAAACTGTGAGTCTGGGTTTTCTTTTGTATCTCTTACTCTCATTCTATAAATTGCAAAAACTCCAATTAATGCATGAAAAATTATTAAAAATATAAAATATCCATTAGATCCAATTATATCCATAAACAAAGAGCATAAGAATGGACCGCTTATTGCACCGAGACCAAATGCGAACTGTAAGCCTGCACCAGCTGCTACAAATTTTTCTTTAGGAATAAAATCATTTGTATGTGCGAAAATAATTGCAAACATTGGAAGGCTACAAAATGAAAATAAAACTACAAAAATATAAAACCAATGTTTAGTTGTTGCTAATTCTCCAGGTAAATACATTTGACCACCAGCTATAATTGCACAAAAAGCAAAAAAGGATGCTCCAAAGGTAGTATAAATAATAACTAACCTTCTATCAAAACTATCTGATAACTTACCAATAGGCCATTGCGCAACTGCTCCAGAAATTGCTAGTAAAAAAGTAACAACTGAAATTTCAAAAATAGAAAAATTCATTGATGCGGCATATACTGCAAGTAATGAAAATAGAGCGGATTGGGTGGTTCCATAAATTAAAGATCCAATCATTCCTAAAGGAGAAATCTTATATAGTTCTTTTAAACTCATACCTGAGATTTTTTTAAAAGTTGGAGCTTTCCTCTTAGTTAATAAAATAGGTATCAATGACAATGACATAAATAATGAAACTAATATAAATGGTTGAAAATTTGTAGGAGCACTAAAATTCAAAAAAAACATACCTAAGGCCATGGAGCCGTAAAGTACAATCATATAAACTGATAAAACACTTCCTCTATTTTTATTACTTGATCTGTCATTCAACCAGCTTTCGGCAATAGTATACAACGAAACCATACTTATTCCTGTAATCACCCTTAACACAAACCAACTAAATGGATTAACTATTATTGAGTGAAGTAATACTACAATTGAAGCAGCAGATGCAAAAGCTGCAAAAACTCTTATATGCCCAACACGCAAGATGAAACCAGGAATAGTTTTTGCTCCTATGAAATATCCAACATAATATCCAGATAACATAAAGCCAGTCGCAGTAAGACTAAATTCCTCAGCTACCGCTCTAACTCCTAGTAAAGAACCTTGATAACCATGAGCAAGCATAATCAGTCCCATTCCAGTAAATAAAGCCCAAGAATTTTTAAGAATTTTATTCATTAGTTTTGCTATTTAGGCGTCATGTATTCTTAAATAAAGACTTAATTGTGACAAGTTCAAGTTTTTTTTAACTTATAAAATGAATGAATTGCGATAGTTAATATTATAACTGCTCCACCGTAAATTGTTTCAATACTTGGCTGTTCTTTAATGATCAACCAAACCCAAAATGGTCCAATTATTGTTTCTAGCAAGAAAAATAAGTTTACCTCTGCTGCTGTTATGAACCTTGGTGCAATTGTAACTAATACAAATGGTATACCTACACACATAATACACATCAAAGGAACTATGAATAAATCTGTGTCTTTTAATATCAAATTATCAACAAAAAAAATTGCGAATAAAGCAACTAGAAATTTTCCAATAACGGCAGCTGGTACCAAATCCTTATTTTTTACTGATCTGATTATGTTTGCACCTATCGCCAAACCTAACGCTGTTATCAAACCAAAAAAATCACCAAGAAAATTACCCAATTTTAAAGAGTCATAAAATATGTAAACTGCTGCTAAAAAAGTAATAAAGATCGCAATCCAAGTTTTTTTGTCAGGATTTTCCTTTAGAAAAATTAAAGCCAATATTGCAGATAACATTGGTGCTGTAGCTATCATTACAAGTGTATTAGCAACATTAGTATTTTGAATGGATATTATAAATGTGATATTTGTGATTGAAAAAGATATTGCATAAAATACTCCAGCAATCCCCATAGCAATAGTAATTTTAATTAAATTAGACTTATAAAATAAAATCAATACAAATAATATAACTAAAGAAGGAATAGCACCTCTATAAAATAAAATGCCCCAGGTATCTATATTAGCAAGCCTTATAAACAGAGAGTCAGGAGTGATAAGCATCACAGCAACAAAAGCTAGCAGCGAACCTTTTTGCTGATCAGATAAATTTTTCATTAATTAAAAATTTAGAGGGAATAAGGTTTTCTTGAAAAAATTTTACGCACCATTGGTTCAAACTTTTCTAATGAATATGATTTATAGTTTGGATCGAATGAACATTGGTCGTACTTTTCACAAAAGTTTACACAGTCATCATAATATTTATGGCCTTTATACTTGTCTCTTTTATATCTGTTACCTCCAAGGTGATGAGCATAGTAGTAGGCTTGAAATTCACCATGTTTTTCGATTATCCAGTGAGTTTTTTCAGAAACGTAAGGTTTTAAAATGGATGCCGCATATTCCGAATGATTCATCGGAGCAAGCTCATCACCAATATCATGAAGAAGAGCAGCGACAATCATTTCTTCGCTTTCACCTGCCTTTAGGGCTCTAGTTGCGCTTTGAAGAGAATGCTCTAGTCTACTAACTTGATACCCCTCTAGAGTCTCAGTCAATGATGATAAAAATCTAATTATTCTGTCAGCCGTTTTACTAGCATAATCTTTTTCGTGTTTATCTAAGAATAAATAGTCATCTTTTGTACCTTTTTTCATTTCTGTAAAACTTACTTTTTTCATATCAATTATTGGATGCAGTGCTAAGCAATGATAGTTGAGTAACTTTGTTATCTCCTAATTCGTCTATAGGTTTAACAGGATATTCACCAGTAAAATAATGATCAGTCAACTGAGGATATGAAAGGTTTCTGTTTTCAAATCCTATAGCTTTATAAAGTCCGTTAATCGATAAAAAATTTAAAGATTTAGCGTTTATATATTTGCATATTTCCTCATCACTTTTATTAGCAGCAAGCAGTTCCTTTTTAGTAGGCATATCAACTCCATAAAAATCTGGAAATCTTATTTGTGGGCATGCGATCCCCAAATGAACCTCCTTTGCGCCTGCATCGTAAAGCATATTCACAATTTTATGTGAGGTAGTACCCCTAACCAAAGAGTCGTCAATAAGCATAATTTTTTTATTTTTAATTGAGGACTTATTAGCATTAAGTTTTAGCTTTACTCCTAAACTTCTAATTTTCTGGGAAGGCTCTATGAAAGTTCTTCCGACATAATGATTTCTAATTAAACCCAAATCAAAACTAATACCTGTATATTTTGAATATCCAATAGCTGCTGCATTCCCTGAGTCGGGAACTGGAACAACTAAATCGGCGTCTACTTCACTTTCCTTAGCCAATTCTGATCCTAATCTTTTTCTATATTCATAAGCACACTCTCCATTTAAAATGCTATCAGGTCTTGAAAAATATATATATTCAAATACACAGGGTCTTATTCTTTTGGGCGGGAAGGGTTTTAAACTTTTTAATTTATTATCTTCAATATAAACAATTTCACCATTTTCTACATCTCTAACATACTGCGCACCTATAATGTCTAAAGCACATGTTTCTGATGCAAACACATAGGAGTCTTTCAATTTGCCAATTACCAAAGGTCTAATACCATATGGATCTCTTACACCAATTAAGATTTTTTTTGTCAACATTACCAATGCATACCCTCCCTGGATCTGAAATAGTGCATCTACAATTTTATCAATTGTTTTCGATCTTTTAGATTTTGCAATAAGCTGAACAATAGTTTCTGTATCTGAAGTTGTATAAAAAATTGCACCATCTTCAACTAATTTTTTTCTCAAAGTTATAGCATTTGTTAAGTTACCATTATGAGAAACTCCAATTCCTCCTGTATTTGTATCTGCAAAAAAAGGCTGAATATTTCTTAAAGTAGTTCCGCCTGTAGTACTATATCTGTTATGTCCAATAGCATAATTACCAGTTAATTTACTTAGTACTTTTTCTTTATTAAAATTATCTCCAACTAATCCGAATCTTTTTTCTGAGTGATATTTGTCTCCATCATAGGAGACAATCCCACATCCTTCCTGACCTCTGTGCTGAAGAGCATGCAAGCCAAGTGCAGTCAGTGTCGAGGCATCCTTATTATTACTTATACCAAAAACTCCACATTCTTCTTTTAATTTTGGCTCAAAGTTCTTGAACTTTATCTTTTGCATCTTCATAACTTTTTTCATTAGGAAATTCTTTTATTAAATAATTACTACCTTTTTCAACATATGAAAAGGTAAATGATTTATTCTTTTTTATAGGCCATTTCTCAGAATTATAAACAATGTCTACTGCAGCAAATAGACATACTGAAATAATATAAGACCTAACGAATCCAAATAAGAAACCAAATAGAGTATCCAATTTCCCTAAGCCTGAATATTTTACAGTTTTACTTACACCCTTACTAACTAATAATATTAAAAAAATAGTAATTACAAATATCGAAATACCCAAGACAATATCTAAAACGTATTCATTATCAATTATATCTTCTACATAAGGTTTTATTTTTGGAAATAAGATTAAAGTTAAAATATAAGCCATTAACCATTTTGATAAAGAAAGAATGCTTAGTACAAAACCATTTCTTGTACATTTTAAAAGAGATAAAAAAGTAATTAATAAATATACAAGATCAAATAGGGAAAAAAAATCTATTATTTCCTCAATTAGTTCCATTTAATTTTTCAAATAATCAAAAGGTTTAGATACCAGTATTAAAGACGGCAGTAATGTTAAAACTGAAATCATTGCTAAAAGCATAGCTATGCCAGTAAACACCCCAAAGTAAATAGTCGGTATAAAATTAGACAAAATAAGAATTGAAAAACCAAATACTATAGTTATAGAAGTATTTAAAATAGCTACACCTACTGTTGAGTGGCATTTTTCAATCGTTTTGTCATAGTCCTTAAAATTTGAAAACTCCTCTTTAAATCTATAAATATAATGAATACTATTATCTACAGCAATTCCAATTGTAATTGCCGCTATGGTAATTGTCATCATATCTAAAGGAATTCCCATTATACCAATTATTCCAAGAATAAAAAAAGCAGCTATAAAATTTGGCACAACCCCTATAATTGACAACTTAATATTTTTAAAAAGAATTAAAAACATTAAAAATATACCTATCATTACAAAACCAAGTGTTAAAATTTGTGATTTAAATAAGCTCTGAAGTAAATTATTAAATAATATTAAAACACCGGCGAGTCTATACTCCTCTTTTTTTAAATTTAATTTATTTTCTAAATCATAATTAATTTGTTTAATTAAATCATTTCTCTTTAAATCTTTAAGAGAATCTTTTATCCTTAAACTAACTCTGGCTTCGTTATCCTTAATAGAAATATAAGGATCAATAATTTCCTTTTTTATTGTTTCTGGAATTTTTGAGTACAGAACACCCATCTCTAATGTACCAAGTGGTTTATTGTTATTTAAACTAGTTGCAACCTCAATAATTGAGGAAAATGACAAAACTTTACCAACTGCGGGTAATGAGTCTAAATAGTTATGCACCTTTTCAATTTTATCAATCTTGTCTTTAGTGAACCAATATTTTTCATCATCACTTTCTTCTTCACTTTCCCAATCTTCAAATTCGTCTTTCTCAGTTTCTCCTTCAGTATTTGTAAAACTTTTTCCAAATTTAATAATTACTTCTAGCGGTGTTGTGCCGCCAAGTTTTTCATCTATTAATTTCATTCCTTGATAAATTTCAGTTTTACTATCAAAGTAGTTTATAAAACTATTTTCCACTTCTAATCTTTTAATTCCAACGATACTTAAGATTAAAATAATTATAGTTGATAAAAAAATAACACCTTTATTATTTACAGAAACTTTTGAAAAAAAATATGTAATTTTAGAATTGTTTACTTTATCTAAATCGACATTATTAATTGGTGTAAAATTTAAAAGCGTAGGTAGGAGAGTAAAAGTAATTATAAATGATGTAATTAGACCTAAAGTCATCATCCAACCAAAATCAATAATTGGTTTAATATCACTAAATATTAAAGATAAAAAAGCACAAATTGTTGTTAGGACAGTATAAAGAATTGGCCAAAACATTTTATTGGTTGTTTTAGATAAAACTTCAAATTTACTTAAATCCTGAAAATTATTTCTTAGTTGAATAAAACGAGTACTCATATGAATATTCATCGCCATTGTAAGTATCAACATCAATGCAATGAAATTTGAAGATATAACAGTAACTTTCCATCCTAATAAACCTAAAATTCCTATCATTATAATTACAGAAAATATGCAACTACTTATAGGTACTAAAATCCAAATAATTTTTTTAAACACAAACCACAGAGTTGCAATTATAAATAATAAAACGCCTACACCGAATACTATGATATCATTTTTAATAAATGACATCATGTCATCAGCTATCATTGGTATACCTCCCAAGAATATATTGGCATCTTTACTATAATTTTTAATTATCTCTCTTATCTCAATAATATTTTCGTGATTTTTCTTTTTTAAAATACTTTTATAATTTTCAACTTCTTTTTTACTCAGATTTTTTAAGTTTGCTAAATCTTTATCTTCTTTTAGATATACAATAATACCAGTAGTCGAACCATCCTCGCTTATTACAAAATTTCTAAATACTGGACTATTAACAATTTCACTAAACCCTCTTTCTCTATCAACGTTTTCATCTTTTAGAGTAGCAAAATTTTTTAACCTTTCTTGTAATGGGGCTTCAGAATTATCCAATAAAGGAATATCTAAAATAGTAACAACATTATGTACCCATTTTAAACTTTGAATTTTATATTTAAGACTTAATAAATTATTAATTGTTACTTCTGTGGTTATGGGGCTTTTTGGAGCATAAGTTAAAACTAAAAATTCTTTTGCTCCATATCTATCATTAACTTCTCTTAAATACTGTAAATCTGGGTCACCTTCTAGCAACAATGTATCTGATGAAGCATCTAACTTAAAATCTTTTGAAAAATATGAAAAAATAATTAAAACAATTATTAATGTTAAAAATACTAATTTTGGTTTTTTTAGGATATTATTCTGGTAGAAATTAGCGAGCATTTATTAGTTATATATATTTTAAATTAACTAATTTGAGTATCCTTAAATTTAGTAAACATCGCCTCGAATTCAAGCATAACATTGCCAGTTGGGCCATGACGTTGCTTTCCTATTATTATTTCTGCCAGATTTGACACTTCATTCATTTTGGCTTGCCACTCAGCATGCTCAACTGTAGCCGGTCTTGGTTCTTGTCTTTCTAAATAATACGCCTCTCTATAAACAAACATTACTACATCTGCGTCTTGCTCAATAGAACCTGATTCTCTCAAATCAGAAAGTTGAGGTTTCTTTTGGTCTCTCTGCTCAACTGCTCTTGATAATTGTGATAAAGCCAATACAGGTACGCTTAATTCTTTCGCTAAAGCTTTTAGACCTTGAGTAATTTCTGATATTTCTTGTACACGTCCATCTTTCGTGTTCACTGCTCTCATTAACTGAATGTAATCTATTACTATTAGATCCAGATCATAAATTCTTTTAATTCTTCTAGCTCTATTGCTGAGTGCTGCAATACTTATTGCAGGAGTTTCATCGATATACAAAGGTAACTCAGATATGTTTTTTGAAGTTTCAATAAATTTGTCGAATTGTTCCTCTGAGATTCTTCCTCTTCGTATATCATTGGATTTTATTCTTGATTGTTCGGCAAGGATTCTCGTTGAAAGTTGTTCTGAGGACATTTCTAAGGAAAAAAAGGCAACTGAGGATTTCTTTCCCGACTCTTGAAGTTTTTGAGCTGCATTAAATGCAATGTTTGTTGCTAATGCGGTTTTTCCCATTGATGGTCTTCCAGCAATTATAATTAAGTCTGAACTATGTAAGCCACCTAATTTATCATCTAAATCTCTTAAACCAGTTGGCACACCAACAATACCTTCTTCATTTTTGTATGCATTTGAGGCCATCTCAATTGTTAATCTCATCGCTTCATCAAATTTTACTAAAGAAGAACTAAAGGATCCTTTCTCAGCTAGATCAAATAAAAATTTTTCAGAGTTTTCGATTATATTTTGACCACTTATATTTAGGTCATTTAATTTTGCACTTTCGATTGTATTTTCTGAAATTTTTATTAATTCTCTACGGACATACATATCATATATGATCTTTGAATACTCTATTGCTTGTCTTAGAGATGTTGAAAACTTCGTAACTTTAACTAAATAGTCTGGAACATTAATTTCATCTTTTTCATTCTCAAAATAATTTTTTAAAGTTATTGGATTTGCAAGCATTCCTTTATAGATTAATTTTTCTATTGCTCCAAAAATTTTTTGATGCATTGGATCGTAAAAGTTTTTATTACTTATAATAGTGTTCACATCATCAAAGATTTCATTACTTAATAAAATTGAGCCCAACACAGATTGTTCAGCCTCAATATTATTTGGCAATTCTTTAAAATTATTTGATATTACACTTAGATTATTTTCCATAATAATTATTAAGATAATAGAATATTAAATATTATTGAATAAAAAAAAACTATTGGGGATAATGTTGTATAATTATTGAATTATTTCTGCTGGTACAACTTTTATTTTGATTTGAGCCTGTATGTCAGAGTGTAAATTGATATTAACTTTGAATTCTCCTAGAGATTTAATATCATCTGTTAGTTGAATCATCGATGGTTGAATTTGAATTCCATCTTGATCACTTATTATTTTAGATATTTCTGTTGGTTTTACAGAACCATAAAGTTCTTTATTTTCAGTACTTAGTTTTTTTATAGTATATTCTTTAGACTTTATTTTATCAAAAACCTCCTTCGCTGATTTTTTCTTTTCTTGATCTTTTTTGTTTAATTCATTTTTAATTTTTTCAACTTCTTTTATATTTTCCTTGGATGCATAAAGAGCTTTTTTATTTGCGATTAAAAAATTTCTTGCAAAACCTCTTTTTACATCAATAACTTCACCAATTGATCCTATTTTTCTAATGTTTTCTAATAAAATAACTTTCATATATTTTAAATTAACGCAAGGTTTCTAGCTCTTTTGACAGACAATGATAGTTCCCTTTGTTTTTTTTGGCTTATATTTGTAATTCTTGATGGAAGTATTTTTCCATTCTCAGAAACGTATTTTTTTAAAAGTCTAATATTTTTATAATCAACAACTGGCGCACCTTTTATTGATAATGGACAGGTTTTTTTAAACTTATATTTATTGGGTTGAAATATACTTAATTTTGCAAAGTTACTTTGTGATTTTTTTTTATTACCTGATTTTTTTTTTTGCACTATTAATTACTCTCAGTTTTATTGAATGTTTTTTTTTCATCTTCTGCTGATTTTGAAAAATAATTTGTTTCAAGGTCAAACTTTTTAACTTTTACTGTTAAAAATCTCAAAAGATTTTTGTCCATACTCTCATTTTTTTCTAAATCATTAATAATTTTTGCTGGACCTTCAAATTTAAAATGAATGTAATTACCCTTTTTGTTCTTTTTAATAATATAAGATAAGTTAATTAAACCCCAATTCTGTGTTTGAACAACTTTTCCGTCATTTTTTTCAACTATTTTCGTATACTTTTCAGTTAATTGCTTAATCTGGGCAGGGCTTACATCCTGCCTTGCTACTATAGTATGTTCATATAAGTTCATAAATTAAAGTTTTATAAAATTTGAGGATATACTATTATAATTCTTTAATTACAACACTTAAAACAATAATAATTAAATAAAAAATATATATGTTTTCTGTTATTTTTCCAGGCCAAGGGTCTCAGACAGTGGGAATGGCTAAAGAACTTTACTCAAAATATGAATTAGTAAAAAAACTTTTTAAAAATGCAGATCAGATTTTAGATTTCCCAATTTCAAAAATTATTTTAGAGGGCCCATCTGAAAAACTAAATTTAACAGAAAATACCCAACCAGCAATATTTTTAGTTGGATTTTCAATTTTTAGTCTTATTAAGGAAAAATTTGATTTTGATTTAAATAAAGCAAAATTTTTTGCCGGTCATTCCGTTGGAGAATATACAGCTTTAGCCTCATCTGGTGTTATTAGTTTTGAGGATACTGTTAAACTATTAAAAATAAGAGGTAATGCTATGCAGTCTGCGGTACCAAATGGAGAAGGTGGAATGATCGCAGTTCTTGGATCTGATGTAGATACCATTAATAATATTATTAATAATAAGAAGTATAAATGTTATATCGCAAATGATAATTCAGTTGGACAACTTGTTATTAGCGGAACAATACTAGATATTCAAAATTTTGCGAAAGATCTTAAAGACTTAAGAATAAAAAATATATTTTTACCAGTCAGTGGACCTTTTCATTGTGAACTAATGAGCAAGGCTACTAAAATTATGAGCTCTGAGATAAATAGATTAGATTTAAAAAATGGAAGAAATATTCTAATTTCCAATGTAACAGCCAACAAAATGCAAAATCTAGATGAAACTAAGCACTTACTTGTAAAACAAATTGAGAGCAGAGTAAGATGGAGAGAAAGTGTTATTTTTATGATAAAAAATGGAACTGATCAATTTATTGAAATTGGACCTGGAAAAGTGTTATCTGGTTTAATTAAAAGAATCGACAAAAATGTAAAAGTTAATGCAATTAATAATGAAGAAGATATAAATTTGTTGTTAAAAAATGATAAACTTTAAAAACAAAAAAATTATTATTACTGGTGCAACAGGCGGCATTGGGAGTGAATTGATAAAAAAGTTCGTTTCGTTAGATGGAAAAGTGCTAGCAACAGGTACAAATTCTGAAAAGTTAAGTAAACTTAAAAATAATTTTAATAATATTGAGACTTTGAAATTTGATATTTCCAAACACTCCGAAATTGAAAAATTTATTGATGAATCGTATTCAAAATTGGGAGGTTTAGATATTTTAATAAATAACGCAGGGATTACATTAGACAATTTATCACTAAGAATGAAAGCCGAAGAATGGCAGAAAGTAATTGATATAAATTTGTCATCTACATTTTATATGTGCAAGTATGGAATTAAAAAAATGTTAAAAAATAAATTCGGTAGAGTAGTAAATATTACATCCATTGTAGGACACACTGGTAATATTGGACAGGCAAATTACACTGCCTCAAAAGCTGGTATCATTGCTATGTCTAAAAGTTTGGCAATCGAATATGCAAAAAAAAATATAACTATAAATTGTGTTTCTCCAGGTTTCATACAAACAAATATGACTGATAAAATAAATGAAGGAATTAAAGAAAATCTTATGGCAAGAATACCTATGAATAGATTAGGAAATGGCGAAGATGTATCTAATTCTGTTGCTTTTTTAGCTTCTGAGGCATCATCATATATTACAGGGGAAACAATACATGTTAATGGAGGCATGTATATGGCTTGACAAAGTCCAGTAATAATCTAATAACAAAAATATAACAAAAAGGATTTATATGTCTGATGATATTTCTAATAAAGTAAAAAAGATCGTTGCGGACCACTTAGGTATAGAGGAAGCTAAAGTTACTGACGAAGCAAGCTTCATAGATGATTTGGGAGCCGATAGCTTAGACACTGTTGAATTAGTAATGGCTTTTGAAGAGGAATTTGGATCTGAGATTTCCGATAGTGAAGCTGAAAAAATTTTAACAGTTGGCGATGCAATAAAATTTATAGAGAGTAAGAGCAGTTAATTTTTTTAATGTCCTCACAAAATGATGGGATAATGGTAATATTGTCATCACCATCAGGTGCTGGAAAGACAACATTAGTCAGGCTTTTATCAGAAAAAAAAAATTTTAATATATCTATATCTCACACAACAAGGAAACCAAGAAGTCATGAAGTAAATGGTAAAGATTATCATTTTATAGATAACAAAAAATTTGAAAATTTGATCAAAGGAAATGAGTTTTTAGAGTACGCAAAAGTATTTAACAATTTTTATGGTACTAGCAAAAAACCCGTTTTAGAACTGTTAAAATCAGGAAAAAATGTGATTTTCGATATTGATTGGCAAGGAACTAAGCAAATAAAATCTCAAAATATAAATTATAAAATAATTACATTTTTTGTTTTGCCCCCAAGCAAAGAAATTCTTTTTGAAAGATTAAGTAATAGAGATATGAAAGATAAACTTATTGCTTCAGAGAGAATGAAAGATTTTTATAATGATGTTAAACATTGGGTTGATTACGATTTTGTTGTTATAAACGATGATTTAAATGATTGTTATAATGAAATAAGTGGTCTTATTGACAATCAACTTGGTTTTACACAGTCCAAAAATGTATATGATTTAGAAAATATCAAAAATCATATAAATAAATTATCAAATTAATTTTTCAAACTCTTTGGTAATTTTAAAAAAAGTTTCTGGTTTAAGATTTTGTGGACGTAAATCCTGATTTAAGTTTAATTTTTTTAAAATTTCTAAATTATTTTTAAAAATTAAATTGAGAGGTTTTTTAATTTTTTTTCTTTTCTGATTAAAAAAAATGCGAGTTATTTTTTCTAAATTTGCTGGATTAAAAGATTTGTCGTAATTTTTTTTATTTTCAAATATTAGTAGTGAGCTTTCAACTTTCGGCTTTGGTTGAAAGCAGTTAGGCTTAATATCTATAATTTTTTTTATATCAAATTTCCAACCTGATATTATTGACAATCTACCATAATGTTTTGAATTTACTTTGGCTATTATTCTTTCAGCTAATTCTTTTTGAAACATAAATATTAATTTTTCATATTTAAAATTATTTTGATTAATTATAAATTTTAACAAAATTTGCGAGGAAATATTGTAAGGTAAATTTCCAAAAACAAAAGTTTTGTGTGTAAAAATATCTGAATCTTCAAATTCTAATATATCTCTATTCAAAATAATTATTCTTTTTTTAAATTTATTTTGTAAAAAAATTGAAAGTTTTTCATCTTTTTCAATAACAAAAAGTTTACTGGGGTTTCGCATTAGCAAAAATTCCGTTAAATTACCTTTGCCAGGACCTATTTCAACAATTGTATTTTGATTTGTTATATTAGCTATATTTGAAATTTTTTTTAAAATATTTTTATCAATTAAAAAATTTTGACCTAAGCTTTTTTTGGGTTTAATTTTCACTAATTTTTTTTGCAAACAAAATTGACTCAATTAAACTAGTTGGACTAGATAAATTTTTACCTATCATTTGATTATTAGTTCCATGATCTGGAGTAATTCTTAAAAAGGGTAATCCTAAAGTTACGTTAATTGCTTTAAAATTATAAATAGTTTTAATAGGCACCAAAACTTGATCATGATACATTCCAACTACAATATCAAAATTTTCATAATTTTTTTTTAAAAATATTGTATCAGCAGGAAAGGGGCCTAAAACATTTACTCTATTTTTTTTTAATATTTTTATTGCAGGTATTATAATTTTATCTTCCTCAGAAACACTATCTGTACTCTCGCAATGGGGATTTAGGCCAGTTATGGCAATTTTAGGATTGATCTTAAGATCTTTTTTAAAGAAATTATTAATTGTTTTTACTTGATTGATCAATTTTATTTTTGAAATTTTTTTGAAAACTTTTTTTAAAGGCACATGTGTTGTCAAGGGACTGACTGATAGATTTTCGTTATAAATAAGCATTACTTCTTTTCCTGAGCTTTTTGTTTTAAAAGAAAAATATTCTGTCATACCAGGAAATTTTTTATTTAGAAAAAATGGTTTTGAAATTGGACCATTAATTAATGTTTTAATTTTTTCTTTTTTAATTAAATTGAGCGCCACATCAATACTTTTACTTATGTATCCCCTTGAATTTGATGAAATTTTAGCAAATGGTTTCTTAA
>CACGON010000010.1 GCA_902574695.1 uncultured Pelagibacteraceae bacterium | reverse complement strand
TTTTTATATATTTAATTTTATTAGTTTTTATAATAGTTTGATTCAGATTATCATCAATTATTACATTTTCATCAAGATACAATTCAGAAGTATTTTTATTATACTCAAATGTTTTTGAGGTAATAATCATACCATTGGTTGAAGTAATTTTTACACCTTTGTTTGATTTTAATAATTCACCATTATTTAGAATTTCGATTTCCTCGCCCTCAAAGAAAAAATCATCACTATAAGAAAAAGAAATACTTACATTAGTTATTAGTAAAATAAAAAAAATAAATTTTAGTTTATTTAATAAGGTCATTTTTCATTTATCCTAACCAGTCCCAATGAGCAAAATAATAAAATTATTATTAATGGCAACCATATAGACAATGGTTCAGGCATTTTTTCATTTTCTCCTAATAAACCTGAAAAATAGTTCATGTAGTAAATTAGGACTGAGAACAATGTACCTAATATAAGATGAAAAATTTTTGATTTATTTCTTTTAATATTTAACATTATAATACATCCAAAAATGGTCATTATTGTTAAGTTTATAGGATAAGATATTAACTTTTGAACATGTATATTTATATTAGTTACCGAATAGCCTAGTTTTTTATACTCATTTTTAAGGTTACTCAATTCTAAGAAATTTAGAGATGATAAATCTGAAAAAAGTTGATTAATTTGCTCCGAGTCAAAATTACTTTCAAAAATTACATTTTTTGCATTTTGAACACTAGAATTCTGTAATGAGAAACTCGCATTTTTTAAAACCCATTCCTTATTTTTAATATTAACCTCATCGACTATTATATTCTTAAAATTCTCATACTCACTCGTAAATTGGTTAATAGTAACATCGTAAAGTGTAGAATTTGAAATTCTTTCTGCATTAATAATATTAATGTTATCATTTATTTCATCTTTAATCCAAAGACCATTTTCTGTTACCACAGCTAGATATTTGTTATCTTTAGAATATTTATTTTTAAGATCTAAATAAATAAATTTAAGGTTTGAAGATAAATTATAAAATATTACTACAATAACCAAAGATATTAAGAATGAAAAAAATGAAAGAATAGATATTATTTTAAAATTACTTAAGCTTACTTTTTTAAATATATCTAGTTCCTCTCGATCTAAAAGTTTAATAAATAAAAATTGCGTGGATATGAAAAAAATAAAAGGAAATGTTTCGTAAACAATCGAAGGAGAGTTGAGCAACGTTAAGAAAAAGGGTAATATTAAATTTGTATCTGTATTTTTTAAATAAGATACTTCTTCGAAAATATTTAAAATTATTACAAGTGAAAAAAAAACTAAAAATACAGAAAAAAGAATTTTTAAAAAGGACGTGATTAAATATCTTTGGTATATTTTAATCATGAACTATACCTTAATTTTAATATTAGAAAAAAATAACTTACAAAAAAAAATATTACTGGAATAATTAAAAAATATTCAACTTTACTGTTTCCAATATATCTTGCTGATATCTCTGATATTACAATAATAAAAAAACCTAAAAAAAATAATAAGTATTGAAGCTTTGTATAACCAAACATATCTTTATTATACAAAACAATTAAGCAAGCTATTAAAACTATCGTTGGCATGAAGAATGGCTTAATAATTCTTTTAAACAACTCCTCGTCGATATCATTCTCTGCTTTACTTTCGCAAAGAAAGTAAGAAGGTAAATTTGTATAATTTTTATTGTAATTTAGTTTATACAAACATGAAATTAAATGGGCTGTTGCTATTTCCTGAAACTTTGGTGTTTTTGTACTTTTCGAGGAATATTTTGCTAAATTAATCTCTGTTTTTTTGAAGGCAAAACTTGTTATATTTTTTTTATCAACATCAATAAAGCTTCCATTGTTTAATATCAAAAAATTATTTTTACTTTCAGATACTATTTTTCCACTTTCAGCATAAATCACTTGAGATTGATTTTCTTTCAACTGGTCTTTAAGGAATATATTTTTTAAATCACCATTTTCATTTTTAGATTCTACAAATATTGTTAAATTTTCAACTACATCAATAAACTTTTTTTCTTTGATTAAATTAGGAAAAAAATCAACATTTGAATTTCTTATTTGTTCCCTAGCTGCGTCGAGTGTTTTTGGTACTATCAGTGAATTTAACAGTATTTGTAATAATAAAAATAATAGGGAAAAAAAAAGTATTACATTTATGAATTTTACTTTATTAACACCAATATTCCAAAATATTACCAATTCATTTTTTAACTCATATCTACAAAGTGTATAAAAAATACTTATAAATACACAAAATGGCATTATCCTGCTAAAAATTTTTGGAAAATTTAAAAACGTTATACTAAAGTATGTTATTAAACCATGACCATCTTCAGATATATAGTCTAAAAAATTGACTGCCTGAATTACCCAAATTATTAGCGACAAACTTAGGCTTGATAATATAAAAAACTTTGTAATATCTTTTAATAGTTGATTATAAATAATCTTTTTCATTGAAATTTTACGTGATAATATCTATATATTTCCAACTTTAATTTATATTTTAAATACAACCTAAAGTACATATTTATAGAAAATGTCAATAAAAATAAGCTATAAAAAGGGAATAAACGATAAAAGCGTTAAAAATTATGTTTTGTTCTCTGATGAAGAATTTAAAGTTAACGGATTAAACAAACTATCGTTAGCAAAATACTCAAATCATATAAACAAAATTATAATATCAAATAAATCAAAAAAAAAAGATTTTATTACTTTCAATCTAAACTCTGATCAGAAAATTATTCTTATCAAAATCAAAAAGAACCAAACGGTCACAGAAAACGAAAAAAAGGGTGCGAGTTTTTATAACTATTTAAAGACTGATTTAAATCAAAATTTATCTTTTTTGGAGCATAATATAACTGCCACTCAAAATAAAAATAAGACTTTTATAGATGAATTTTTTCATGGGTTACAATTAAAATCTTATAACTTTCACAAATATAAAAGCAAAAAAGATACTCAAAATATAGATATAAATATACATTACGCAAATAAAATTCCTACAACAAAAAAAAATGACAGATTTAGTTCTTTATTACAGGGTACTAATTTTACTAAAGATTTAGTTTCAGAGCCTGGCAATATACTTCACCCAGATGAGT
The DNA here is from genome assembly GCA_902574695.1 of uncultured Pelagibacteraceae bacterium. Taxonomy (GTDB): domain Bacteria; phylum Pseudomonadota; class Alphaproteobacteria; order Pelagibacterales; family Pelagibacteraceae; genus Pelagibacter. The sequence continues at coordinate 24,118 of CACGON010000010.1, read as the reverse complement.
ATGCTCAAAGATTAGTTAAGCTAAAAAAAATTGGATTAAAGGTAAGAGTGTATAAACAGCAAGAGTTAAAAAAAATGGGAATGGGTGCATTGCTAGGTGTAGGACAAGGTAGCGTAAGAGGTTCATACCTTGTTACAATGGAATGGAATGGATCGAAATCAAAAAATAAGCCATTAGCCTTTGTTGGTAAGGGTGTATGCTTTGATACTGGTGGCTATTCATTAAAACCAGCAAGATTTATGGAGGATATGACTTATGATATGGCGGGCTCAGCTGCAGTGGTTGGTTTAATGAAAACTTTAGCTTTAAGAAAATCAAAAATAAATGCTGTTGGTGTGGTAGGGCTTGTTGAAAACATGGTGAGTGGAAATGCCCAAAGACCTGGAGATATAGTAAAATCATATAGTGGCAAAACTATAGAAGTTTTAAATACTGATGCAGAAGGTAGATTGGTTTTGGCAGACGCTTTAACATTTACTGAAAAAAAATTTAAACCAAAATTTATAATTGATTTAGCTACATTGACAGGTGCAATTATAGTTTCATTAGGATCTGAATATGCAGGACTCTTTTCAAACAATGATAGTTTATCAAAACAACTTCTTGAAGCAGGTAATAAAGTCGATGAAAAATTATGGAGAATGCCTCTTCATGAAAATTTTGATAAATTAATGAATTCTAAAAATGCAGATATGCAAAATATCAATTATGTTGGTGGCGCTGGCTCAACAACAGCTGCTCAATTTTTACAAAGATTTATTTTAAATAAAACACCATGGGCCCATCTAGATATTGCAGGTATGGCCTTTTCAAAATATGGTGGAGCTTTAAATTCAGGTGGAGCAACAGCATATGGAGTAAGATTGTTAAATAAACTTGTAGAGGATTATTATGAGTAATTTGGAGCAAACATTATCAATTATAAAACCTGATGCAGTTGAAAGAAATTTAGATGAAAAAATTAAATCAATTTTCTTAACTCATGGATTTAAAATTTTAAAAGAAAAAAAGATTAAACTTGAAAAAAGTGATGCTGAAAAATTTTACAAAGTCCATGAAACAAAGCCATTTTATAACGATTTATGTGAATATTTGTCATCAGGACCTGTGGTCGTGATGGTTTTGGAAAAAGAGGAAGCGGTTTCAAGTAATAGGAAATTGATGGGCGCAACTGATCCAAAAAAAGCTGAAGAGGGTACTATTAGAAAACAATTTGGGATATCGATAGATAAAAATTCAGTTCATGGCTCTGACAGTGTTGATAATGCTAAGATTGAAATAGATTTTTTTTTTAAGAACTAATCAATAATAATATTTAAGGCTTTCGAATACAGTTTATGTTCTTCCAAAAGAATTCTCTTCTGTAAAGTTTTTGGGGTATCGCTTTTTAATATTTTAACTTTTTTTTGAATAATTACCTTTCCACTATCTAATTTTGAATTTACATAATGGACTGTACACCCTGAGTATTTATCATTACTATTTAAAACTTTAAAATGCGTATTCAGACCTTTATATTTTGGTAATAGCGATGGATGAATATTAATTATTTTACCATCAAATTTTTTTATAAATTTTTCTGTTAATATTTTCATAAATCCTGCCAAACAAATTAATTTAATTTTTCTTTTCTTTACTAAATTTAAAATTTTGATTTCATCAGATATTTGTTTTTTAAAATCATAAATTTTATAATTTATTTTATTTTTTTTTGCGTATATCAACCCAGGTGCATGTCTTTTATTTGATATCACCAAATCAACCATGAATTTAGATTTTTTATTTTTTGAAAAATAAATTAATTTTTTTAAATTTGAACCAGTACCTGAAATAAATACAGCTATTTTAATTTTTTTACCAAATAATTTTTTCATTAAAATTGGTTTTATTTTTTCCTTCTTTAATTTCACCTATCACATATGGTTTAAAATTTTTTGAGAAATGCCTGTATATTTTATTTAAATTTTTTTTTTCAACTATCAAACAAAATCCCACACCACAATTAAAAGTTTTCAACATTTGAAAATCTGAAATATTTTGTTTTTTAAGCCACTTAAAAATTTTTGTAACTTTTATTTTTGATAAATTAATATCTGCACATAAACCATTCGGAATTACTCTTTTAATATTATCTATAAGACCACCACCAGTTATATTTGCACAACTATTAATTAAATTAAGATTGTTAAGTTTTAATATTTCTTTCACATAGATTTTAGTTGGTTTAATCAATTCCCTTTTTAAAAAAATATTTTTTTTAATATTAATTCTTTTTTTTTTTAAAATATACCTGACTAGTGAATAACCATTGGAGTGTATACCGCTCGAGGGTATTGCTAGAATAAGATTATTTTTTTTTATTTTTTTTTTATTAAGCAATGTTTTGTTGTCAACTATTCCAACCGAAAAACCTGCCAAGTCAAATTTATCCTCACCGTAGGTTCCAGGCATCTCAGCTGTTTCTCCCCCGACCAACTGACAATCAGCCATTTTACATCCTGAATAAATACCTGCAATTATCGATTTAAGTTTTTTTAAATTGATTTTATTTAAAGAAATGTAGTCCAAAAAGATAAGTGGCTTTGCTCCCTGAACTATTAAATCGTTTACACACATCGCAACTAAATCGATACCTATTGTGTTAAACTTTCTAAGCTCATTAGCTATTTCTATTTTAGTTCCTACACCATCTGTGCTTGCAACTATCTTAGGATTTTTGAATTTCTTTGGAATTTCGGATATTGACCCAAAACCACCTATATTTTTGAATTTTGATGAATTTTTCTGCTGGTTTGCTTTTTTAGATATAAATTCAACGAATTTATCTGCAGCTGTAATATTTACGCCACTTTTTTGATATGTAAATTTTCTTTTATTCATTAAAATATACTATGTATTTAATTTCTTTTATTATGAATCCGAGAAAAGTTTATATAATTTTTTTTATTACAGTTCTATTTTTTAATTTTTCTACCACAGAGTTAAAATCATCTATTTTTAAAGTAAATGATATTGAAATTTCTGAACCTTTCGAGCTTTATTTTAAAAAAGAAAAAGTAATCGATAAAGCATTTCAACAGGCTTTTAAAAGATTAGTCAAAATGACAGTCATTTCAAACGAGTCCTCAAAACTAAATAATATAAAAAAAAATGAAATCAAAAATCTAATAGACTCGTTCAATATAAAAGATGAAAAATTTATAAAAAATTTCTATTCAGCAAAATTTGATGTTAATTTCAACAAACAAAATACTCTTTTATTTTTTGAAAAAAAAAATATTTTTCCAACTATACCTCAAAAAAAAACAATATTTTTATTACCAATATTAATTAATGCTGATAGTATGAAAATAGATCTTTTTAGTCAAAATCCTTTTTTTAAAAACTGGTTAGATAATAAAAACGAACATTTTTTATTAGATTATTTATTACCAACTGAGGATATTGATATAATTAATATTTTAAATAGCAACATTGAAACTTTAGAAAATTATAATTATTTAAATATTATTAAAAAATATGGCGCAAAAGATTACATAGTTTGCTTGATCTATAAAAACCAAAAAAATATAAAAGTTTTATCAAAGATAACAATTAACAATGAGGAAAAAATCCAAAGTGATCTTTATGAAAATATAGATATAAAAAACCCAAAAGAATTAAGCAGTTTAATTATTTTAATTAAAAATACTTTTGAGGACAATTGGAAAAAATTTAATTTGATTAACAGATCTGTTAAGCTACCAATTAATATAAGTGTTAATTCAAATGATTACAAAAAAAACATGAAATTTGAGCAATTTTTAAATGATACTGAATTTGTCTCAAGTTTTTTTATAAAAGACTTCGATAGTAGTAAAATAAATTATAGAATAATATTCAATGGTTCCCCAAGTAGATTTTTAGAACTATCAAAAAAAAATAATCTGAGGATAAATACCGACCAACAAATTTGGCACCTAAATTAAATGCGCGAAGAAAAACAACTACTTCTAAATTTTAAATTTAATAAAAGTTATTTAAAAGAGGATTTTTTTGTCTCTGACAGTAATTATTTTGCTTTTAAATTAATAGATAGTTGGCCAAATTGGGAAAAAAATATTATTAACATCTGTGGAGAAAAATATTCTGGAAAAACGCATTTATCAGAAATATTTTATAAAAAAAGTAAATGTAAAGTATTTGACTCCAAAAATTTTAAATTTGATCAATTAGAAAAATTAAGATTTTATGAAAATATTATTTTAGACAATTTAGATGAGAGAGTTGATGAAAGCTCTTTATTTTCCCTTATTAACTTTGTAGATCAAAATAATAAGTATTTATTACTTGTTTCACTTAAGCCTATAAACGAAATTAATTTTAAGATCAAAGATTTAAATTCTAGATCAAAAAACTGCTTAATTGCTAAAATTGAAAAACCTGACGATAAATTAATTAAAGTACTAATTTCAAAATCTCTTTCAGATAGACAGGTTTTAGTTGATAAAAAGTTAATCGAATATACAACAAAAAGAATTACAAGGTCTTATGGCAAAATATTTGAATTTATATATAAGATTGATGAAATGAGTTTAAAAAAAAAAAAATCAATTGATATTAAAACAATAAAACAAGTTCTAGGAGTTTAAATTGAACAAGTACCGAACTCATAATTGTGGCGAACTTACTAAAAAAGATAATGGATCTAATGTAATTTTATCAGGTTGGATAAATAAAAAAAGGGACCATGGAAATCTATTATTTTTAGATCTAAGGGATAATTTTGGAATCACACAATGCTTAGTGGAAAAAGAAAATGAATTTTTTAAAAACCTTGAGAAAACACAGTTAGAAACAGTTATCAAAATTAATGGAGTGGTTGCCAAAAGAACAGAAGATACAGTTAATAAAGAGATTCAAACTGGTGAGATTGAGGTAAAAATAAAATCCTTTGAAATATTAGGAACATGTAAAGAATTACCTATGCCAGTTTTTACAGATCAGGAGTATGCTGAAGATATAAGATTGAAGTATAGGTTTTTAGATTTACGAAGAAAAAAAATTCATGAAAATATAGTTTTAAGATCTAAAGTGATTTCTTTCATTAGAGAAGAAATGATTAAACTGGGATTTCTTGAATTCCAAACTCCTATTTTAACATCCTCAAGTCCAGAGGGTGCAAGAGATTTTTTAGTTCCTAGCAGATTAAATAAAGGTAAATTTTATGCCTTGCCTCAAGCCCCTCAACAATTCAAACAACTAATTATGGTTTCCGGATTTGATAAATATTTTCAAATTGCACCCTGTTTCAGAGATGAGGATGCAAGAGCGGATAGGAGCCCAGGAGAATTTTACCAACTTGACTTGGAAATGTCTTTTGTTGAGCAAGAAGACGTTTTTAATGTTGTTGAAAAATTGATGTTATTAATCTTTAAAAAATTTTCTAATAAAAAAATGTTATTTGAGAAATTTCCTAAAATAACATATGAGGATGCTTTACGTAAATACGGGACAGACAAACCAGATTTGAGGAATCCTCTCGAAATAAGTGATCTAACATCTATTTTTGAAAGAGATGATGTAAAATTTGAAATATTTAAAAAATTAGTAAAATCTGGTTCTGTTGTAAGAGCTATAAAAACTGATAATACAAAAGATAAACCAAGAAGTTTTTTTGATGGAATAAATAATTGGGCAAAAGACCAAGGAGCTTCAGGAATGGCATATTTTACATTTGAAGGAGATAATGAAATAAAAGCTAAAGGACCTGTAGGTAAATTTTTTTCAAGTGAGTCATTAAAAGAAATTATGAAAATAACAGATGCTAAAATTGGTGATAGTATATTTCTATCCTGTAATAAAGAAAATGAAGTTTTAAAATTAATATCATCAGCAAGAGATAAAATTGCTAAGGATTTAAATTTAGTAAATGAAGAAACCTTTGCTTTTTGCTGGATAGTTGATTATCCAATGTTTGAAGTTGATGAAACCACAAAAAAAATATCATTTAGTCACAATCCTTTTTCAATGCCTCAAATAGATGAAAAAGAAATAGACTTATCCAAACCCTTAGAAATTAAGGCTTATCAATATGATATAGTATGTAATGGAATTGAGCTCTCATCTGGTGCCATAAGAAATCATAAACCAGATTTGATGTATAAATTATTTTCAATTGCAGGATATTCCAAAGAAGATGTGGATAAGAAGTTTAAAGGAATGATAAATGCTTTGAGTTTTGGAGCTCCCCCACATGGAGGTATAGCCCCCGGCATAGATAGAATTGTTATGCTTTTAGCAAATGAAAAAAATATTAGAGAAGTTACTCTTTTTCCCATGAATCAAAATGCTCAAGATTTAATGATGAATGCTCCCTCAGAAATAAGCGATGATCAACTTAAAGAGCTAGGTTTGCAGATTAAAAAAAAGTAGTTATTTTTTCCCTTTAAGATTTATTCTAATATCTGATAAATCAACAAGCTTTTTTTGATAATTATTTCTGACGAAACCTTTGCTTGTAATATCTTTAACAAGTTTTAAAAACTGATTTTGGTCTTCGTTATCGACACTTTCACTTTCATTATTTTTTTCTAAATTAGATCCAATAGAAGGAGTATGTGCAAGGTCCTCCCTATTCAGATAAGATATAGCTAATTCTCTAAAAATATAATCTAGTATTGAAGATGCGCTTAATATTCTATCATTACCATATACTTTTCCAGATGGCTCAAACTTAGTATCAACATAAGCATTGACAAATTCGTCTAAAGGTACTCCATATTGCAAGCCTAAAGATATAGCAATTGCGAAATTATTCATCAAAGCTTTTACCAACTCTCCCTCTTTACTAGTATCAATAAATATTTCCCCAATTTTTCCATCTTCATATTCACCTGTATGCAAGTAAACTTTGTGATCACCAATTGTTACTTTTTGAATATAACCTTTTCTTCTATCAGGCATACTAAATCTTCTGCCCACTCCATCTTTTAATTTTTTTATTATAGGTTGATTGGCATCTCTACCTAGTTGCGTTTGTTTAGAAATTTCAGGTTTATAATCTAATTTGTTTTTCTCTTTATTATTTGAATTTTTATCTAAACTTTTAGTTTTTCTAGTATCTAATTTAACGTCAATTATCTCAAATTTACCATCGTCTCTACTCTCTAGATTCGCTAATTCATTTTCATCAACCTTATCAAGGTAGTGACTTACCTTAAAACTGCAGTTATAATATGTTTCTACTAAGAATTTTGCCATTTTAATAAAAAAATTTATTTTTTTTAATCTATTATTAATTTATGTATATACAAATTATTAAATTAGTCTAATTTATTCTTTGCAATTTTGAATTGAAAATTTAATTTAAATTAATGTTGACTTTTTTTAAAAAAATTTTTGTTTGGTGGAATCAAGAAACCTTGGGCACAAAACTATACACTTTTTTATTTGGAAAACTTGTTGGTAAAGATGAGTTTGGCAACAGTTATTACGAAAATAAAAAAAAAAGCAAGAGATGGGTCATCTATAAAAGCGAAATTGATGCGTCAAAAATTCCAAGCGATTGGTTCTCATGGATACATTTTACAAAAAATAAAATCGAATTTAACACCAATCAAAAAAAATATGAATGGCAAAAACCTCATTCACCCAATTTGACAGGAACCTCAAAGGCTTATCACCCAAATAAAAAAAATGAACAAATTAAAAAAAAATATACTTCTTGGAAAAAATAAATTTATTTTATTCTTTTATATAATTTTTTTTTTCAATACAGTTTTTGGACAAGATATAATTTTAGAGGGTAATTATCTTGAAATTAAAGTTTTAGACAAAGTAAGTTCAAAAAATTATAACCTTAAAATTAAAATTAATGAAAAAAAAGTTTTCAAGAATATTTCAATTAAAGCACTAAAATGTAAGAATTCTGAATTTGATGATAATCCTGAAATTACAGCCTATTTGCAAGTTATAGATCTTAAAAGATCAAACAATGACGAGGTTTTTGTATTTAATGGCTGGACTTTTTCTTCAAGCCCAACATTAAGACCTTTCGATCATCCCGTATATGATATTTGGATAACTAAGTGTTATTAAATTATTTTTTCTTTATCAAGCCACGTAACGTTAAAATCAGAATTAACAAAATTTTTATGCTTGAGTAGTTTTTTATGAAGGTCTATTGTAGTTGTTATACCTTCAATCACAAACTCATCTAAAGATCTTAACATTCTTTGTATTGCTTCTTCTCTATTTCTACCGTGACAAATTAATTTACAAACCATGCTGTCATAATAAGGTGTAACTTTATATCCTTGATATATAGAACCATCAACTCTTGTTCTAAAACCCGATGGTTGATGACACATTCCAATAGTACCAGGGGAGGGTTGAAAGTTTTTACTTGCGTCTTCTGCATTTATTCTACATTCAATTGCATGCCCTCTGGGATTAATATCACTCTGATCTAAAGCTGTGTTACCACTATAAGCAATCCAAATTTGCTCTTTTATAATATCTATTCCTGTAACCATTTCAGTTACAGGATGTTCAACTTGAACTCTTGTATTCATTTCTAAAAAATAAAATTTTCCATCTTCGTATATAAACTCTACTGTACCCGCACCTTCATATCCGATATTACTCACCATATTCACCGTTTTTTTAAATAAATCATTTCTCAAATCATCATTAAGAACAGGGCTAGGAGTTTCCTCAATAAGTTTTTGATGTCGTCTTTGAACTGAGCAATCACGTTCATATAAATGCACAGTTTTATTTTTACCAGATAAAACTTGAACTTCTATATGTCTTGGATTTTGAAAAAATTTTTCAATGTAAACCTCATCGTTTCCAAAGTATTTTTTTGCCTCAGATTTTGCTGTTAAGAATAATTCCTCAAATTTTTTTTCCTCGTGAACAATTTTCATCCCTTTACCTCCACCACCACCAGCAGCTTTTATCAAAACAGGAAACCCAATTTTCTTAGATATCTCTTTAGCGCTTTTTAAATTTGAAACACCTCCATCCGAACCCTCAATAACAGGCAAACCATGCTCTTTAGCAACTATCTTAGCTTGTATCTTATCTCCCATCATTTTTATCAGATTAGATGATGGTCCAATAAATTTAATATTATTTTTTTCCAAAATTTTTGCAAAATTATAATTTTCAGATAAAAAACCATATCCTGGATGAACTGCTTCTGAATTCGTAAGCTCAATTGCTGACATAATGGCAGGAATATTTAAATAACTATTTGACGGCTGATGGGATCCTACGCAAATACTTTCGTCAGCTAATCTTACATGCATACTTTCTTTATCAACATCAGAATGTATTGCTACAGTTGATATACCCCACTCCTTACAAGCCCTAATTATTCTTACTGCTATTTCACCTCTATTGGCAATTAGTATTTTTTTAAACATTAAACTATTTTGGCAATAACTTGGCCGAACTCTACTGGCGAACCATCTTCAACACAGATTTCTTTAATTGTACCATCAAATGGAGATGGAACATGATTCATCGTTTTCATAGCCTCAACTATCATAACGGTATCACCCTTTTTAATTTTTTTTCCTACATCTGTAAATTTTTTTCCTCCAGGCTCTGGGGCTAAATAAGCAGTACCTATAATTGGAGAGGTTATATCTTTTCCAGAATTTCTTTGATCGGGAGAAGCATTATTATCGTTTTTCGTAAATTGATTATCAATTTGATATGATACTGGATTACTATTTCGAGAAACTTTTATTTTTTTTCCATTCTCTCCATACTCCAGTTCTGTTAATTTAAATTCTGTTAAATAGTCAGATAGCTCTTTAATAAGTTTTTTATCAATTTTCATTTTTTAAAATTTTATGTATTGCAATTATGGCCAAAATATATCCATCAGTACCTAATCCAAAAATACCTCCACTTACAACTCCACTTATTAATGATTTTTGTCTAAATTCCTCTCTTTTGTAAATATTTGAAATATGCAACTCAATTGAAGGTTTTTTGAAAATTTCCAAAGCATCTCTAATCGATACTGAAGTATGTGTAAATCCAGCTGCGTTTATAATTAATCCACTATATTTATTCCTTGCGTCCTGAATTATGTTTACTATTTCACCTTCTAGATTTGAATGTATAAAATCAAGGTCAATAGCCAACTCTTTTGATTTATCTAAACAAATTTTTTTTAAATCCTCAAAAGTTATCGCTCCATACTGAGATTTTTCTCTTTCACCTAATAAATTTAAATTTGGACCATTGATAATTAGAATTCTATCTGTCATAAAATATTTATATATTATGAAAAAAATAAGCAAAGTAAAAATAACAATCAATGGCAAAAAAAGGTTAATAAACCCAAAAATGAGTCTTAGATCTCTTCTATATAATTCACGAATTTCCTTAAATAAGGTAGCTATTGAACTCAATCAAACAATTATTGATAAAAAAAGAATTAATAAAATTTTTTTAAAAGCTAATGACAAAATTGAAATAGTCCACTTTATTGGAGGTGGTTGATAATGAAAGATATTTTAAAAATTTCAAATAAAAAATTTACTTCAAGGTTAATTGTAGGGACAGGGAAATATAAAAATTTTGCTCAATGCGCCAAATCAATAAAATTATCAGGAGCAGATATTGTAACAGTTGCTGTAAGAAGAGTTAATATTTCTGACAAAAAAAAACCAGTGCTTATGGATTATATTGATCCAAAAAAAATTACTTATTTACCAAATACTGCAGGATGCTTCACATCTTCGGAAGCACTTAGAACTTTAAGGTTAGCAAGAGAGATAGGTGGATGGAAGTTAGTAAAATTGGAGGTTTTAGGTGATAAAAAATTACTTTATCCAAACATGATTGAAACTTTAAAGTCTACGGAAATTTTAAGCAAAGAAGGATTTGAAGTTATGGTTTATTGTTCAGATGATCCTCTGATGGCAAAGAGACTTGAAAATGTTGGAGCAGTCGCAATTATGCCATTAGCAGCTCCAATTGGATCTGGACTAGGTATACTAAATAAAGTTAACATACAAATTCTTAGATCCAAAACTAGATTGCCCTTAATAATTGATGCTGGCTTAGGCCAGGCATCCGATGCATCATTAGCAATGGAATTAGGATGTGATGGAGTATTAATAAATACTGCAATTGCTAAGGCAAAAGACCCATTTATTATGGCAGAGGCAATGAAGCATTCAGTTATCGCTGGAAGAAAATCTTTTTTATCAGGAAGAATTAAAAAAACATTATTTGGAAAAGCATCTAGTCCTAAAAAAGGAATTATTTAGTTTTTTTTTTGTAAAATTTTTTTTTGTAAAAGTTTTTTCTTTTAAATTTATTTCCAGACTTAGATTTACTATTTTTAATAAGACTATTTTCTTCAATACTTTCTTTTACAATTTCTAATTTTGATATTTTTTCAAGAGTATTTATAATTTTTTTACTTTTATTTTTAAATTCTATTTTATAATCAGGTATAATAAATTTATTATCAGGTTTGAGATTAATTTTTACTTTATGTTTTTTTTCTATATATTTTAAATTTTCTGACAAACTTTGAATAATAAAATTGCAAATTTGCTCACATAATCCCAAATCAACTATTTTAGCTTTCGTCTCGATAATATTAACTTCAATCATTTTTAGTATTTTTAATGCAAAAGTCTCATTAGTAAGAGTAATTTTCCATTTTACAGAACTTTCCCTCAATCTTTGTCTAGACATTTCTAATAAACCAAATGAGCTTATTCTTCCGATTTGAATTCTTGCTCTATCATTTCTACATTTTTCTTTAAGCCTTCTTTCAACTAATTTTCTGTTTCCAAAATTAATCATATCTATAAAATCGATTATTAATAATCCTGATAAATCTCTAATTTTTATTTGCCTTGCAATCTCTTCAGCTGCCTCAAGATTTGTATCTAAAGCTGTGCTTTCAACATTTTTTTGTTTAATTGATTTACCAGAATTTATATCTATAGATACCAGCGCTTCTGTAGGGTTAATTACAAGGTATCCACCAGAATTTAATTTTACCTGGGTATCAAAAATCTCATTTAACTTTACCTCAATTTTTTCTTTTATAAATAAAGGAACTTTATCTCTATATTTTTTAATTTTCTTTACATGAGAAGGCATAATCATTTTCATGAAATTTTTAGCTTTTTGATAACCTTCATTCCCCTCAATAATTATATTTTGAGTAGTTTCATCATATATATCTCTTAATGTTCTTTTGATTATTTCACTTTCCTTATGTATCAATGCTGGAGCAATTGAATTCATAGCATTTTCTTTTATTGTTTCCCAAATTTTAATGAGATTCTCTAAATCATTTTCTATTTCATTTTTTGTTTTATTAGATCCAGCCGTTCTAACAATAATGCCCATTTCTTTTGGTATAGTTATTTGATTTAGAATTGATCTTATTTTTTTTCTTTCGGCGGGGTTAAATATTTTTCTTGAAATACCTCCTCCCTTAGGAGTGTTTGGCATTAAAACAATATATTTTCCAGCTATAGATATAAATGTACTTAATGCTGCACCTTTTAAACCTCGTTCATCTTTTAGAACTTGCACTAAAATTACCTGATTTGGTTTAATTACTTCTTGAATTTTGTATCTTTTAGTTGGATATCTTTTTTCTTTTTGTGGTTTATCAATATCCTGAGATTGGTCTACATTTTTTTCAACAGGGTCGTTCAACTCAGAAATATTCGCATCAATATTTTTTTCTTCTTCTTTTTCACTATCTTTTAAAAGCTGTTCTCTTACTCTCTCTTCCTCTTGTTTAATTTTATCTAAATCATTTTGTGGAATTTGATAGTAATCTGACTGAATATCATTAAAAGATAGAAAGCCATGTCTTTCTCTACCGAAATCAATAAAGGCTGCTTGTAAAGAGGGTTCTACTCTACTTACTTTACCTAAAAATATATTATTTTTAATTAAAGTATTTTTTACGCTTTCGTACTCGTAGTCTTCAATGTTTCCATTTGATTTAAGTACAACTCTAGTTTCATTTGGATGCGATGCATCAATGTATAAATTTTTTTCCATTGTATTTTATTGATTTTTTTCATTATTATTTTAATTATATTTTTAATAAATTCTGTGCCTTAACATTAACAAATTTAGAAAATAAATAAACTAAAATGAACAGCTTTATTAAAAAAATTATCTTACTTGTATCAAGTAGTATTTTATTACTTGGTTTTTTAGCAATATCAATTTTATGGGCTTTTTCTAACAATCTTCCAGATTATAAATTTTTAAAAAATTATAAGGCACCAGTTTCTAGTAAGGTTTACTCAGGAAATGGAGAATTAGTAAGTGATTTTTCAACTGAAAAAAGAATTTTTGTACCGTATAATTCAATACCTAAAAAAATAATTGTTTCATTTTTATCAGCAGAGGATAAGAACTTTTTTTCTCACCCGGGTGTTGATGCAAAAGGTGTATTAAGAGCAATCATAAACAATATATCAAATATTTTAAGCTCAAAAAGATTAGAGGGAGCATCAACAATTACTCAACAAGTAGCAAAAAATTTTTTATTAACAAATGAAGTTAGTCTAAATAGAAAAATAAAAGAGGCAATTTTGGCATTTCGTATTGAAAGAGCGCTTTCAAAAGAAAGAATATTAGAACTTTATCTAAATCAGATATACCTCGGAGGCGGCGCATACGGAGTTGCGGCAGCTAGTTTAGAATATTTTGATAAACCAATAACTGATTTAACATTTGTTGAGTCTGCACTTTTAGCAGCTTTGCCAAAAGCACCAAGCCGATACAATCCGTATAAAAACAAAAAACTTGCCAAGTTTAGAAGAAACCTTGTTATAAAAAATCTATTTGAAAATAATTTTATTAGTCAAGCTCAGTATAACTCATTCATAAAAGAAGAAATTATATTAAAAAAAAGGAAAAAAATATTTTTAGAAAATTCTTTATATTACGTTGAAGATGTTAGAAAGAACATATTAACTAAATTTGGTTTTGATAAGGTTTATAAAGAAGGCCTGAATATAAAGACCCCTCTGGATATTAATTTACAAAATAAAGCCTCTGAAGCTTTAAGAGACGGCTTAATTGAGTATGACAGAAGAAAAGGATGGAGAGGCCCCATTCTAAATAAAAATTATTCAGACAATTGGAATGAGAATTTAGAGGATTATAATTTAGAAAGTATATTAAATTGGAATTTAGCAATTGTAAAAAAAGTAAATAAATTCTCATTAGAAATAGAGACAGAAAAAAAAGAAGAGGGATATATAGAGTATAAAGATTTATCATGGACAAAAAAAGAAATAAAAGAACTTTTTAAAGAAGGAGATATAATCTTTGTAAAAAAGATAAAAAATAAAATTTATAGTCTTCAACAATTACCATTAGCAAACGGAGCAATAGTTGTTATGGATCCTTACACCGGCAGAGTTTTGGCAATGAGCGGTGGATTTAGTTTTAAACAGAGTGAGTTTAATAGAGCATCACAAGCTTTTAGACAGCCTGGATCAGCTTTTAAACCTTTTATATATGCTTTAGCTTTAGAAAATGGATATACACCTTCAACTCTTGTACTGGATGCACCATTAGTTTTAGAGCAGGGATCTGATTTAAAATTGTGGAAACCTCAAAATTATGGAAAAAAATTCTATGGGCTATCAACACTAAGAACTGGAATTGAGAAGTCTAGAAATTTAATGACTGTCAGGATTTCACAAGATTTAGGACTTGATAAAATAGTAAATTTTTCAAAAAAACTTAAAATATATAACGACCCTAATGAATTATTATCTATTTCTCTTGGATCTGCCGAAACAACTCTCTTAAAGTTAAGTTCTGCTTATTCTTCTTTTTTAAATGGAGGCAAACTAGTTACTCCAATTCTTATTGATAGAATTCAGGATTCTGAAGGAAACACTATACTCAATACTGAAAATCGTAAATGTAATAAATGTGAGGAAATTTCACATCTTGGTGATGACTACCCAATTATAATGGATAATTTTGAGCAAATTTTTTCTTCTGAGACGGCTTATCAAATGACTTCAATTCTTGAAGGCACTGTTCAACGTGGAACAGCAAAAGGACTAAAAGATCTTAAGCTAGATTTAGCAGGAAAGACAGGAACAACAAATAAAAATACTGATACATGGTTTATTGGTTTTACATCAAAATTATTAGTTGGTGTTTATGTTGGAAATGATAACCCCGAATCTTTAGGAAAAAGAGAAACAGGGGCAAAAACTGCAATGCCAATTTTCAAAAAATTTATTAAAGAGTCTGTTAAGAAAAAAGATGCAAGACCATTTAAAGTTGCAGACAACGTAGTTATGATGGTTGTTGATTCTAAAACTGGTGAAAAAGCATCGTTTGGAACAAAAAAAACGATAATTGAAGTTTATAAAAAAGACAATATAAATAATAATACTATCAAATCAAAATTTAATAATAGATTAAAAAATAATAATGTATTAATGTTCTATTAATGGATAACGAATTTACAATTAATAAATTAGAAATAGAAAAAACTTGTCAAAGAATACAGGAGTATCTTTGAAAAGCATAATATAGCCTCTGATTTAGAATCAATTAATAAAAAAATCATTGAACCAGACTTTTGGGATAATAAATCTGCTGCCCAGAAAATTTTTAAAAAAAAAAAATTTTTAGAAGATTTAATCAGCACTCATAAAAAATCAACTTCTGAAATTAATGATTTATCGGATTTATTTAAACTAGCTAATGAGGAAAATAACAATTCAATGATAAAAGAAATTCTCAAAAATATTGAAAATTTAAAAATAGTTACAAAAAGAAATGAAATTAAATGTTTTTTGTCAGATGAGACCGATACATTGGACTGTTACATGGAAATACATGCTGGTGCTGGAGGTACAGAAAGTCAGGATTGGGCAGAAATGCTTAAAAGAATGTATATAAAATGGGCGCAAAATAAAAAATATAAAATAAGTTTAATTAGTGAACATAGAGGCGAAGAGGCAGGTATAAAGTCAACTGTTTTTAAAATTGAGGGCGAATATTTATATGGTTGGCTTAAATCCGAGTCAGGAATTCATAGACTAGTTAGAGTTTCTCCATTCGATTCTGGAGCTAGAAGGCACACTAGTTTTGCAAGTGTATGGGTTTATCCAATAGTCGATGATAGTATAGATATAGATATCAAAGATAAGGATTTGAGAATAGATACCTATAGATCAAGTGGTGCAGGAGGGCAGCACGTAAATACAACAGATAGTGCAGTGCGAATAACACATATTCCTACAAAAATAGTTGTTCAATGTCAAAATGAAAGGTCACAGCATAAAAATAAAGAGACATGCATGAAAATGCTTAGAGCAAGATTATACGACTATGAGCTAAAAAAGAAACAAAAAGAAGTTGAAAACTTTGAAAGCACAAAAACAGAAATTGGTTGGGGGCATCAGATACGTTCATACGTTTTACACCCTTATAGATTGGTAAAAGATAATAGAACAAATTTTGAGAGTTCAGATCCAGATAAAATTCTGAACGGGGATATAGATTGCTTCTTAGAAAGCTCATTGTTTAAATAAAATGATTAAAAAAACATTCTTATTCCTTGGGTCATTATTTATAATTTTAATCTTAGTATTAGTATATTTAAGTACATTTGGTGTTGAGACAGATAAGTTTAACAAAAGAATTTCTGAAAAAGTAAAAGCAACATTTCCAGAATTAGACTTAAAATTAGATAAACTAAAACTTATTTTGGATCCATTTAATTTTAAAATTAACGTTGTTACACATAATCCACAAATTAAAATTAAAAGTAAAAGCTTAAAATTAAAAAAAGTATCTTCAAATTATAATATAATTTCATTCTTTAAAAAAAAATTTGGAATTAGAAATTTAATCTTTGAAACAGAATACAATAATCTTAATGATGTATTAAAATTAGCGAGAAGTATAAAAGATAGTCCTCAATTATTAATACTTGATAAAATGTCAAACAACGGGAAGTTATATGTAAATGCAGAAATTAATATTAACGAAAATGGACAAATTAAAGAAAATTATCAAATTTCCGGTGAGCTAAAAAATCTTTCAATAAAGCTCCTTAATAACGAAAATATTGATGATATTAGTTTTAAATTTAATCATTCAAAAGATAAAAGTAACTTAACTGATGTTTCTTTTAAATTTCAAGATTTATCAATTTTATCAAATGAAATTGAAATAAAAAAAAATAAAAAAGTTTATGCTGTAAAAGGTGATATAAATAGTCCACTATCAGAAATCGATGACAAAATTACTCAAAAATATTTAAATATCCCTAGTTTAAAAAATATTATTTTCGCTTCAAATAGTAATTTTTCATTTGATATTGGCAAAAGATTTAAATTCAAAAACTTTTATATAAAATCAAATATTAACTTAAAAAATGCGATATACTCTCTTAATAATAAAAATTTAGAAAAATTCATTCCAAAGTTTAAAAACACTATTCAAATACAAAACAATCAAATTAATCTAGAATACAAAAACAATTTAACAATATCAGGTGGAGGTGATCTTTCTATCTCTAAAGAAAAAGAAATCATTAAATATAATATAAAAAAAAGTAAAAATGATTTTGAGGTAAATTTCAACGTTTCACTAAACAAAACACCTATTAAGTTTTATTTATTAAATTTCTATAAAGACGAAAAAAGTAATGGAAAGTTAAGTGTAAACTTTAAAAAAAATAATGATAAAATCTCTTTAGATAATTTATCTTTTATTTCAAATAATGATAAATTTTTTATAAAAAAATTAGATTTATCAAATGAATATAATTTGATCGATTTTGCAAAATTAAAATTTAATTATAAAGACAAGAATAAAATTAAAAATGATTTAGTTATAACAAGAAAAAAAAATCATTATTTAATCGAGGGTAATAATTTTTCATTAAGCAATATTATTGAGAATATTTTAACTGGCAGTAATTCAAATAAGACAAAATTATTTCGCAATAAACCCAGAAATTTCAAAATTAAATTTAATGAAAACAATATTGATAAAGACCATATTATCTACGATTTACAAGGAGAAATTACTGTTAATAAAAGTGAAATAGACAAGTTAAATCTAAAATCTAAATTTTATGATGGAAAAGAAATATTTTTATCAATTTCCAATAAAGATAATCAGAAAATAACAACTTTTTACTCGGATTTAGCTAAACCATTTGTTAAAAAATTCAAATTTATAAAAGGATTTGAGGAAGGTAAAATTAATTATTCTTCAAAAAAGATTAATAATATTTCAAATTCATATTTAAATATTTATGATTTTAAATTAAAACAATTACCTGCATTAACAAAATTGCTAACACTAGCATCACTTCAAGGGATTTCTGACATATTGACTGGTGAGGGTGTAAGATTTGATGAGTTTGAAATGATCTTTTCTAATGAGAATAAATTGATGAAAATAGATGAAATTTATTCTATTGGACCTGCCATATCTATAATGATGGATGGCTATATTCAAAATGATGAGTTAGTAAGTTTAAAAGGTACATTGGTACCCGCTACGACAATAAATAAGTTTGTTTCATCAATACCAATTCTTGGAGAAATTCTGGTTGGTAAAAAAACAGGTGAGGGTGTTTTTGGTGTTAGCTTTAAAATCAAAGGTCATCCTGATAACCTCAAAACAACTGTAAACCCAATAAAAACTCTTACACCTAGATTTATTACAAGAACTCTAGAAAAAATAAAAAAAACTAATCAATAATTTTTACAATTATATGGTTTTTTTTACCATGAGAAATTTTTAAGTAATCTTTTTCATTAAAAATTTTTTTAGAAATTATGAGATTTTCATCTTTTACAGTTTCATTATTTATTTTCAATCCTTTATTTTTAATTGTCCTTCGAATTTCTCCTTTTGATGAAAAAAAATTTGTATTCATTATAAAATCAATAACATTGATATTATCTTCTATTAATTTTTTTTTAATTTTTATAGTTTTTAATTCATCTCCAATAGATCCTTTCTCAAAGATATTTTTTGCTGTTTGTTCAGCTTTGAAAGCAGCGTTTGCTCCATGAAGCATTTTTGTCGCTTCGTTTGCCAAAACTACTTTTAATGAATTTATATTATCATTAGCAATTTTATTGATTTCATTTACACTTAGGTCTGTAAACATTTTTAAAAATTTTAACACATCTCTATCATCAGTATTTCTCCAATATTGCCAATAATCAAAAGGAGATAAAAGTTTTTTATCTAACCAAATTGCACCTTTTTCTGTCTTTCCCATTTTTGCACCTGAGGCCAGTGTAATTAAAGGTGTAGTTAAGCCATAAGATGATTTACTTGAATGTCTTTTAATTAAATCAACACCATTTACTATATTTCCCCATTGATCTGATCCACCAATTTGTAAAACACAATTTTTTGTTTTATTTAATTCTAGAAAGTCATAAGCCTGTAAAATCATATAATTAAATTCCATGTAACTCAAAGATTGCTCTCGATCTAATCTAAGTTTTACACTATCAAAACTTAACATTTTATTTATTGTAAAATGCTTTCCTATATCTCTTAAAAATTTTATATAGTTCAATTTACCTAGCCATTTATAATTATTTACAAATATTGGTTTAGTTTTGTTATTCTTACTTTTCAAAAAAATCTTAAATATATTTTGAATATTCTTTATATTTTTTTCAATTTCTTTTTCTGGTAAAATTTTCCTTGTTTCTTCTTTTCCAGATGGATCTCCAATTCTAGTTGTACCACCTCCAAGTAGAACTATTGGTTGATGCCCATATTTCTGAAGCATTCTTAAACACATTATTTGAAGAAGACTTCCAACGTGCAAACTATTTGCTGTACAATCAAACCCAATGTAAGCTCTGATTTTATTAGCATTCATTAACCTTTCCAAATCACTTTCATTTGTGCATTGATTAAAATACTGCCTATCTTTAAATTCTTGTAAGAATGAATTTTCCATATTTTTAAAAAAGTGTAGAATCAATATACTTTATTAAAATTAATTTAAAAATACCAATGAAAGATAGCTTTTTTAGCCTTGGTTTAATGAGCGGGACATCAATGGATGGTGTCGATGCATCTTTAATTAGATCAAATGGAAAAGATCATTTTGAGAGTTCATATAATGAATTTTTTGAATATAGCCAAGAAATACGAGAGAGAATGGAGCTGTGTAGAGAAAAAATTAATTCAAAAGAAGATATTTTAAAGTTTGAAGCTGATTTAAAAAAGCTTGAAAGAGAAATAACTTTATTCCATGCAGTTGCATGTAACAAAATTATTAAAACAAGTAACTTGAAAATCGATTTAATTGGTTTTCATGGACAAACAATATTTCACGATGGGGACAGTGGGATTTCAATTCAATTAGGAGATGGGAGTCTTCTATCGAGTTTAATTAAAAAAAAAGTAATTTATAATTTTAGAAAAAATGATTTAAAAAATGGAGGACAAGGCGCACCTTTAACACCAATTTTCCATAAATTATTACACAAACTCACAAAAAATGAAGCTTCATCTTTTTTAAATATTGGGGGGGATTGCAAACGAAACCAGTATCAAAAATAATAATGAATTATCAGCTAAAGATGTAGGCCCTGGTAATTGCATGATAGACAAGTGGATCAGATTAAACACAAAAAAAAAATATGATTTCAAAGGGGAAATCGCTCAGAGTGGAAAAGTTGATCATATTATTTTGGAAAATGCTATTGATTTTTTTTTAGATAATAAAATTAGTAAAAAAAAATCTTTTGATATTTTAGATTTTGATTATTCATTTGCAAGAGGACTTTCTTTAAGCGATGGTGCAGCAACAATCACAGAGTTTACCTCAGAAATTATAGCTAAGAATATTTCCGATAAAAATATATATATTTGTGGAGGAGGAAGAAAAAATGATTTTTTAATTAACAGAATCCAAAGTAAGATAAAACAAAAAATTAAAATGGTAGATGAATTAAATATTAATGGCGATTTCGTAGAGTCACAAGCATTTGCTTACTTAGCAATTAGATCATTCTTAAATCTACCCATCACATTTACAGAAACAACAGGGTGTAATGGGCCATGTACAGGTGGTATTTTGGTAGACAATACTTAAAATACAGTGATTTCTTTTTTAATATATTTATCTAAATTTTTAATTAAATTTTTTTCAGATTTTGCAAAAAAATGATTTGCATCCATCACAGACTGGAACTCAACATTAATTCCTTTTTGTAAACTTAATCTTTTGTTAAGTTC
Source organism: uncultured Pelagibacteraceae bacterium (assembly GCA_902574695.1). Lineage (GTDB taxonomy): Bacteria > Pseudomonadota > Alphaproteobacteria > Pelagibacterales > Pelagibacteraceae > Pelagibacter. The sequence continues at coordinate 2,845 of CACGON010000010.1, read as the reverse complement.
GTCTATAAATTCTACTGGAACTAATTCATCTTTTTTTCCATAAATCATTAGACCCGAAGTTGGACAGGGTGATAAAAATGAAAAATCATAAACATTTGGTTGCGGTGAAATTGCTATAAATCTGTTGATCTCTGGCCTTCTCATCAGTAACTGCATTGCTATCAAAGATCCAAAAGAAAAACCTGATACCCAACATTGAGAGTTGTCAAGATTTTCACGCTCTAACCAATCAAGAGCTGCTGCAGCGTCTGCCAGCTCTCCTTGTCCGTTATCAAACTCACCATCACTTCTACCAACTCCTCTAAAATTTACCCTACAAACTGAAAAACTATTTTCTTTAAATGTATTAAATGTTTCTACAACAACTTTATTATTCATTGTTCCTCCATATTGAGGATGTGGTTGTAGAACAAGTGCAATTGGTGAAGTAGTTTTTTTACTTTTAAAATATTTTGCTTCCAACCTACCAGCTGGTCCAGGAATAAAAATTTCGTCTATTTTATTTTCCATAATTGTTAATGATAATTATTCTCACAAAAAAACTTTATATAACAATCATGGGACGATTTGCGAGTCTTTTTAATTTTTACTAAAACTTGACTATTTTAGTCGGGTATATATATAAGTCGCATAAAATAACACTTATGAAGCTAAATACTAAATCAAGATACGCTGTGATGGCACTAGCTGATCTAGCTAAATTTTCTTCTCAAAATCCAGTGAGTTTGAGAGATATTTCGCTAAGGCAAAATATTTCAATACTTTATTTAGAGCAAATTTTTTTAAAACTAAAAAAAAATTTTATTGTAAGGAGTGTTAGAGGAGTTAATGGTGGTTACGTTTTAAACAAAAATCCACAAGACATTAAAATTGCTGAAATATTTTTAGCATTAGATGAAAAAGTAAAAACAATGGCTTGTAAAAAAGATATTAAAAAAAGTTGCACAGGAAAGTCTGTAAAATGTATTACCCATAATTTATGGGATGAATTAGACATCCATATAAATTCCTTTTTTGAAAATAAAAAACTAAGTGATTTATTAATAAAACAACAAAATAGAGCACAATGAGAGAAAAAGAATTAGAAAAATTAAAAGACTATAAATATGGTTTTTCAACCGATATTGAAAATTATAAAGCCCCAAAAGGTTTAAATGAAGATGTTATTAAATTTATTTCTAATATTAAGAAAGAGCCAAAATGGTTACTTGATTGGAGATTAAAAGCATTTGAAAGATTAAAAGTTTTAAAAGAACCAGATTGGCAAAAACCTAAATATCCAAAGATAGATTATCAAGATCTCTATTATTACTCCGCACCTAAAAGTTTTAAAGATAAGCCAAAAAATCTAAACGAATTAGACCCGAAGTTGCTGGAGACTTATAAAAAACTTGGAATTCCTTTACAAGAGCAAAAAAGGTTAAATGGTATTGCTGTAGATGCAGTATTTGACTCAGTGTCTGTTGCAACAACTTTTAAAGAAACTTTAACTGAGAAAGGTATAATTTTTTGTTCAATATCTGAAGCTGTCCAAAAGCATCCTGATTTAGTAAAAAAATATCTTGGAACAGTAATTCCAATTACCGATCATTTTTTTGCAACTTTAAACTCTGCTGTATTTACGGATGGTTCATTTGTATATATTCCGCCAGGAGTAAGATGTCCAATGGAACTCTCAACTTATTTTAGAATTAACGCGTCTGATACAGGCCAATTTGAAAGAACTTTAATTATTGCTGACAAAGGTAGTTACGTCAGTTACTTAGAAGGATGTACTGCACCAATGAGAGACGAAAATCAATTACATGCAGCTAATGTTGAGCTTGTTGCTTTAGATGATGCAGAAATAAAATATTCAACTGTTCAAAATTGGTACCCAGGAGATAAAGATGGAAAAGGTGGAATTTATAATTTTGTTACAAAAAGAGGTCTTTGCAAAGGAAAAAACTCAAAAATTTCCTGGACACAAGTAGAAACTGGTTCAGCTATAACCTGGAAGTATCCAAGCTGTATATTGCGTGGAGATAATTCTGTAGGGGAGTTTTACTCTATAGCTATAACAAATAATCATCAAAAAGCTGATACTGGAACTAAAATGATACACATTGGTAAAAATACCAAAAGTAAAATTATTTCAAAAGGTATAAGTGCTGGTAAATCCGATATGACTTATAGAGGATTAGTTGATATATCAAACAAGGCAATTAATTCGAGCAATTATACTCAGTGCGATTCTTTACTCATGGGAAATAAATGTGGTGCTCATACAATTCCATATATTAAAAATAAAAATTCTGACTCAACTATAGCTCATGAAGCAACTACATCCAAAATTAGCGAGGAACAACTTCATTATTGCCAACAAAGAGGTTTAAATCCAGAAGAAGCAGTTGGATTAATAGTTAACGGATTTTGTAAGGAAGTTTTACAACAGTTACCAATGGAGTTTGCTGTTGAAGCACAAAAGTTAGTAGGAATAAGTTTAGAAGGAAGTGTAGGATAAAAAGGTAACGGGGTAATGCTAAAAATAAACAATTTAAAAGCTGATATAGACAATAAATCTATTCTGAATGGGTTTAGTTTAGAGATAAAGCCAGGCGAGGTTCATGCAATTATGGGTCCTAATGGCTCAGGAAAAAGCACTTTGTCAAATATTCTTTCTGGAAAAAAAGGATACGAGGTAACAGGCGAAGTTTTATTTGAAGACAAAAATTTATTTGATTTAGAAACAGAGGAAAGGGCACACAAAGGTATTTTTTTAGCCTTTCAATACCCATTAGAGATACCAGGTGTAAATACAAACACTTTTCTAAAAACTTCTCTCAACGCAATAAAAAAAGCAAGA
>CACGON010000009.1 GCA_902574695.1 uncultured Pelagibacteraceae bacterium | reverse complement strand
CTTATTTAGTAGGTCATGCCATATGTGATGGCTACATTGATGGAGTTGATGCAAGAGTAAATGACTGGCCTATAATAAAAGATTCACTTTATCATGATCAAAAATTAATTAATTTTTTAAATATGAATACTGGTGATCAAAAATATATCGATGAATTTGAAGATGGTACTAGTAAATTAGGTGCATATGAGGATAGAGATATTGCAACAACCATGAGCTCTTACTTTAACGACCAAAATACAAAAAAATCTAAGCAAAGATACAATTACAATGGATTTGTCACTCAGTTAATTTTAAACTATATGAAATTTAAAATTGGTGAGGATTATGACAAATTTTATAGCAAAGTTTTCAACGATAAAATAAAGATCAAAAATAGCATTCGTTATGGCTATACTAGTTTAAATGAAAGTTGGGGAAATGGACATCCTAACATAATGGCAACGAGATTTGACTATCTTAGAATAGCAAAAGCTATAATGGATGATTATCAGAATGATACTTGTGTTGGAAAATATTTAAAAGAGATTTACGAAAGAAGAATACCAAAAAAATTAACTGAAGAAAGAAACGAGCCTGCATTTAATCGTACAAAGTCATATGGGGGTCAATTTCATATGGATTTTCCAGGATTAAAAGACAAAATTATATTTGGAATGGGTGGCTATGGCGGGAATATGATTTTAATTGATGTAGAAAATTCAAGAATACTAGTTCTAAATTCACTTCATTATAATAATACTCAATATAAATATAATCACAAAAAACTTATCTTAGATCCATTTAAAAAAGGTAAATAAAATAAAAAATTTACTTATTAATCTTGTTCAATTATAAATATTAGCATAAACACTCATGAAAATAACTCATGCCCTCGTGGTGAAATTGGTAGACACAAAGGACTTAAAATCCTTGCCCTTTTGGGAGTGCCAGTTCGAGTCTGGCCGAGGGCACCAGCAAATAATATGAAGGATAATTTTTATTTAATTTCTGATACAAATAAAAAATCTTTAAAAATAAAGTCCTTAATTGAAAAAAAAATAATTCATTCATCTATTAAAAAATCAAAAGCAGTAATTGTAATTGGTGGGGATGGATTTATGTTAAATGCACTTAAAAAGTTTTACAAATTTAACAAACCTTTTTACGGTATAAATTCTGGCAATTATGGTTTTCTTATGAATAAATTTTCAAATAACAATTTTATTAAAAATATGAAATCTTTAAAGGTAATACAAATCAACCCGTTAGAGATGAACGTTATCACTAAAAATAATCAAAGAAAAAAATCAATTGCAATTAACGAAGTTTCTGTATTGAGACAGAGTAGACAAGCTTCGTCTGTAAAAATTTTTAGTGGAAAAAAAGTTCTTATTAAAAAGCTCATTTCTGATGGAATACTTGTATCGACACCCGCAGGTAGCACTGCTTATAATCTATCAGTTCATGGCCCAATCTTGAATCTAAATTCAAAAAAATTAGCAATCACACCAATAAGCCCTTTTAGACCAAGAAGATGGAAGGGAAAAATTATTTCAGATAAATCCACAATCAAAATTAAAAATTTAAATGTTAATAAAAGACCTATTAGCTCCGTCGCCGACAACAAAGAAGTTCGTAATGCCAAAATTATCAATATAAAAATAAACAAAAAAATTAAATTTAATCTTCTTTACGATAGATATAGTAGTCTTCATAAAAAGATTAAAATAGAACAAATTAGAAAAGAAGTTTCTAATAAAGTCTAATTGGGACTGTAGCTCAATAGTAGAGTACCTCGTTGACATCGAGGGGGTAGTAGGAGCGTAACCTACCAGTCCCACCATAGCAATACTTGTAACCAATCATCAGTAATCTCGACACATGTACGACACAATGTTAAGGTTTTCATAATGAAAAAAATTTTAGGCATCATTTTTCTGGGGTTGTTGTTAATTAGTAATGCTCACGCAGGAGATATTTTATCACTCCCAAAAGATGTTGTTTCTGGTTTTAAATTTTTTAAATCTATGAATACTTATGGTCAATTTAAAGATTATGGATTTCAAATTGTTGATAAGAAAGACAATAATCCAGTTAGATCTGGTGAAAAATCTCTTAGGTTCGAGATAAGAGGAGGTGATTGCTACGCAAGTAAAAATTGGAATGATTGTGAAAAAAAAAGAGAGAGGCATGAACTTGATGGAGTAAAGAAATTATTTAAAAAAGGAGAATGGTGGTATGCGTGGTCAATATTTTTTCCTAAAGATTTTATAGAGGTTGCACCAGTAAGAGTATATATGGGGCAGTTCCACTCGAAGGATAAAAAATATGGAGATGAACACAATCCTCCATGGATGTTTTTTAATACCTCTAGGGAAAATATCGGTGGGTACTGGGTAAACAATATGGTCAGAGTTCCAGCAGGTTATTCAACTCAATTACTAACCAGAGAAGAGGCCTATGGTAAATGGAACGACGTTTTAATAAATGTTAAATGGACGAATAATGAGAATGGTTTTATGAAAATTTGGATTAATGATAAAATTAAATTAAATTATAATGGTCCAACAAAAAGAAAAGGTCCAGTTTATTTTAAGTTTGGAATATATAGAGCAAGAATATTTGATAAACAAACTCCTACTCAAGTAGTATATTTTGATGAGGTTAGAGTAGGTAAGAAAAAAATGGATGTTGTTGGAAATCTTACACAATTAAAATAAATAAAGGAGATTTTAATTTATATTTAACTTTGATCTAGTCACACTAGCGTCACAGTGATAAAGTTTTGATGATAATGATATCAAATACAATCAAAGAACTGTCCTCAAAATTTCTTGAAGCTAAAAACGGTCCTATTTCCAAAAGTCCTTTTGCAGAAATTTTTAGAAAAGCAGCTAACAAAAGTTTAAAACCTGTAGTTAAAAAAAATCAAAAACATTTTATCTACAAAAGTAGTCCAGGTAGACCACCTAATTGGGCATCTGTACCTTGGTTAGGAATTTTTGATCCAAACGTGACCACTTCACCACAAAGAGGATATTATTTAGCTCTGTTATTTTCAGTTGATATGAAAAGAATTTATTTAAGTATGAATCAAGGAATGACAGATTTAGAAAAAGAATTAGGAACTAAAGGTGCTGCACAAGAACTTTTAAGAAGAGCGGAATTTATTAGAGATAGAGTAGGAGTTTATAAAAATTTTTTTGAATATAAACCTATAGATCTTTCAATTCATTTAGCTGGATCCACTTCAAGACCAATGCTTTATGAAAAAGGTCACGCATTCGGCAAGGAATATGATCTATCAAAAGATATTAATGAAGATGAATTAACCAAAGATATTAATAATATGTTAAATCTATATTCCACATTAATTTTTAGAGGTGGTATAGAGGGCGACTTATTAGATGAATACGTTTCTGATGAGAACAATGAAACTAAGGATGATAAAAGCAACAGCCTAACTGAAACAAGAAAAATTGGACTTCATAGACTTTCAGAGAGATCTAGTACCAATTCAAGAAAGGTTAAAAAGAAACTTGGTTATACTTGTCAAGTTTGTGGTTTTAACTTTAAAAAGGTTTATGGAAAAATAAGCCTAAATAAAAAAAAAGAAGAATTTATAGAAGCACATCATAAAATCCCCATTCATAGTCTACCTGAAAATGAAACCATAGAATTTAATATTGATGATTTTGCAGTTTTGTGTTCGAATTGTCATCGTATGGCTCATAAAAGAAAAGAACCATATACAATTGAGGAATTGAAAGGATTTATAAAAAAAAGAAAATGAAAAAACTTTTAGGGATCGTGGTTCTGGGTTTGATATTTTGCAATACTAGTTTTGCTTCAGATATCAAAATTAAACGAATTGAATGCAAAATTTATAGCGATAAAAGATTTTATAATAAATTTTTTATAATTTCAGAAAATCAAAAAGATGCAAAATTATATAGAGCATTTGGGTGGTATGGTTGGAATATTGTTGATTTAAAAATTAAAAAAACTTTAAATTATATTCAGTTTTCTAAAGGCAATAAATGGAAATATGAAATCAATAGATCTGATGGAACTTTCTATGATTATGAGCATACAAACTATATAGGATCATGTTTTAAAATGGAGGATAACTTTGATCCTGAAGTATTTCTATCTGAAAATGTTAAGAAACATATTGCCGATAAAGAAAAATCAAATAAATTTTAAACGTCTACCTGATCACATCACACTGACGTCACACTAGCGTCACACTTAATAAAGAAATTTAATTAAAACTAAAACTTTTGAAAAAAATTAACGTTGATTTTATTGAGTGATGGTGCCCCCGCACGGATTCGAACCGCGGACCTATTGATTACAAATCGAGAGTCTAAATTCAAAAAGATAAATACTATCAACGTTAATTGAAAGTTATTTCAAATCTATACACACTATGAACACAGTGCTATTATAAATATATGGAGGGTATAGCTTTTTTATTATTTCTTATTTTGAACCATATGGTTCATAATTCTTTTAAAGATTGTTATAAATTTTATTTAAAAAAATATATAAAAAAACTTCCAGACGGCATTCCAACTTTTCTATCAACTTATTTCTTATCAATATTAATTTTATATATCTGTATTGGTATATTTATGTGGATATTTGGTTCATTTTATTTCGAAATGTTTTTTGACCCTAGATATTATTTTGAGGGCTTAATGGCTTTTTAATATGAAAGATCTCCAGAAAAAATTTGATGATTATAAAAAGAAAGTACATACAAAAGAGGGCATAGGAGAATTCTATGAAAGACAAATAAGATATCTTTATGAGAAAAATGGTTGGAGAGTTGAACCATATGGTATTCTAAAAGGAAAAAGTGATTTAGGAAGAGACTTAATTTGTATTAAAAAAAAACAAGTTTTAATTATACAAGCTAAAAATTGGTCAAAAAGAAAAACAATTCATGAAAAACATCTGATGCAGTTAGCAGGCACTATTCTTTATTATATCTATAATAAAAACAGTTTTCCGAAAGGCGTGTTTGTGACTACTGCGAAACTTTCTGATAGAGCTAAAGACGTAGCCAAAAAATTGAATATTCAACACAGAAATATTAAACTAGATAAGAATTTTCCAATGATTAAATGCAATATTAATAAAAGGGGCAAAAAATTTTTCTTTTTTCCTTTTGATAAATTTTATGACAAAGTTCACATTGATGTTAAAAATGGTGAGTTTTATACTAACAGTATAAAAGAATGTATAAGAAAAGGATTTAAACATGTCGGATAAGATCAATACACTTAATTTGTGTGTCTGTATGGCTTTGTGTGATCATGGTTTAGGCAAAGATGAGACAGCAGAAATACTAAAGATAGCAAAAGAAATAAAAGTTGATTTTAATGTACATAATGCAACAGACGAAATTGATAAAAAATTTTCAGGTGACGTTGATTTAGCCCAAGATTTTTATCTAGGAAATATCGAGAAAGACGATAGCAAATATGAAGCTAAAAAATTTGTTAAAAGAGTAGCCATGTCTGATGGTGATTTAAAAGATAAAGAAATTAGATTTATGGTTCGTATGAAACATGCCTGGGGTTATAAATATTTTGATTAAGTCATAATTAATCAAATATTTGCCATAATTAATCGTTATATTTAAAATTGTTAAAGTTCTTTAACGTATAAACTTCAGCAACACTCAAACTATGAATGATACAAATCTTAAAAAAGAGTTCAGAGAAGATGCGATTGATAGATTTGAAAATCAAATAGCTACTTATTATTATACCTTGCAACAATATCCTGATCATATTGTTTATCGAGAGAGTATTTGTCCTAAAAAGGATATGCCTCAATATGGTATTGATTTTATGGATGAAGTAGAAATTGATAATCAAAATCTCAAATCATTAACATATGAACAAATACTTCTCTTTCTAAAAAACATTAAAAAAGAAAGAAAAGAAAAGTTCGTTAAGTTTTTGAAAAAGAGAAATATCACTTTCAAGTCTGAACTAGATTATTGGATAGATAAAGACGTTATTTAGTTGATAAGACTACTTGACTGAAACACACTCTTAACACACTCCTAACACAGTGAATGTGTTTTAACGGATAAGATTAAACTTTTGCAAAAATAATTAACGTTGATTTTATTGAGTGATGGTGCCCCCGCACGGATTCGAACCGGGGACCTGAAGGGAGAATCTTAGTTCAAAAATTTCATGCCAAAAAACCTCAAAGTTTAAAATATTTTTTGAAAATTATGAATTTAACTGAAGATGAATTCATGAAGATAGTTCTTAAGCATGAAATTTCACCATGGAAATATGATGAAAAATCAGTGAATAATGGAAAAAAACTTCACGATCAAGATTCATGGGAAGATACACCTTTAGGATAGCTTCTTTATAATTTTTTTTTTCTCTAGCATCCTCATAGTTGAATCGATTAAATTAAGATTAATTCCAGATTTTTTTGAAATTTCAATGTTGGAAGTTTTTCCATCAGAACTTGCGATAATCCACATTATTGCAGAAGTAATTCTTTTAACTTTATTTAATGAATTAAATTTTGATATCGTTGGATATATGTGATGTTTTGTTAAAAAGGGTTCACAGTTTTTTATTCTCGAAATATAAAAATCCGACTTATTTATAAAATTGATTACAGAAGTTAAAATCTTAATATTTTCTAAAATTTTATTAAAGTTTATAATTTTTTTATTATCTAAAGATGTATGATATTGCTTATATTTATCAAAATCTGATCTTAAGAAAGCTCCCACTGGTACATTTATCCCTACTGTTCCATATCTTGTTTCGTCACTTCCTATCGGATTATAATCTAATATTTTGTAGTTTTTTTTTGACAATATAGCTTTCATAGCTATATCTCCTATACTGTCACCTTTTTTTGATTTTTTATAATGGGGTATTTTATTTAAACCGCATGATGATAAAACATATCCACAAATCAAATTTTTTTTTATTTTCTCCTTGAACTTACTTAGATAAGCTATAGTTCCAATAGTTTCTGGTGCAATTAAAAACCTTATAGAATATTTAAATTTCTTATTTTTTAATGAATTATATAAAAATGAGAGGGTTAAAGGCCCAGACAACTCATTATTGGCCATTGATGGATGGCATAAATATGATGTTATTAAAATTTCTTTTTTTGATTTACCTTTAATTAAGCATTCTCCAACTGATAACTTGCCTATCTTTAATTCACTATCTATTATAACTTTATATTTCTGATTTTTTAGTTTTTTGTATTGATTAAAAGATAAACAAAATCCCCATCTTTTTTTATAATAAGAAGTTACATAAGGAATAGCATTTGGAATTTCTTTAATAAAATGAAGATTTTTTTTTAATTGTTTAAAATTAATAGTTTTAGAAACTTTTTCAGAATAACCCATTAAATGAAGGTTATTTTTCTTAAAATCAATTATTTTTTTTTTATTTCTATCTAAAACATACGCATCTTTTACATTCCACTCTAATGGTATTTTCCAGTCAAAAACTCTAGAACCACTTTTAAAATCTATTTTTTTTAAAGGTATAATTTCTTTTAAAATGTTTAAAGATTTTTGATAATCTTTTCCTGTCAAGCTTCTATTTAAAGGAAATAATCTATCAAAATATTTAATAATCTTATTTTTCATCTTTTATCTAAAACTATCATTAAAAAAAAATCTTTTATTCACTAAGGAATAGAAATCAGAAATATGTTCATATTCAAATTTTTTAGTAGTGTCTATTTTATAAAATTTTTTCAGTTCGTTTTTAAAAAAGAAATTTAATATACTCTTTTCTTTTAGAGAAAGTTCGTTTTTCCATCTTTCAAGACTTTTACTATTAATCTTTGTAGTTCTATTTTTTGTAAATGTATTACTTTTTGTCTTAACATTAAATATAGAGGAAAATATCATTTTATTAGAGTATTTAACTTTCAAAAATTTAGAAATTTTTTTCATACATTTGTCAGTCTTTTTTATGAGATCCTCATACTTGATTATAAGATAATTTTGATCTCCATAGATTTTTTTATTCAAATCGATAAATTTAAAATCTAATTTAGCTCTATTAAGCATACTTGCGAGTAATATTAAATTGTCTTCCCCCAACTTTGAGTAATGTTTTTTAATCCCCGATTTTAAGCTTGCATAATTATCTCTAGGATCTCTTATTAAATGAATAAACTTAATGTTATCTTTTTTTTTAAAAATATTGTTGAAAAAAATATCTGAACTTGTTTCTTTAATTGTAAAGTATTTTCTATTTTCTAATTTGTAGAATTTTATAAATTCATTTTTCAAAATATTAATTATTTTTTTTATATTATTAATATTTTTATGATTTAATTTTGATAAAACTTTACTTATAAAGATATTTGTCTTTAAATTTTTCTGTTCTACTCTATAACTTAAATTTACTTTTAAACTCTTCCTTAATATCTTCTTTATTCTATTTTTTTTTCTTTCAAAGGAATAATTATTGTTATTATAGTAAGGAAAGTAAGCGTACATTAAACTTAAGTCTGTTGGATAAACTGCAAATTCATTATGCCCATCAAATAAACTAGTCAATAATGTGGTTCCGGATTTTCTATGTCCAGTAACAAATAATGTATTCATCAATGTATATTTTGATTTATTTTTAAGTTGAAGTATATATAAGTTTCTAAATAGAGGATATAAATATTTCTATTATGGTGCCCCCGCACGGATTCGAACCGCGGACCTATTGATTACAAATCAATTGCTCTACCAACTGAGCTACAAGGGCACAATTTAGACAAAAGTCTTATATAAAAACTACATTAACAATTCAACTAATTAAAAAACATTTGTTATTATTAATGAAAAACAATAATCAATTTATAACAGTTTGATAAAATTAAATGAATAAAAATCTAGTAATTTTTATACCATCAATAGAAGACGGCGGTGTTGAAAAAAATTTATACATAGTCTCGAACTATTTGGCACAAAAAAAAATAAAAGTAAAAATAATCACCTGTAATCATGATAAAAAAAAAAATTTTGATCCAAAAATTGATATTATTGGTCCCAATAACACATTTTGGTTTAACCGAAGTAGAAAGATCAAGTATATAGTTTCTCTCTTATATTTGTTTTTTTATCTTATATTTAATAGATCTAGAAAAATTGTTTTTGCATTTCAAGCAAATATATACGCAATATTAGTTTCAAAATTAACATTTACAAAAGTCATTACTAGATCAAATTCAGCACCATCGGGATGGTCAAAAAATTATATAAAGAAAATATTTTATAAATTATTGATTTGTCTTGCAGATGATGTAATGGTTAACTCTATTGAATTTAAAAAAGAGTTCAAAAAAAATTTTAATATAAATGCAAAATGTATTTTAAATCCTTTTGATAAATCTCTATATAAAAAAATAATACAAAGAAGGTCAAATCAAAAAAATTTAAATATCTTGAGTATTGGAAGGTTAACAGACCAAAAAGATCAAATAACTTTATTAAAAGCAGTAAAATTTATTAATCCTAAACTAAATCCCAAAATCCAAATTATTGGAAAAGGAAAAAACTATAATTTTTTAAGAAATTATATAAATAATAATAAATTAAATAAATTTGTAGAAATGGTTGGATATCATTCGAATCCTTCAAGTTTTTTTAGAAAAACTAATATATTTGTTTTAACATCTAAGTATGAAGGTCTTCCAAATGTATTGTTAGAAGCACAATTTTTTAAAAAATATATAATATCTACTAATTGTCCTACTGGACCTAAAGAAATTTTGCTTAATGGAAGAGCTGGAGATTTAGTTAAAATAGGAGACTATAAAATGTTATCAAGATTAATAAATAATTATTCAAAGCGTAAAAAAATAATAAGCAAAATGATTAAAACTGGAACAGTTAATTTTGAAAGATTTAATTATAAAAAAAATTGTGAAAAATATTTATCTTTTGTTAAAAGTCATTTTTAGACTTACTTAAGTGATGAAAAGCAATTGACGCACTATTTGAAATATTTAAACTTTCGATTTTATTATTAATTTTAATTTTTACCAAGTAGTCAGTGTAATTAAGAGTATGTTTGCTTATACCATAACCTTCAGAGCCAAAAAGCATAATATTATTTCCTTTATATTCGTACTCTGTAAAATCCTTTTTGCCATTTGAATCAAATCCATATACCCAAAAGTTTTTTTCTCTTAATTGTTTAAGTGTTGAATTAATGTTTGAAACAGAAAAAATATTTACATGTTCCATTGCACCACTTGCAGATTTGTACATCAATTTACTTTCCGAAGGGTAATGCCTTTCTTTAAGTATAATACCATCTAATTTAAATGATGCAGCACTCCTTACAATAGAACCGATATTTCTTGCATCTGTAACCTCATCTAGACAAGCTAAGTTGATATTTTCTTTAGTTTTAATGAAATCTTTCAGTGAAATTTGATCTAAATGTTCAACTTCTGCAACAAATCCCTGATGTAGAATATTTTCTTTTGTAGAATATTTGTCTAGTTCTCTTTTAGTTTTAAAAAAAATTTTAATATCTTTTAAGAGATCTTTATTAGGGGACTCTCTATGAATAATTTTTTTACTCTCTTCCGTTAAAAAAACTCTTAAAACTCTCCTTTTTGAATTCTTAAGCGCCTCTAAGACAGTGTGTTTACCAACTATAAAAAACGATGATTTATTCATAAATTGCTACATGTTTATACGTTTTTTCCTCTGTTTTGCTAATAATTCTGATATTGCATTTATACGATAAAAATATATAAAACGCTTGTTGTTTAAAGCTTTATTAGACAAGGGGACGCTTCCCCTACTAGAATAGGAGGGGTACCAAAGCGGTCAAATGGGGCGGGCTGTAAACCCGTTGACTTCGGTCTTCGAAGGTTCGAATCCTTCCCCCTCCACCATTTAATAAAGATTTTAAAAACTTGGAGTGAAGTACTTGGTTACGCGGGTGTAGTTCAATGGTAGAACGCTAGCCTTCCAAGCTGGATGTAAGGGTTCGATTCCCTTTACCCGCTCCAAAAAATTAAAAATTAAAGTGAGGATATAAAAGTAATGTCGAAGGAAAAATTTAATAGGAATAAACCACATTGTAACATTGGTACAATCGGTCATGTCGACCATGGTAAAACAACTCTAACAGCTGCTATTACAAAAGTATTATCAGAAACAGGAGGCGCGCAATTTACAGCTTATGATCAAATTGATAAAGCTCCAGAAGAAAAAGAGAGAGGTATTACAATTTCAACTGCACACGTTGAATATGAAACTGAAAAGAGACATTACGCTCACGTTGATTGTCCGGGACACGCTGACTATGTAAAAAATATGATTACAGGTGCAGCTCAAATGGACGGTGCAATTTTAGTAGTCAATGCTGCAGATGGACCAATGCCTCAAACAAGAGAACATATTCTTTTAGCAAGGCAAGTTGGGGTTCCAGCGATTGTAGTTTTTTTAAATAAAGTTGATCAAGTGAAAGATAAAGAACTGATTGAATTGGTTGAAGAGGAAATTAAAGAACTTTTAACTTCATATAAATTTCCAGGAGACAAAACACCAATTATTAAAGGTTCTGCTTTGGCAGCTGTTGAAGGTAAAGACGAAGAAATTGGAAAAAAGGCTATAATGGAATTAATGAAAGCTGTTGACGAACATATTCCACAACCTGATAGACCTAAAGACAAACCTTTTCTAATGCCAGTCGAGGATGTATTCTCTATATCTGGAAGAGGTACTGTGGTTACAGGAAGAGTTGAACAAGGTGTTGTAAAAACTGGTGAAGAGATTGAAATAGTTGGAATAAAAGACACAAAAAAATCAGTTTGTACTGGTGTAGAAATGTTTAGAAAAATTTTAGACACAGGTGAAGCTGGTGATAATATTGGTGCTCTTTTAAGAGGTGTCGAAAGAACTGATGTTGAAAGAGGACAAGTTCTTTGTAAACCAGGATCTATTACACCACATACTGAATTTGAAGCTCAAGCGTATGTATTAAAAAAAGAAGAGGGTGGAAGACATACACCGTTTTTTACAAAATACAGACCGCAGTTTTATTTCAGAACTACTGATGTGACTGGTGAAGTTGAACTTCCATCTGGAACAGAAATGGTAATGCCTGGTGATGATGCAAAATTTAAAGTAAAATTAATTACACCAATTGCGATGAACGAAAAATTAAATTTTGCTATTCGTGAAGGTGGTAGAACTGTAGGAGCTGGAGTAGTAACAAAAATAATTAAGTAAGCTACCAATAGGAGTGTAGCTCAATTGGTAGAGCGCCGGTCTCCAAAACCGGAGGTTGGGGGTTCGATTCCCTCCGCTCCTGCCAAATACTAAAAAAAACTATTATGAAAAACCCTTTAAAATTTTTTCAAGAGGTTAAACAAGAAGCGTTCAAAGTTACTTGGCCGTCTAGAAAAGAGACAATGCAAGGAACTTTAATGGTAATTGCAATGGCGATTGTAGCTGCAATATTCTTTTTGCTTTTAGATCAAATATTAAAATTTTTTTTAGAATTAGTTCTTAAGGTGAGCATATAATGAAAAATTGGTATATTGTTCAGTCACACTCAAGTTTTGAAAACAAAGTTGCTCAACTAATAAAAGAAGAGGCAGAAAAGGCGAAAATTTCAGATAAATTTGATGAAATTGTGGTTCCAACCCATGACGTGACAGAAGTTAAAAGAGGTAAAAGAGTTCAAAGAAAAAAAAAATTTTTTCCAGGTTATGTATTAATTAAAAGCGAAATGGATAATAATATATACCATATGATTAAAGGCATAAAAAAAGTGAGTGGTTTTTTAGGATCAAAAGGAATGCCAATACCGGTATCAGATAATGAAATTGAAAAGATCTTAGGTCAGATTAAAGACGGAGTTACTCAAGCTCAAAGTGGTGTTGAATATTCTATAGGTGAAAAAGTTCAAGTCATCGATGGTCCTTTTGCATCTTTTAGTGGTATGGTAGAAGATATGGATGAAGAAAAGAAAAGACTAAAAGTTTCAGTATCAATATTTGGAAGACCAACACCAGTTGATTTAGAATACAATCAAGTAGAAAAGGTTAGTTAATGGCAAAAAAAGAAATAAGTGGATACGTAAAATTACAAATAAAAGGAGGTCAAGCAAATCCAGCCCCTCCTGTTGGACCCGCGTTAGGACAAAGAGGAATTAATATAATGGAATTCTGTAAAGCCTTTAATGAAAAAACAAAAGATTTTATGGGCAAACCTGTGCCAGTTGTAATCACAGTTTATAAAGATAAAAAATTTGATTTTATTATAAAGACACCACCTGCTTCGCATTTTATCAAAGAAGCTGCAAAAATAAAAGGTGGCTCTCAGGAACCAGGTAGAAATATAGTTGCATCGATTACAAAAAAGCAAGCAGAAGAAATTGCAAAAAAAAAAATGAAGGATCTAAACGCACATGATATTAACGAAGCTACTAAAATTATAATGGGTTCTGCTAGATCCATGGGTATAGAGGTAAAAGAATAATGAGCTCAAAAAGATTTAATAAACTACCTAAAGATACAAACAAATTAAAACCTGATTCAATTGAAAAAATTTTATCTGAAGTTAAAAAAAACTGTACTACAAAATTTGATGAAGCTATTGATTTAAGTTTTCAAATTAACAATAAACAAAAAAAAAATGAAATATCTTTAAGAACAGTGGTAAATATGCCTGGAGGAACAGGAAAAAAAATTAAGGTCGCAGTTATTTGCGAGGAATCAAAGGTGAGAGATGCAAACGATTCTGGAGCTGACATGGTTGGTGGTGACGATTTAATAGAAAAAATAAAAGGTGGAGAATTAAATTTTGAAAAATTAATTTGTACCCCGTCGATGATGATTAAACTTTCAAAGCTTGGAAAAGTTTTAGGCCCCAAAGGCTTAATGCCAAATCCAAAATTAGGTACAGTCACTGATGATATATCAAAAGCTGTAAAAGATGCTAAATCTGGTCAAGCTGAAATTAGAAATGATAAAGATGGAAATATTGGTGTTTCTATTGGTAAAAAATCTTTTTCAGATGAAAATCTTCTAAAAAATTTCAAGGCTGTTGTTGATGTTCTAGAAAAAGAAAAAAGTAATTTAAATGTAAAAGGAGACTTGGTAAGACAAGTTTTTTTGACCTCAACTATGGGTGTGTCTTATAAATTAAAATTAGAAAAGAGCTT
This sequence comes from uncultured Pelagibacteraceae bacterium, assembly GCA_902574695.1. Taxonomy (GTDB): domain Bacteria; phylum Pseudomonadota; class Alphaproteobacteria; order Pelagibacterales; family Pelagibacteraceae; genus Pelagibacter. The sequence goes on along the minus strand of CACGON010000009.1, from coordinate 28,189 downwards.
TTAATTATGATGAGTAAAGAAAAAAAGCAGGAGTACATAAAAGAGATGACAACTCAATTTGATGCATCTGAAGCAGTCATAGTTACTCATTATCAAGGCCTTACCATGAACCAACTAGATGATTTAAGAGATAAAATGAGAGAACATGGTATTCAATTTAAGATAACAAAAAATAGAATTACAAAATTAGCCTTGGAAAAAACTAAATGTAAAGATTTGTCAGAATTATTTAAAGGTCCTACAGCTGTAGCTTTGTCAAAAGACGCAATAACGTCTGCAAAAATTTTAACAAAGTTTTCCAAAGAAAATCAAAATCTAAAAATTCTTGGTGGAATCATGGGTACGGACATTTTGGACGTTGCGGGAGTTCAAAATGTTGCTACTTTACCTACATTAGATGAAGCAAGAGCAAAAATTGTAGGAATATTAAGGTCCCCAGCACAAAAAATCGCAAGTATTTTACTTGCACCGGGCTCAAAAATCGCTATTTTAGCGCTCGAAAAATCAAAAAAATAACCTTGGATAAAATTTATGGCTGATCTAAATAAAATTATAGAAGACTTATCTAGTTTAACTGTTGTTGAAGCAGCTGAACTATCTAAACAATTAGAAGAAAAGTGGGGAGTTTCAGCGGCTGCTGCCGTTGCTGCTGCGCCTGCTGCCGCTGGAGGAGCTGCACCTGCAGAGGAAAAAAGTGAATTTACAGTGATGTTATCTTCAGCAGGAGATAAAAAAATAAACGTTATTAAAGAAATACGTGCAGTAACCTCGTTAGGATTAAAAGAAGCTAAAGATTTAGTTGAAGGCGCGCCAAAAGAAGTCAAATCAGGCGTAAACAAAAAAGAAGCCGAAGAAATTAAAGCTAAGCTAGAGGCTGCTGGAGCAAAAGTAGAACTTAAGTAAATTAATTAAAAAATTAAATTATTAGTTATTAGTTTAACTAATAATATTTATAAATGCTGTTATCTTTTACTGAAAAAAAAAATATTAGAAAAAACTTTGGTAAGCTTAAAGAAGGTTTATCAATTCCAAACTTAATAGAAGTACAAAAAAATTCATATAAACAATTAACAGAATTTAAACAAGATATTGAACAAAATCTTGTTAAAGGTTTTGACAGAGTATTCAAAAGTATTTTTCCAATTGAGGACATTAATGACAAAGCTACACTAGAATATGTTTCATATAGACTTGATAAACCAAAATTTGATGTGGAGGAATGCATACAAAGAGGATTGACCTATTCTTCGTCATTAAAATGTACTTTAAGGCTCGTTGTATATGACATAGATCAAGAAAATAATACCAAAGAAATTCTATCCGCTAAAGAGCAGGAGGTTTATATGGGAGAAGTACCAATGATGACTAATAGCGGTACTTTTATAACAAATGGTGTTCAAAGAGTTGTTGTTAACCAAATGCATAGAAGCCCGGGAGTATTTTTTGATCATGATAAAGGAAAATCTCACGCAAGTGGTAAACTTTTATTCAATTGCAGAGTAATACCAAATAGAGGGTCTTGGCTTGACTTTGAATATGATGTTAAGGATATGTTATATTTTAGAATTGACAGGAAGAAAAAAATATTTGCGTCAACTTTGTTAATGGCATTGGGTTTTTCTAAAGAAGATATAGTAAATGAATTTTTTGAAAAAGAAACTTATACATATGATGAAAAAATTAAAAAGTGGAAAACTAAATTTAATCCAGAAAACTATAAATCTAAAAATTTCTCAGAGGAAATAGTTGATGCCAAAAATGGAAAAACAGTAATTAAGGCTGGAGAAAAAACTAATTTCTTAAATGCAAAAAAACTCTTTGACAATGGACTTAAAGAAATTTTTGTATCTAATGAATCACTTTATGGAAAATATTTACATAAAGATGTAAATTGTGGTGAAGATATTTTCCAAATTGGAACAGAAATTAATGAAACTATAATTGGAAAGATTTTAGATAACAATATTAAAACTTTATTAATTTCCTCAACAAATTCTATAAACAAAGGACCCTACTTATTACAGACAATATTAAATGATAAAAATAATAATAAAAATGAAGCTATAACTGAGATCTATAAAGTTTTAAGACCTGGTGAACCACCAACAATTGAGATTGCCACACAAATTTTTAACAATCTTTTTTTTAGCTCTGACAGATATGATTTATCAGATGTTGGTAGAGTTAAAATGAATTCAAGACTTAATTTAAATTGTTCCGATAAAATAACGATCTTAAGGAATGACGATATACTAGCAATAATTCAAAAAATGTTAGATCTAAGAGATGGAAAAGATGAGGTAGATGATATTGACCACTTAGCAAATAGAAGGGTTAGATCCGTTGGTGAGCTTGTCGAAAACCAAGCAAGAATTGGTGTTTATAGAATGGAAAGGGCTATCAAAGAAAAAATGACTACTTTAGACGTGGAGTCTGCTATGCCACAAGATTTAATTAATGCTAAACCCTTAACAGTTTCTTTAAAAGACTTTTTTGCTACATCACAATTATCGCAATTTATGGATCAAACAAATCCTTTATCAGAAATAACTCACAAAAGAAGAGTATCTGCTTTAGGTCCAGGTGGACTAACAAGAGAAAGAGCAGGTTTTGAAGTAAGAGACGTTCACCCAACTCATTATGGAAGAATTTGTCCGATAGAAACTCCAGAAGGGCCAAACATCGGTTTAATAAATAGTCTATCTACTTATTCAAAAATTAATAAGTACGGTTTTATTGAAAGTCCTTATAAAAAAGTAAAAAATGGAGTTGTAGAAGATAAAATTGAATATTTGTCTGCTATGGAGGAAAGCAAATTTACAATCGCACAAGCTAATTCAAAAATAGATAAAAATGGCAAATTTACAGAAAGCCTTGTTTCGTGCAGAGAAAATTTAAACTTTATTCTCTCTAAGCCAGAAAATATTGACTATATAGACGTTTCTCCAAAACAATTAGTTTCTGTAGCAGCATCACTAATACCGTTTTTAGAAAATGATGATGCCAACAGAGCTTTAATGGGATCCAACATGATGAGACAAGCTGTTCCTTTATTAAAACCCGAGTCTCCATTAGTTGGAACAGGAATAGAGAGCGATGTTGCGCTAGATTCAGGAGTTACTATAGTTGCTAAAAGGGACGGAATTGTTGATAAGATTGACGGTAAACGTATAGTAATTAAGGCAACCAGTGAAACAGATTTTACAAAATCTGGTGTGGATATTTATAATCTTCAAAAATTTAAAAGGTCAAATCAAAATACATGCATCAATCAAAAACCTTTGGTACGTGTAGGCGATAAAGTTAAATCTGGAGATATAATTGCAGATGGACCGTCTACAAAGCTTGGCGAACTTGCGCTAGGTAAAAATGTAACTGTAGCATTTATGCCATGGCAAGGTTACAACTTTGAAGATTCAATTTTAATTTCAGAAAGATGTGTAACAGATGACGTTTTTACATCTGTTCATATTGAAGAGTACGAAGTTATGGCAAGGGATACAAAACTAGGCGAGGAAGATATAACAAGAGATATTCCAAATGTAAATGAGGATGCTTTAAAAAATTTAGATGAATCAGGAATTGTGTATATTGGTGCAGAAGTTAAACCAGGAGACATACTAGTTGGAAAAGTTACACCTAAGGGAGATACAGCTTCTGGACCTGAAGAAAAATTATTAAGATCAATTTTTGGAGAAAAAGCGATTGATGTAACTGATACCTCGCTGAAAATGCCAAGCGGTAGCGGTGGTATAGTTGTTGATGTAAGAGTTTTTAATAGACATGGTATTGATAAAGACGAAAGATCAATAACTATAGAAAGAGCAGAAATTGATTCAGTTCAGCAAGATAAGATTGTAGAGGAAGAAATTCTTGAAAGAAGCATTAAACAAAGGGCATCTCAAATATTAGAAGGACTATCTCTAAGTAAAAAAATTAAAGATTTAAATCAAGGAACAAAAATCTCAAGTGAAAGTATTAATAGTTTATTAATTTCGGAAATATTTAAAATTACAGTAGGGGATCAGAAGAAAGAAGATAGTCTTAATCAATTAAGAGACCAATATAATAAAGCTAAACAAGACATACAAGAAAGATTTGAGGATAAAGTTTTAAAAATTAGGCAAGGAGACGAATTATTACCAAGTGTCATGAAAATGGTAAAAGTTTTTGTTGCGATCAAGAGAAGATTGAGACCTGGTGATAAAATGTCAGGCAGACATGGTAACAAGGGTGTTGTCAGTAAAATAGTTCCTGTTGAAGATATGCCTTATAGAGAAAATGGTAAGCCTGTTGACATAGTATTAAATCCCCTAGGTGTTCCAAGTAGGATGAATGTGGGGCAAATACTAGAAACACATCTAGGTTGGGCGTGTACAGAATTAGGTGAGAAAGTTAAAAACTTGATAAATGAAAATCAAAAAAAAGCAGAAAAGAATGAAAAAATTTCAAATTTTTTAAAGTCTGTATACGGAAAAAATACATACGATGAAAATTTAGACAAACTTAACAAAATTGAATTTAAAGATCTTTGCGAAAATCTTCAAAATGGTGTTCCAATATCAACACCTGTTTTTGATGGTGCAAAGGAGAATGATGTTACAAAAATGCTTGAACTAGCAAATCTTCCAAATTCTGGACAAACTGAACTCTGGGATGGAAGGACTGGAGAAAAATTTGATAGAGAAGTAACCGTTGGAACTATCTATATGCTTAAACTTCACCACCTGGTGGAAGATAAAATTCATGCTAGGTCAACTGGGCCTTATAGTTTAGTAACTCAACAGCCGCTTGGAGGTAAAGCTCAGTTAGGTGGTCAAAGATTCGGAGAAATGGAAGTTTGGGCTTTAGAAGCATATGGAGCTTCATATACATTGCAGGAGATTTTAACTGTTAAATCTGATGATGTTGCAGGAAGAGTAAAAGTTTACGAGACAATAGTCAAAGGTGAAGAAAATTTTGAATCAGGAATTCCAGAATCATTTAACGTACTTGTCAAAGAAATTAAAGCGTTGGCACTTAATGTGGAGTTAAATTAAATATGAAAAAAGAGCTAAAGGACTTATTTAAACCTACTGACATTAGTGAAGCTCAAAATTTTAATAGCATTAAAATAACCTTAGCAAGCCCAGAAAAAATCAAATCTTGGACTTATGGAGAAATTAAAAAGCCAGAAACTATAAATTATAGAACATTTAGACCTGAGAAAGATGGATTATTTTGTTCAAGAATTTTTGGACCAATTAAAGATTACGAGTGTTTATGTGGAAAATATAAACGAATGAAGTTCAGAGGAATAATTTGTGAAAAATGTGGTGTAGAAGTTACAAAATCAAATGTGAGAAGGGAAAGAATGGGTCACATAAATCTGGCTACACCAGTTGCTCATATTTGGTTCCTAAAATCATTACCAAGTAGAATATCTTTAGCTGTAGATATGAAATTAAAGGAAGTAGAGAGAGTATTATATTTTGAAAGCTTTATTGTAATAGAGCCGGGTCTAACAGATTTAAAAAAAAATCAATTACTTTCTGAGGATGAACTTGCGAAGTACCAGGAGGAACATGGCGAAGATGCTTTTACTGCTGGGATTGGTGCAGAAGCAATATTAGAAATTTTAAAATCTGTAGATTTAAAAAAAGAAAGAGAAATTCTCTTAAAAAATATTAAAGAGACAAAATCAAAAGTTGCAGAGGAAAGATCAATAAAAAGACTTAAACTAATCGACTCATTTATTGAGACAGGTAATAAGCCAGAATGGATGATATTAACAACAATTCCCGTAATTCCTCCTGAGTTAAGGCCCTTAGTACCATTAGATGGAGGAAGATTTGCAACATCTGATTTAAACGATTTATATAGACGAGTAATTAACAGAAATAACAGGCTCAAAAGACTAATGGATCTTAAAGCTCCCGATATAATAATCAGAAATGAAAAAAGAATGCTACAGGAATCCGTTGATGCATTATTCGATAACGGTAGAAGAGGCAGAGTTATAACAGGCACAGGTAAAAGACCATTAAAATCTCTTGCAGAAATGTTAAAAGGTAAACAGGGTCGTTTTAGGCAAAATTTATTAGGTAAAAGAGTTGACTACTCGGGAAGATCAGTAATCGTAGTTGGTCCTGATTTAAAATTACACGAATGTGGATTACCAAAAAAGATGGCATTAGAGCTCTTCAAACCCTTTTTGTACGCGAGACTAAACAAATTAGGATTAGCATCAACTATTAAACAAGCCAAAAAATTAGTTGAAAAAGAAACAAATGCAGTTTGGGATGCTCTTGAACTTATAGTTCGTGAACATCCAATAATTTTAAATAGAGCTCCAACACTTCATAGACTCGGCGTGCAAGCTTTTGAACCAAAATTAATTGAAGGTGACGCAATTGAGCTTCATCCACTAACTTGTGCTGCCTTTAATGCAGATTTTGATGGTGATCAAATGGCTGTGCATATACCATTAAGTTTAGAGGCACAATTAGAGGCAAGAGTTTTAATGATGTCGACAAATAATATTTTAAGTCCATCAAATGGAAAACCAATAATTGTACCTAGTCAGGATATGATACTAGGAATCTATTATTTATCTCAACCTCCGTATCAGACAGAAAAGGTTGAGGGTTACTTTGTTAATAGCTCAGAAATTGAACAAGGGTTAGAGTCTGGAAAAATAAACGTACACTCAAGAATAATATCGAGATTTGAAACTGTAGACGAATCTGGAAAAATAAAATATGAAAAATACACAACTACTGTTGGTAGATTTTTATTAGCAAACTTGTTACCTAAACATAAAGATATAAAATTTTCACTCATCGATAGGCTATTACCAAAAAAAATAGTCTCTGAAATCATTGATGCTGTATTTAGATTTACGGGACAAAAAAATACTGTGATTTTTTGTGATAAATTAAAAGATTTAGGTTTCAAACATGCATTTAAAGCTGGAATATCGTTCGGTAAAGATGATTTAATAATACCTGACAATAAAGCTCAATTAATTGAAGAGACCAAAAAATTAATAAGTGACTACGAAAATCAATATGCAGAAGGATTAATAACAAGAGGAGAAAAATACAATAAAGTAGTTGATGCATGGTCAAAGTGCACTGATAGAGTTGCATCAGAAATGATGAAGAGAATTTCTGCAACTGAAACAACAAAGGATGGGTTAAAAGTCAACTCTGTATTCATGATGGCGGACTCAGGTGCAAGAGGATCTGCTGCTCAGATGAAACAATTAGCTGGTATGAGAGGCTTAATAGCAAAACCATCAGGAGAAATTATTGAGTCACCAATAACCTCAAATTTTAAAGAAGGACTTACGGCACTTGAATATTTTAATTCTACTCACGGTGCTAGAAAAGGATTAGCTGACACAGCCCTTAAGACAGCAAATTCTGGTTACTTAACGAGAAGACTATGTGATGTTGCTCAAGACTTAACAATTACAAAAAAACAATGTGAAAAACCTGGTTCAATTAAACTGTCTGAAATAATTGAGGGAGGAAATGTTATAGTTAGCCTTTCTGAAAGAGCTCTGGGTAGAGTGACGGCAAAAGATATTAAAAATCCAATTACTGGTGAAGTTATTGTCAAAAAAAATCAAGAAATTGATGAAAGTTTGTGTGAAAAAATAGATGCAGGTGGTGTTAAACTTATATCTGTATATTCGGTAATCACATGTAGTTCTAAAGAAGGTGTTTGTTCTAGATGTTATGGTAGAGATTTATCTAGAGGTAAAATGGTTCATGTTGGTGAAGCAATTGGCATGATATCCGCACAGTCAATCGGCGAACCAGGAACACAATTAACAATGAGAACTTTCCACGTTGGTGGAACAGCATCTATTAAGCAAGAGTCACAAATTGTAAGTAAAAACGAAGGTACACTAAAAATTATTAACACAAATTTATTAGAGGACTCCAAAAAAAATCAAATTGTAATGGGAAGAAATACACAGTTGTCTATTGAGGATGATAACGGACTTCAAATAGCAGTTTATAAAGTTCCCTATGGATCAAAACTTTTCTTTAAAAACGGTGAAAAAATTAAAAAAAATTCAAAAATTTGTGAATGGGATCCTTATACAACACCTGTAATAGCAGAAAAAAGTGGTATCGTTAACTATGTTGATTTGATTGATGGAGTTACTTTATCAGAAACATTAGACGATGATACTGGTATTGAATCTAAATCAGTAATTGACTGGCGATCGCAATCTAAAAACACAGATCTAAAACCAAGAATTACTTTAAGAGATGAAAAAGGAAATGTAATTAAAAAAGCTGATGATAATGAGGCTAGATACTATTTAGTCCCAGACTCTATTCTTTCAGTAAAAGATGGTCAGAAGATTTTTGCTGGTGATGTTATTGCTAGACTTCCAAAAGAAACTTCTAAAACAAAAGATATTACGGGAGGTCTGCCACGTGTTGCAGAGTTATTTGAAGCAAGAAAAGCCAAAGACAGTGCAATAATTGCTGAAAATGATGGAAAAGTTTTGTTTGGTAAAGAAGTTAGAGGTAAACAGAGAATTTCAATTGTTTCAGATAGCGGAGAGTCATCGAATTATTTAATACCAAAAGGTAAGCATATAAATTTTAATGAGGGTGAAAAAATTAAAAAAGGTGAATATTTACTTGATGGTCAACCGTTACCACATGATATACTTCGAATTCTTGGAATAGAAGAATTGACAGAGTATTTTGTAAATCAAGTACAAGAAGTTTACAGATTACAAGGTGTTGTAATCAATGATAAGCATATAGAAACAATTTTAAGACAGATGCTTAAAAAAATTGAGATAAAAAATTCGGGTGACTCAAGTTTATTACCTGGAGAAATAATCGATAGAATTAAATTTGAGACATTAAATGAAAAATTAGTAGCTGATGGAAAAAAACCTGCAGTAGGTGAGAGAGTTCTAATGGGTATAACTAAAGCCTCTTTGCAAACAGAGTCTTTTATATCCGCAGCATCTTTTCAAGAAACAACTAGAGTTCTAACAGATGCCGCAATAAAAGGTAAAACAGACACTTTGCTTGGTTTAAAAGAAAACGTGATAGTTGGAAGACTTGTTCCAGCAGGAACAGGTACAATTAAAAACGATTGGAATAAAAGAGCAGTTGATGATGACAAAAAATTCCTTGCCGAACAAGAAACAACAGAGCCTTCAGAAACTCAAGTAAATCAGTAAAAAAACCTTAGTTTTCAGCTTATTTTAATTTGACAAAACAGATTTCTATAGTATTTTGGCCATATTTTTTGGTTGGAATGTAATGTCATTGGGACATTAAACGCTGCCACTAAATAACCTGCCAGTTATTTCTTAATCAAAAAATATAATATTTATGCCTACAATAAACCAGTTATTAAGAAAAAGAAGACGTAGACCTTCATCAAGAGATAAAGTCCCAGCTCTTGAAAAATCACCTCAAAAAAGAGGTGTCTGCGTAAAGGTATATACAACTACACCTAAGAAGCCAAACTCAGCTTTAAGAAAAGTAGCAAGAGTACGATTATCAAATGGTCATGAAGTTACATCATATATACCTGGAGAAGGGCATAATTTACAAGAGCACTCAGTAGTATTAATTAGAGGTGGAAGAGTTAAAGATCTACCAGGTGTTCGTTATCATATTTTAAGAGGAAACTTAGATACCCAAGGGGTTACTGCAAGAAAGCAGCAGAGATCTAAGTATGGTGCTAAAAAAGGAAAATAAAATATGTCTAGAAAAAAAAGAGCACCAAAAAAAATTCCAGTTGTTGATCCTGTTTATAAATCTACAATTATACCTAAATTAATAAATAATATAATGTATGACGGGAAAAAAACAGTAGCAGAAAAAATTATTTATGATGCTATTGAAAAAATAAAATCAAAATCAAAAGACGAACCTATAGAGGTTTTTAATGCGGCAATTAATAATATAAAACCCACTGTAGAAGTGAGATCAAGAAGAGTTGGTGGAGCAACTTATCAAGTTCCAGTTGAAGTTAAATCAAAAAGATCTCAGGCACTAGCCCTAAGGTGGTTAATCGATGCATCTAGAAAGAGAAAAGACAAAAATATGTCAGATAAAATTTTTAATGAAATTTATGATGCTTATCAAAATAGAGGATCAGCTATTAAAAAGAAGGAAGATACACACAAAATGGCAGAGTCCAATAAAGCGTTTGCGCATTTTAGATGGTAAAATTATATGAGTAGAACACATACATTAGAAAAATATCGTAATATTGGGATAATGGCCCACATTGATGCCGGTAAAACAACTACTACAGAAAGAATTCTTTATTATACTGGTAAAAGCCATAAAATTGGAGAAGTTCATGATGGCGCTGCAACAATGGACTGGATGGAGCAGGAACAAGAGAGAGGAATAACAATTACATCAGCAGCTACAACGTGTTTTTGGAGAGATAACAGAATAAACATTATAGATACCCCAGGCCATGTTGATTTTACGATTGAAGTGGAAAGATCACTCAAAGTTCTTGATGGTGCGGTTGCAGTATTCGATGGTGTTGCTGGCGTTGAACCACAATCAGAAACTGTTTGGAGACAAGCAGATAAATATAAAGTTCCTAGAATTTGTTTTGTAAATAAATTAGATAGAACAGGCGCTGATTTTTTTAGATGTGTAGATATGATCAAAGATCGTTTGGGTGCAAAACCTTTAGTAATGCAAATTCCTGTAGGCATAGAGTCTTCATTACAAGGTGTTGTAGATTTAGTTAAAATGAAAGCGATCATTTGGAAGAATGAAGATTTAGGAGCTGAATGGGAAGAAAAAGATATTCCTGAAGATTTAAAGGAAATATGCACAAAGTATAGACAAGATTTAGTTGAAACGGCTGTGGAACAAGATGAAAAACTAATGGAAAGCTATCTAAATGGCGATGAAATTAAAAACGATGATTTGATTAAATGTGTAAGAAAAGGCTGTTTAAACTTTGACTTTGTGCCTGTTTTAACCGGATCTGCTTTCAAGAATAAAGGCGTTCAGCCATTATTAGATGCTGTGGTAGATTATCTACCTAGCCCAAAAGATATAGGATCTATAAAAGGAACAAAACCCAATTCAGATGAAGAGCTTGAGATGAAATTTGAAGATGCTGCTCCATTTTCTGCTTTAGCCTTTAAAGTTGCAAATGACCCATTTGTTGGTTCATTAACATTTATAAGAGTTTATTCAGGCACAGTAAAAACAGGAACATCAATTTACAATACTTCAAAAGACAAAGAGGAGAGAGTTGGAAGAATGTTATTAATGCATGCAAATTCTAGAGAGGATATAAAGGAAGCTAACGCTGGTGATATTGTTGCATTAGCGGGTTTAAAAAACACTATTACAGGCCATACTTTAGCAAACAAAGATAAACCTGTACTTCTTGAACCTATGGAGTTTCCTGATCCCGTAATTGAAATAGCAGTTGAGCCAAAAACTAAAGCAGACCAAGAAAAAATGGGTGAAGCATTAGGACGATTGGCAAAGGAAGACCCATCTTTTAGAGTAAGCTCAGACGAAGAGTCTGGACAAACGATTATCAAAGGAATGGGAGAGCTTCATTTAGATATCATTGTTGATAGAATGAAAAGAGAATTCAAAGTTGAAGCTAATGTTGGAGCGCCACAGGTTGCTTATAGAGAAACAATACAAAATCCAAGTGAATTTGATTATACCCATAAAAAACAAAGTGGAGGAGCAGGGCAATTTGCTAGAGTAAAACTTTCTGTTGAACCTTTAGAACCAGGCAAAGGAAGAGAAGTTGAAAGTAAGATAAAAGGCGGAGCAATTCCAAAAGAATTTATTCCTGGAGTGGAAAAAGGTGTAGAGTCAGTTGCTGACAATGGAATTTTAGCAGGTTTTCCAATGATTGATTATAAAGTTACTATACTTGATGGATTACATCATGATGTAGACTCAAGTGTTTTAGCTTTTGAATTAGCTTCTAGACAATGTTTTAAAGAAGCATGTACTAGAGCAACACTTAAGTTATTAGAACCAATGATGAGAGTGGAAGTAGTTACCCCTGAAGATTATATGGGTGATGTAATAGGTGATTTAAATAGTAGAAGAGGACAAATTAGCACCCAAGAGCAGAGAGGCAATGCAACAGTCATTACAGCAATGGTTCCCTTGGCAAATATGTTTGGTTATATTAATTCATTAAGATCAATGTCACAGGGTAGAGCTCAATATTCAATGTTCTTCGATCATTATGCAAAAGTACCTCAAAATGTTCAAGATGAAGTAACAAAGAAGACTGGATAAATTTATGGAAAAACAAAATATAAGAATAAAACTTAGAGCGTACGATAATAAAGTTTTAGATCAATCGACTGAAGAGATTGTAAATACTGTCAAAAGAACAGGAGCGAACATCAAAGGTCCAATTCCCCTTCCCACAAAGATAGAAAGATATACAGTATTAAGATCACCACATATTGACAAAAAAAGTAGAGAACAATTTGAAACACGAACTCATAAACGATTGATTGATATAATTGAACCAACGCCACAAACAGTTGAAGCGCTAATGAAATTAGATCTTGCTTCAGGTGTAGATGTGGAAATTAAAATTTAAAAAAATGACTGAAATTGCATTAATTGGAAAAAAAATTGGCATGACAAGAGAATTTTACAAAACTGGTCAATCTGTTCCGGTAACAGTTTTAAAAATTGAAAAAGGTAGAGTTATTGACGTAATTGACCCAAGCAAAAGAGGTTATACAGCTATTCAATTAGGTTTTGGTAAAGTTAAAAACTCTAAAATATCAAAAGCAATGAAAGGTTTTTTTACAAAAAAAAATACAGAACCAAAAAAGAAAATTAAAGAGTTTAGAGTAAAAAGTTTAGAGAATTATAAGCCAGGAAATGAATTTGGTTTGGAAATTTTTAAAGATATTAAATTTGTTGATATTAGATCAAAAACAATAGGAAAAGGTTTTGCAGGTGCTATGAAAAGACATAACTTTTCAGGCTTAAGAGCATCACATGGTGTTTCTGTTTCTCATAGAGCACACGGATCTACTGGTCAAAATCAAGACCCTGGTAAAGTTTTTAAAAATAAAAAAATGGCTGGACATATGGGAGATAAACTTAGAACAATACAAAATATAGAAATAATTAAATCGGACTTAGAAAATGATTTATTATTTATAAAAGGTTCAATACCGGGCTCAAAAAATACTGAGGTTCTAGTTAAAAAAGCATCTAAAAATACATCAAAATTAACAATGTTAGAAAAAATAGAGGCCTTAGAAAAATTAAAAAAAGTACCAGAAAAGAAAAAGAAATAAAATGAAAATTGAAAAATTTAACATTGATGGAAAAAAAGAAACTATAGAAGTTATGGATAGTCTTTTTGCGGCTAAAATAAATAAAAAACTTGTTAGTGGAGTTATTTATAAATCAAATGCAAACTACAAAGGTAGAAAAGCAAAAACTAAACAAAAAAACGAAATAATTGGTTCTACATCAAAAATATATGCACAAAAGGGAACTGGTAATGCAAGACACGCTAGTAGAAAAGCTCCAATTTTTGTTGGAGGTGGTATTGCTCATGGTCCTAAAGGTGAAAAAAATTACAAGTATAGAAAGCTAAACAAAAATGAAAGAAAGCTGAGCGTTGCATCGCTTTTAAGCGATAAAAGAAATAATAGTAATCTTATTGTTATGAGCGACTTTAAAAATGAAATTAATAAAACAAAGGAAATGAACAAAATATTAAGCAAGCTTCATGCAAATAATTCACTTATTATTTTAGACAAGACTTCTAAAGAAAAAATTTCTAAATCTTTAAGAAATCTTCCTAACATTAAAACAACTGATATTAATCATTTTAGTGCATTTGACATAATTAAATTTAAAAAAGTTATTTTTACAGAAACTTCAGTTAAGGAATTAGAAAAACGTTATGAATAAATTACATATCTACGATAAAATAATATCACCGATTGTTACTGAGAAATCAACTAGCATGTCAGAGTATAATAAAATAGTTTTTAAAGTTCCTTTATCCTCAAATAAGAAAGTATTAAAAAAAAATATTGAGAAAATATTTAAAGTAAATGTAACTAAAATTAATATTATTAATAAAAAATCTAGACTTAAACTTACAAGAGGTAGAAAAGTTAAAGTATCAGGTTATAAAAAAGCAATAATTACACTTAAAAAGGGTCAATCAATCGATCTGACAACAGGAATATAAAATGTCACTAAAAAGTTTTAAACCATATACAAAGTCTACAAGAGGAACCGTATTGGTTGATAAAAGCAATCTTTGGAAAGGTAAACCTTTTAAGTCACTAACCTCTGCAAACAATTCATCAAAAGGAAGGAATAATTTAGGAAGAATTACTTCTAGAAATCATGGAGGTGGCCACAAACACAAGTATAGACATGTTGATTTCTATAGAAGAAAATTTGACTCTGTAGGTGAAATTGAGAGGATTGAATATGATCCTAATAGATCATGCCATATCATGTTAGTAAAATTTGAAGACGGGGAAAGATCTTATTATTTAGCCCCTCAACAAATTAAAATTGGAGATAAAATAAAGAATGGTTCTAATATTGAGATTAAAATTGGAAATTGTATGCCACTTCAGGATATACCAGTAGGTATAGACATTCACAATGTTGAGCTTCAGCCTGGAGCTGGTGGTAAAATAGCGAGATCTGCTGGTACCTCGGTTACAATATCAGGTATAGATGGTTCTTACTCATTAATAAAAATGACTTCGGGAGAAGTAAGAAAAATAAATTCAAGATGTATGGCCACTATAGGTGTGCTTTCTAATCCTGATCAGAAAAATATTAAAATTGGTAAAGCTGGAAGATCTAGATGGATGGGAATACGCCCACATACAAGAGGAGTTGTTAAAAATCCTGTTGACCACCCACATGGAGGTGGAGAAGGTAAGTCAGCAGGTGGTAGACATCCTGTATCACCTACAGGACAATCCGCAAAAGGTTTAAAAACAAGAGACAATAAGAGAACTGATAAATTTATAATACGTAGAAGAAAGAGGAAGAAAAAATAATTATGGCTAGAGCAGTTTGGAAAGGACCATTTGTAGAAGAAAGCTTGATTAGAAAAGTTGAAAAGCAAAAAAACGATACTAATAAAAAGCCTATTAAGACATGGTCAAGAAAATCAACAATTATTCCTGATTTTGTAGGGATAAGTTTTTTAATCTACAATGGAAAAAAATTTATACCAATAACAGTATCAGAGGATATGGTAGGACATAAATTTGGTGAATTTGCTCCAACAAGACAATTTTTTGGACACACACCAGCCGATAAGAAAGCAAAAGCAGATGAAGGAGCAGCAAAACCTGCAGATAAAAAATAATTATGAGTAAAAAAAGTAAAAAAAATACAGTCGACAACAAATTAGTCAAATCGGTAAATAAGAACGTAAGATCTAGTACAAGAAAATTGAAGCCAATATTAAAATCAATTGTAGGAAAAAAGGTTGGCGTGGCAATAAGAGATCTAACTTTTTCTGAAAAACGAATATCAAAAGATGTTAAAAAAACAATTTCCTCTGCCGTAGCAAATGCTGAAAATAATTTTCAATATGATATTGACAAATTATTTATTAAAGAGGCTTTCTGTGGAAAACAAATTATCATGAAAAGGTTTAGAGCAAGAGCTAAAGGAAGAGCCGCTGGTATTAAAAAACCTTATTCAAATTTAACTATAATACTTTCAGAAATTAATAAAAAAAAAGTAGAGGAAAAACATGGGTCAAAAAGTTAATCCAGTAGGACTAAGATTAGGAATCAACAGGGGATGGGACTCTGTTTGGTATGCTAGTAAAAAAAATTTTGGAAATTATTTAATAGAGGACTTTAAAATAAGAGAATACATAAAAAAAAACGTAATTAATTCTGGTGTATCTAAAGTTATGATTGAGAGAACTTCAAAAAAATGTTTTGTAACAATTTATACTTCTAGACCAGGTTTTGTTATCGGAAAAAAAGGCAGTGATATTGAAAAAATTAAAAATAAATTATCTTTATTAACTAAAAATGAAGTAAACCTAAATATTAAAGAGGTTAAAAAACCAGAGACAAATAGTTTTCTTGTTGCTGAAAATATCGCACAACAGTTGGTTAAAAGAGTTTCGTATAGAAGAGCTATGAAAAGATCGATGCAGTCTGCTTTAAGATTAGGAGCCAAAGGAATAAAAGTTTCCATTAGTGGAAGACTCGGGGGTAATGAAATAGCTAGAACAGAATGGTTAAGAGAGGGCAGCATACCTTCTCACACACTAAGGGCTGATATTGACTACGCAGAGTCAGAGGCTTTAACCACATATGGAATTATTGGAATTAAGGTATGGATTTATAAAGGTGAAATTTTTACTAAGGAGTTTAGTCAAGAGACTAATAAAAAATAATTATGTTACAGCCAACTAGAACTAAATTTAGAAAAGCGCATAAAGGTAGGATTCATGGAAATGCATCAAGATGTAACTTAATGAATTACGGCTCTTATGGGTTAAAGGCACTTTCTCCTGACAGAGTAATATCAAAACAAATTGAGGCAGCGAGAGTTGCTTTAACAAGGCATATGAAAAGACAAGGAAGAGTATGGACTAGAGTATTTCCTAATATACCAGTATCAAAAAAACCAACTGAGGTAAGAATGGGTAAAGGTAAGGGTTCTCCTGAATTTTGGGCGTGCAGGGTAAAACCAGGAAGAATTTTATTTGAGGTTGATGGGGTTTCAGAGCAGATAGCTAAAGAGGCACTATACAAGGCGTCAGCTAAACTTCCTATTAAAACTAAGTTTATAAAAAGGTTTGCATAAATGAAAAAAAAAGAAGTAAAAAAAATGACAAAATCTCAAGCAATAAAAGATATTGATAAATTTAAGAAAGATTTATTTAATTTTCGTTTTCAAAAAACAAACGGACAATTAACTAACCCTTCTAAGATTAAAGAGATAAAAAAAAGTATAGCAAGATTAAAAACATTTATAGAGAGTGAAAAAAATGCCTAAAAAAGTTTTACATGGAGTGGTTGTGAGTGATAAAGAAAATAAAACGATTAAGGTTATGGTAGAAAGAAAATATCAACACCCATTATTTAAAAAGGTAGTAAGAAGTAGAAAAAAATACAGCGCACATGACGAAACAAACAAATATAAGAGTGGTGATAAAGTTTCAATAATTGAGTGCAAACCTTATTCAAAGAGTAAAAAATTTGAAGTTTTGGGGGAAAAAAAATGATTCAAGTTCAAACAGAATTAAATGTTGCTGATAACACTGGAGCAAAAAGAATTGAATGCATAAAAGTTTTAGGAGGATCTAAGCGAAGATATGCAAGCATAGGTGATACAATTGTAATTGCAGTAAAAGAGGCAATTCCAAAAGGTAAAGTTAAAAAAGGATCTGTACATAAGGCTGTGGTAGTAAGAGTCAAGAAAGGCATACATAGAGATGATGGGTCTAAAGTAAAATTTGACAATAATGCAGCTGTACTGGTTGATGATAAGGGCGAACCAGTAGGTACTAGAATTTTTGGTCCCGTGACAAGAGAATTAAGAAATAAAGGACAAATGAAAATAATTTCTTTAGCACCGGAGGTTTTGTAATGCTTTTAAAAAAAGGAAATAAAGTAAAAATTTTATGTGGCAAAGATAAAAATAAAGAAGGAGAAATAATAGAGATTGATAGAAAAAATTTTAGAGCCAAGATAAAAGGTCTTAATATGATTAAAAAGCATGTAAAAACTACTAAAGAGAAAAAAGGTGGTATTTTTGAAAAAGAAAATTTTATAAATTTATCTAATCTAGCTTTATTTAAAGAAGCTAAAAAAGATACAAAAAAAAAAGAAGTTAAAAAATGATACCAAGATTAAAAGAGCTTTATAATAAGGAAATTCAACCAGAATTAAAAAATAAATTAGGTCTTAAAAATACTTATATGGCTCCAAAATTAGAAAAAGTTGTATTAAATATGGGCTTAGGCATTGATGGAAATGACTCAAAGATTTTAAAAGTTTGCGAAGAAGATCTTTCAAAAATAACAGGTCAAAAACCAGTCACTACTAAATTTAAAAAATCAATATCAAATTTCAAAACAAGAAAAAGTACTAAAGCTGGATTAAAAGTGACATTAAGAAAAGATAAGATGTACGAATTTATTGACAGGTTAGTAAATATAGCATTACCGCGTATAAAAGACTTTAGAGGTTTATCATCTAATGGTTTTGATGATTTTGGAAATTACACCTTTGGTATAAAAGAACATATTATTTTCCCTGAAGTTAACTTTGATAAAGTGGATAAAATTAGAGGCTTAGATATAACAATTGTTATTTCAGCTTTAGATAAAAAACATAGCTACGAGTTGCTTAAACGATTAAATTTTCCATTTAAGGAAGAAAGGACAAACTAATGGCAAAACTCAGTTCAATAAACAAGAATAACAAAAGAATTAAATTATCAGACAGACTTTTTGCAAAGAGAAATAAGCTTAAAAAAATTATAATGGATAAAAAATTACCTTTAGAAGAAAGATTTAAAGCACAACAAAAATTGTCAAAACTACCAAGAAATTCAGCAAAAACTAGAGTAAGAAACAGATGTCAAATCACCGGTCGACCACACGGTGTTTATAGAAAATTAAAAATTTCAAGAATAGCTTTGAGAAAGCTTGGTCTTGAAGGAAAAATACCAGGAATGGTAAAATCAAGTTGGTAGAAAGGATATTGTATGAGTTTAAGTGACCCAATTGGAGATATGATAGCTAGAATCAAGAATGCTCAAATGAGAAACCAAAAAAAGGTTGAGCTTCCATCATCCAGTTTTAAGACTAAAATTGCCGAAGTTTTAAAAGAGGAAGGTTTTATTATTGATTATAATGTTGAGGATAAATCAGGAAAACCAAATCTTACCATTAATTTAAAATATAATTCTGGCAATCCTGTGATTAATACAATTGAGAGAGTTTCAAAACCAGGAAGAAGAATATTTTCGAGCGCTGAAAGTTTGCCAAAAATAAATAATGGTCTCGGTATAGCAATAATATCAACATCTAAAGGTGTTATGACTGATATAGATGCAAGAAAACAAAAAATTGGTGGAGAAATAATTTGTAAGGTCTTTTAATGTCTAAAATTGGAAAAATAAATATATCTATACCAGAAAAAGTAAAAGTCGCATTAGCTGGTAACAATATTAATATTGAAGGCCCTTTGGGAAAAAAATCTTTAAATATTGATTTAGAAACTTTTGATTTAGACATAAAAGATGGAAAAGAAATATCTATTAAACCAAAAAAAGTTGATCAGAATTCTAAAAGATTATGGGGCATGAACAGAAGTCTAATAAATAATGCAATTCTTGGTGCTAGCAAGGGCTATGAAAAAACATTAGAATTAGTTGGAGTTGGTTACAGAGCTGCCTTAAAAGGGAAACAGCTAAATTTACAATTAGGTTTTAGTCATGATATAAATTTTGACATTCCTGATACAGTTAAAATTACTGTGGAAAAACAAACTACACTAAAGATTGTTGGTTTTGACAAACAAGAAGTTGGTATGATTGCTTCTAAAATCAAATCTTATAGACCACCAGAACCATACAAGGGTAAAGGGATTAAGGAAAAAGGTCAATATATTTTAAGAAAAGAAGGAAAAAAGAAATAATGAAGTTAACAACATCTATAAGAAAAAAATTTAGAATAAGAAACAAACTTAAAAAAGTTTCAAAAGAGGGCAGACTCAGATTGTGCATCTCTAGATCAGCCAAAAACATATCTGCACAAATAATTGATGATAAAAGTTCTAAAACTTTAATTTCAGCATCATCATATGAAAAAGATGTAAGAGGAGCGAAAAAGAACAAAACTGATTCCTCAGCATTGGTCGCAGAGAAACTAGCAAAAAAAGCTAAAGAAAAAAATTTAACAAAAGTTTTCTTTGATAGAGGCGTATATAAATATCATGGAAGAGTAAAAATATTTGCTGAAACTTTAAGAAAAAATGGAATGGAGTTTTAAATGGATAAAAATAGTGATATTTTAGAAAAACTTGTTCACATTAACAGAATTACAAAAGTTGTTAAGGGTGGTAGAAGATTTGGTTTTTCTGCTCTCGTTGTTGTTGGTAATCAAAATGGAAAAATAGGTATTGCACACGCAAAAGCTAAGCAGGTACCTGATGCTATCAAAAAAGCCAACGAATTAGCTAGAAGAAATTTAATTCAAATACCTTTAAGAGAAGGTAGAACAATTCATCACGATATATATGGAAAAGATGGTGCTGGAAAAATTAAATTACGCTCTGCACCTAAAGGAACAGGTATAATAGCAGGAGGACCAGTTAGAGCAGTATGTGAAGTATTAGGCATTAAAGACATCGTTGCTAAATCAATAGGAACTGCGAATCCACATAATGTTATTCGAGCTTGTATGAAAGCACTAAAAAAACAGACTTCACCAAAGCAAATATCTAACATTAGAAATAAAAAAATATCTGAAATTATTGAAAAAAGAGGATAATGATTAATTTAAACTCAACAGCTAAAATAAAGACAAAAAAAATTAGACCAGGTAGAGGAATTGGTTCAGGAAAAGGAAAAACCTCAGGCAGAGGTCACAAAGGTCAAAAGTCAAGACGAGGGGTTGCAATTAAGAGTTTTGAGGGTGGTCAAATGCCTTTATACAGACGTTTACCAAAAAGAGGTTTTAATCCAATAAAATCAGTTATAACTGCAAAATTAAATTTAGGATCTATACAAAGAGTAATAGATAATAAAAAAATTAAGAATGGTGATATAATAAATATTTCATTATTAAAAAAACTAAAATTAATAAATAAAAATTCACATAAGATTAAAATCTTAGGAAACGGTGAATTAAAAGATAAAATTGATCTTGAAGTTGATTTTATTTCAAAATCTGTAAAATCAAAATTAGAGAAAACTGGAAGTACTATCAAAGTTAAAAATACTTAATGAGCTCAAGCCTTCATTCAAACGATCTAAGAAATAGAATCCTGTTCACTTTATTTATACTTGCAATATATAGATTGGGAACATTTGTCCCCTTACCAGGAATTGACCCAGAGCAATTGCAAAATCTTATGGAGGGTAATCAAAAAGGTTTATTAGGAATGTTTAATGTCTTTGCTGGTGGTGCTATAAGCCGAATGGCTATTTTTGCATTGGGCATAATGCCTTATATTTCATCATCAATTATTGTTCAGCTTTTAACAGGTGTATCCGATTATTTTAAAAACTTAAAAGCTCAAGGGGAACTTGGAAGAAAAAAAATAACACAAATTACTAGATACGGGACAGTATTGCTTGCAACTATCCAGGGATATGGACTTGCAGTTGGTCTAGAGTCTTCAGCTAACCTAGTTATTAACCCAGGAATATTTTTTAAAATTTCTACAGTTACAACAATTGTTGCTGGTACTGTTTTTTTGATGTGGCTAGGTGAGCAAATTACCCAAAGAGGTATTGGAAATGGTATCTCATTAATAATTTTTTCAGGTATAGTTGCAGAGATTCCAAGAGCCTTAGTTACAACCTTTGAACTTGGAAAGTCTGGTGCAATTTCTGGATTTATAATTTTTTTAATCTTTGTAATTTTAATCGCAACTATAATGTTTATAGTTTTCATGGAAAGGGCATTAAGAAAAATTTTAATAAATTATCCTAAAAGACAAATGGGAAATAAAATGTATGGAGGTGATTCATCTCATTTACCTTTAAAGATAAATTCTGCAGGTGTAATACCTGCAATCTTCGCTTCAGCATTATTATTATTACCCGTGACTTTTTCTAATTTTAATGTTTCAAATAATGAAACATTTTTAACTATTTCTTCTTATTTTACACAAGGACAACCATTGTATATGTTGCTTTATGCATCTGGGATTATTTTTTTTACTTTTTTTTATACATCAATTGTATTTAATCCAAATGAAACAGCTGAGAATTTAAGAAAATATGGAGGGTTTGTTCCAGGCATTAGACCCGGCGAGAGCACTGCTATTTATATTGACAATATACTTACTAAACTTACAACTATAGGAGCTTTATATTTAACAGCCGTATGTCTTCTTCCAGAATTTTTAATAGCAAACTATCCAATACCATTTTATTTAGGCGGAACAGCTATTTTAATTGTAGTTGTTGTTTCTATAGATACTGTGACTCAAATTCAAACTAGATTAATGAGTTCACAGTACGAAAGTTTGATTAAAAAAACTAAATTCGGTAAATAAAAGTGAACATTATAATCTTTGGTCCTCCAGGTGCTGGCAAAGGAACCCAAGCAAAATATATTGTTGAAAATCTAAACAGTTTCCAAGTATCGACTGGAGATATGTTAAGGGATGAAATTAAAAAAGACACTGATGTTGGGAAAAAAATCATAAATAATATGAATGAAGGAAAATTCGTTGAGGATGAAATAGTTAATAATCTACTAGAAAAAGTAGTTTTTGATCCAAAAAAGAAAAATAAACTTATTTTTGATGGCTATCCAAGAACTGTAAATCAGGCCAAAAATCTTGATAATTTATTATTAAAATCCCACCAGAAACTTCACCACATTTTTTTTCTTAATGTTGATAAAGATACAATAATTAAAAGAATTGAAAAAAGAAAAATTTTAGAAAAAAGATCAGATGATGAGTCAGATACAATTTTAAAGAGATATGATATTTACATGTCAAAAACTAAACCAGTTTTGGATTATTATTCATCGAAAGAGGAATTTCATGAAATTGACGGAAACCTAAAAATTGAGGAAATAAGTGCGAAAATACAGGAATTTCTTAATGTTTAATACGTTGACTTTAAAAAAACTTCTTATATAAAAGGCTAAATTTAATCTCTAGATATATGGCTCGTATAGCAGGTGTAAACATACCACAGAATAAAATTGTTCAAGTTGGTCTTACTTATATTCATGGAATTGGTGATAAATTTTCTAAACAAATATGTAAAGAATTGGAAATCCCTAAATCTAAAAGAGTTAATGAACTTACGGATGATCAAATTTTAAAGATAAGAGAATATATAGACAAAAATTTTACTGTAGAAGGTGATTTAAGAAGAGACATTTCACTAAATATAAAAAGACTAATTGATCTTGCATGTTACAGAGGGTCTCGACATAGAAAAAAATTACCAGTTAGAGGTCAAAGAACAAGATGTAACGCTAGGACTCGGAAAGGTAAAGCTATAGCTATTGCAGGTAAAAAACTTACACCACTCAAAAAATAATCATGGAAACAAAGAAAAAAGAAAAAAAAGTTGAAGCAGAGAATAAAGAATCAAAAGTAGTTAAGAAAAGTTCATACTCTAAAAAAAAGAAAGTAAAAAAAAATATACTTAACGGTACAGCATATGTTCTTTCTACATTTAATAACACAATTATTTCAATTGCTGATACAAATGGTAACGTAATATCATGGGCTTCAGCAGGTCAAAAAGGTTTTAAGGGATCTAGAAAATCTACACCATACGCCGCGCAGGTAGCAGCAGACTCGGCTGCAGCCAAAGCATTAGAATATGGAATGAAAACATTAACTGTAGAAATTAAAGGACCAGGCTCAGGAAGAGAAACTGCTTTAAGAGCTTTACAAGCTAGAGGTTTTAAAATTCTATCAATTAAAGACACAACACCATTACCGCATAACGGTACAAGACCACCAAAAAAAAGGAGAGTATAAATGGATAATCTTGAAGTTAATATTAAAAATTGGAAATCCTTAATTAAGCCAGCTAAGTTAGACGTTCAATTAAGTGAAGATAAAACAATTGCAAAAATTATAGCTGAACCTTTAGAAAAAGGATATGGACTAACTTTAGGCAACTCGTTAAGACGTATCTTGCTTTCATCGATACGTGGTGCAGCTGTTACCTCAATACAAATTGACGGTGTTTTACATGAATTCACATCAATTAAAGGTGTTAGAGAAGATGTAACAGATATAGTTTTAAATATTAAATCTTTAGCTCTTAAAAGTTCTTCAGAGGGAACTAAAAAATTAATTCTTGATGCTAAGGGACCTGGGGAGATAAAGGCATCTGATATTACAGCAGTCACAGACATTGAAATTCTTAATCCAAACTTAGTTATATGTAATCTTGATGAAAATACTAATTTTCACATGGAAATGAATGTGGGTACTGGCAAAGGATATGTCTCTGCTGACTTAAACAAACCAGATGAACCACCATTAGGCTTAATACCAATTGACTCATTATTTAGCCCAGTCAAAAAAGTATCTTATTCTGTAAGTACAGCAAGAGAAGGAAAAGCGTTAGACTATGATAAACTAACTATGGAAGTTGAAACCAATGGATCTATTTCAGCAGAGGATGCAGTAGCTTATGCTGCAAGAATATTCCAAGACCAACTTGGAATGTTTGTTAACTTTGACGAACCTAAAGAAGTGATTATTAAAGAGCAGCCAAGTGAACCTGAGTTTAACAAAAATCTTCTTAGAAAGGTTGATGAGCTAGAACTTTCAGTAAGATCAATGAACTGCTTAAAAAATGATAATATAATATATATAGGGGATTTAGTTCAAAAATCTGAGGGTGAAATGTTAAGAACACCTAATTTTGGTAGAAAATCTTTAAATGAAATTAAGGAAGTTTTGACTGGCATGTCTCTTTATTTGGGAATGGAAATTCCTAATTGGCCACCAGATAATATTGCTGAATTATCTAAAAAACTAGAGGAAGCAATTTAATGAGACATAAATTAGGTTACAAAAAACTTAATAGAACTTCTGAGCATAGAAAAGCGCTCATAAAAAATATGCTAAACTCACTTATAAAATATGAGCAAATTACTACCACCTTACCGAAAGCAAAAGTTTTAAAACCACAGGCGGATAAAATAATCACTCTTGGAAAAAAAGAGTCTTTGCAAAATACAAAAACACTATTTTCAAAACTTCAAGATTCAAGATCAACTAACAAAGTTATTAAAACGTTGTCTAAAAGATATGAAAAACGTAACGGCGGATATACAAGAATAATTAAAGCAGGTTTTCGATATGGAGATAACGCACCTATGGCGGTAATAGAGTTTGTTGATAGGGATATTCAGGCCAAAAAAATTGATGTAAAGAAAAAAGATAGCAAAAAAGATTTAGAAAAAACTTCACCTAAAGAAGAAAAAGTAGATAAGAAAAAAGCTTCTGCATAAACCACTAAATGAAAAAAATTTTTCATGTGGAAAAATCATTTGAAAACTCTCGTTTAGATAGATGGATAAGGAATAATTATCAAAAATTACCACAGAGCTTATTAGAAAAAACACTCAGAGCTGGGAAGATTAAGGTCAACGGTAAAAAAGTGAAAAGCTCATACAAGGTTAAAGATAAAGATGTTATAGAAATTTTTAATTTAAACTTTAAGAATGATATTCAAAAAAAAAATACAAAGTTTTTACCATCTCAAAATATTATTAAATCAAATGAAAAATTAATAATTGATAATAATGAAAACTTTATAGCGGTTAATAAAGAAGCTGGAATTTCTGTCCAAGGTGGAACAAAATCAAAAAAAAATTTAATTGATATTTTTGCAAAAAGTAAAATTTTTGAAAACACTAAACCTTATACGGTTCATAGGTTAGATAAAGACACATCTGGTATATTTTTAATTGCAAAAAACAGATCTTACGCTCAATTACTAACAACCCTATTTAGACTAAGAAAGGTGCATAAAACCTACTTAGCCATTTGTCATGGAGAAATTTCCAAGGACAAAGGCTCTATGGAGAGTAATTTGGTAAGATACGAAAATGGAAAAAAAATTGTAGAAAAAGCAAAAACCTTCTTTAAAATTCTTGATAGAAATTCTATGTGTTCTTTAGTTGAAATGAAACCAATTACTGGTAGAAAACATCAACTCAGAAAGCAATTACTTGAATTAGGCAACCCAATATTTGGTGATGATAAATATTTTTTACCTAAACTAAAATCAATTAATAAAAATTTAATGCTCCATTCTTACCAAATTAAATTTATGATTAATAATACAAAATATAAATATACTGCTTTATTGCCAGAGTATTTTAAAAAGCTCTTAAAAGTTAAAAGGTTAGAGTTTAAAGATTTTTAATTAAATTTTCTAATAAAACTTTTTTTAAATTTCTGTAATTTATATTTTTAAGACTTTTTAAATTTGCCACATCTTTATCTTTAATACCACACGGAATAATTTTATTATATTTTTTTAGATCGTTATTTATATTTAACGAGAAACCATGATAAGCAATCCATTTTTTTACTCTTATCCCGATAGCAGCAATCTTTTTAATTTTTTTTTTTTCCTTAACCCAAATACCTATATTTTTTCTATCTGAATGACTGTTAATTTTGAATATTTTTAAGGTATTAATAATAGAATTTTCAATAGTTTGTATAAATTTTCTTATATCTTTATTTCTTTTACTCAAATCTATAACAAAATAAAAAATAATCTGTCCTTTCCCATGCCAAGTAATTTTCCCTCCTCGATTTGTTCTGATCACTTCTATCTTTTTATCTAAAATTTCCTCATTTTTTGACCTTGATCCTGCGGTATAAACATCATTGTGTTCTAAAATCCATATTAATTCTTTAGATTTTCCATTTTGAAGGTTTTCCAATCTTTTTTCTAAAAAATTTATTGCTTTTATGTAATCTACAGGTTTTTTTGATATTTTAATCTCTATACTCATTTATTAAATTGTATTTTATTTTTTATGCATTAATAGTTCTAATAAACTGAGAGACCAATTTATGACTTTAGTAAAAAAAATAAAGGATAAAAAAGTAAACTTTGAATTTAATAAAGAATTTATCAAGGTTGTAACTGATAAAATTTCTAGCAATGATGCTGAATTCATCTCAAATTCATTCCGAGAAATGCACCCATCTGATGCCGCTGATATAATTGAACATTTAAACGAATCTGACAGGGAAAATTTAATCAAATTAAATAATTTTAAAATTAATCCACAAGTATTTGTTGAGTTAAATGAAGCAGTTCAAACTGAAATAATTAAATATTTATCAACTGAATCCATAGTTTATATACTTAAAAATTTAGAGTCTGATGACTCAATTAAAATTATTGAAAATTTAAATGATGAAAATAAAAATGAAATTTTAAGCTCTCTTCCACCAAAAGATCGTTTTGTTCTTCTTGAAAGCCTTAGTTATCCAGAAGATTCCGCAGCAAGAATTATGCAAAGAGAATTTACAGCCATCCCTAGTAATTGGTCTGTAGGACAAACAATTGATTATTTAAGAGAAAATAAAGATCTTCCAGAAGAATTTTTAGAAATTTTTGTTGTTGATAACGAATTTAAACCTATTGGTACTGTTCCGTCTTCTAAAGTTTTAAGAACATCAAGAGATACAAAAATGATTACAATAATGAACGAGTCTCAACTATCTATTCCAGTTGATATGGACAGAGAGGAAGTCGGTCACTTATTTGAAAATTACAATCTTAACTCTGCATGTGTTGTAGATAAAAATAATAAATTAGTAGGAATGATTACAAGTGATGATGTATTAACTGTATTAAAAGAGGAAGCGGAGGAAGATGCATTACGTTTAGCTGGAGTAGGCGATGAGGAAATTACAGATGGAGTAATAAAAAAAACTAAAAGAAGATTTAATTGGCTGTTATTAAATTTATTTACTGCCTTTTTAGCGACCTGGGTAATAAGTATTTTTGGAGCTACAATTGAACAAATGGTTGCTTTAGCATTTTTAATGCCAATTGTTGCATCAATGGGTGGGAACGCAGGTATGCAAACACTTGCCGTTACAATTAGAACCATAGCAACTAATGAGTTAACCAAAAATAATTTTACACAGAATATTTTTAAAGAATTCTCAATAGGAATATTAAATGGAATAATATTTGCTATTATAAGCGCTATTATAGTTCAGTTATGGTTTAATGATATTCAACTATCATTAATTATCTCAATTTCAATGATACTAAATATGATTGTAGCTGGATTATTTGGTATTCTAGTTCCAATTTCTTTAAAAAGATTTAATATTGATCCTGCAATCGCATCAAGTGTATTTGTAACCACAATAACAGATGTAATAGGCTTTTTATCATTTCTGGGTATTGGAGCTTATTTTTTTTACTAAACTTAAAAATTA
>CACGON010000008.1 GCA_902574695.1 uncultured Pelagibacteraceae bacterium | reverse complement strand
AATAAATTAACTTAAGATTTACACCCATGCCATAATGTTGATAAGCGATAGTTGAATCTGTAAACCTATCGATTAAAATAACTTTTTTTTTAAAGTTTTTTTTTAAAATATTAAAATAATTTTCATTTCTAGCAGCTAGATAAAGAAGTAGATCTGTTAGTTTATTAAAATTTGATTTTTTATTTAAAATTAACTTTCTAATTTTCTCTGAACTTTTTGAACCACCAGGCTCTCTAATAATTATATATTTAATTTTCTTTTTTTTTAGAAACTTAGATAATTGCTTAATATGAAATGACTTCCCTGACCCTTCTATACCTTCAAAAGCAATAACTGGCTTGTTAAACATCGCCCCATATTAAATAGTTTATTGATTTTAAAATTCTACTGAATAAATTAACTTTTTTTACATCCTCAATAGCAAAAACTTTGTACTCATTTTGCAACTCATTATTAAAAAAAATTTTAAGTGTTCCTAGTTCATCATTTTTTTTAATAGGTGCCTCAATTGGTCCATTGTACTCGACTACTGCAGCTAGCTTTTTTTTTCTTGCCTTTTTTATAGTTTGAAAAACATTTTCTTTAGTAAACACACCTACTTTATCACTTTTTCCTAACCAGACATCTAATTCTGTTAATTTATTATTTTTATCTACTATTTTTATTAAATCAAAATTTGTTATTCCCCATGTTAAGAGTTTTATAGATTGTCTTGATCTGTCACCTTTTGTATTGAAGCCACTTGCAACTGCAATCAATCTCCTTTCATTTTTCTTAATTGATGAAGCTAGTGAGTATTTTTCTACCGCTAAGTATCCAGTCTTAATTCCATCCGCGCCAATATTTTTATACAAAAGTGGGTTTCTATTACCTTGTGTAATAGGATCTCCCCCGGTTCTATCCCAAGTAAATTCTTTTTCACTAAAATATGTATAATATTCGGGGAAATTGTTAATCAAGTAATTTGACATAATCAAAATATCTTTAACTGTAGAATAATTGTAAGGATCATTAATACCTGATGCGTTTGAAAAATTTGTATTATACATACCGATTTCTTTTGCTTTTTCTGTCATTAAAATTGCAAACTGCTCCTCAGTACCAGCAATTCCTTCTGCAAGTGTAATACACGCATCATTTCCAGAAGCAACAATAATACCCTTAAGCAAATCTTCGACCGAAACTTCGTCTCCCACCATTATAAACATGGATGAATATCCAGCAGTGGATAGCTTCCAAGCTTTCTCTGAAACAGTAAATGTGTCATCTAAATTCAATTCACCATTTTTTAACAACTCAAAGGCTATAATGGATGTCATAATTTTAGTCATTGAAGCGGGGTAAATTTCTCTATCAGGTTCTTTCTCAAACAAAATTTTTCCACTACTGTAATCTTGCAAAATTGCAGTTCTAGCCTTAATGTCAAAAGTATAAGCTGTATTAAATGATAAAGTTATCACCAAAATTAAACAAAATAATTTAAAAATTTTATTCATACTTTATAAATTCAATATTTTCAAAATTAAGCTCTTCTACACTATTATATGCTTTTTGTAATAACTTTAAACTAGAATAAGGACCAATTAAAACCCTAAATCTATTATCGTTGATTTTGTTTACACTTGTATTGCTAATATTTAACTCTTTTTTTATTCTTTTAGACATTTGTAGAGCTGTATCTTCATAATAAAAATCTGCAATTTTAATTATGTAATTAAACTTTCTTTTTATTTTTTTTGTTTTTGTTTCCTTGTTAGCATTATCGTTAAGGTCGTTTACGCTTATACTGTCAACAGGAGCTTTGTCTGCAACTGTTTTCTCCTCTTCAAAAGTTTTGGATTTTTTTGCTATAAATAAAGCATTATCTCTTATCTCTTCTATAATTATATAAGGTTCTTTTTTTTCAATTTCTAATTCTTGGGCAATTCTAATTGAAACAACTGAATTGTTAAAACTTGGATAAGACGCATTTTTTCCTACTTTTGCTATTAAAGTTTTTCCGTTAAAAGGATTTATAATTTTAACAGAGGTGCCTTTTTTGAGATTCTTTTGAAAAATAATAAGATCTCTTTCATTAATTTTTTTATTAATTATTTTATTTTGAAAAAGTTTATTCTCATAAATTAATGTAAAACCACTATTATTGAACTTTTCTAAAATAGGTAAATTAGAGGATATCTTTTTATTGCTAATACCTGTACACGAGATTAATGATAGAAATATACCAATTAAAATAAAATTATATTTCATTTTTAAATTTATTTTTTAGTGTGCATACCGCAAGGGCGAATCTAAGTGACCTATTCCATTTAAGTATTTTTTCATAGTTTTCAAAAACAATAAAAGCAGGATTTAATTTATTTGGGTTCTCAACAATTTCTAAATCAGGTGTAATTATTGCAACATTTAAATTTTCATCAAAATTTATATTATTATCCAAAATATATTTTTTGAAAAACTTTAACTTTTTTTTATTTTTAATTTTTCGTGCTGAGCTATTTAAATACTTTTCTGGT
Organism: uncultured Pelagibacteraceae bacterium; assembly: GCA_902574695.1. GTDB lineage: Bacteria > Pseudomonadota > Alphaproteobacteria > Pelagibacterales > Pelagibacteraceae > Pelagibacter. Next base: position 41,798 of record CACGON010000008.1, on the reverse strand, counting down.
ATATTTTTTTTAAGATTTATTGGAACAAAACATGGTTGTTTGTTTTTCCATCCAATTTTATTTAAATAATTTGCTGCAGAAGCAAAAGCATCATCATTTTTTTTTAATTCAATCAAATTATTATTGTTAAAATCAATGGCATATTTATTAATAGTAGAAGGCATAAATTGAAAAAAACCAAAAGCGCCAGCCCAAGATCCGAATAAAATTTTATGATCAATGATTTCTTTCTCAACAAGATTGAGTACAGTGATTAACTCATTTGTAAAAAAATCACTCCTTCTTTTGTCATAGCTTAGTGTTGCTAGTGATGAAATTATATCCATTTTACCTACATACGCTCCGTAATTAGTTTCAATGCCCATAAGAGCCAATAAAAGTTCTTTCTCTACACCAAACGATTGCTCCACTTTATCTATGAGTATTTTATTTTTTTTGTAAATATTTATCCCTGAAAGAACCTTCTTCTTGCCTGATCTTTTAGAAATATAAGTTTTTGTATCTTCATAAAATTCTGGTTGATAGCGATCATATTCTATGACTTTGGGTAAAAATTTAGCATCTTTCATAACTATATTAAAAGTGTTTTCAGATATACCTTTTTTTAATGAGTATTTTTTAAAATTTTTGAGCCATTCATTAAAACTATGTTCAGATGCATTAGAAAAAGAGATATTAATCAATAGATAAATTAGTATTAATTTAATTATTTTCATAAAGGTCCTTTAAATAAATAAATACAGCAATCCAAATAAAAATAAAACTAATTAACTTCAGCATATTTAGCGGCTCATTATATAGAAAATATCCTAGTAGAAATTGTAACGTTGGTGTTATATAAAAAATCATTCCAGTTGGACCAAGGCCACATAATTCAACTCCCCGTACATATAGATATAGAGGTATAACGGTCATTGGTCCTGCCAACATAAATATAAACATTAGTCTTGGATTTGATATGTCAAAATGATTTAAGTTATTTTGTACTAAAAAATAAAATGCAATTAAGATTGCGGGAAGTATAAATAAACTTTCAACTAAAAGACCAATATCAGTCTCAACACTGATTTTTTTTCTAAGAAGATTATAAAAACTCCAGCTCAATGCAACAATTAACCCAACCCATGGTAAAGATTGATAGTCTGAAATTACTAAAAATAAAATTGCAGATATAACAATAGAGATTGATATTTTTCCTTTGATACTTAATTTTTCTTTAAAAAAAAAGAAGCCTAAAAAAATACTTATTATTGGCATTATGAAATAACCAAAACTTGCATCAATAACACGATCTGTGGTGACAGCATAAATCCAAACTGCCCAATTTGTGAAAATTAAAATACCTGAAAAAAAAAGAACAAGTAGATTTTTTTTATTTTTTAATACTTTAAATAACTTATCTTTTTTAGAAAAAAAAATAGTTGTAAGAATAAGCATTGTGGTTGTCCATAAACTTCTATGAATAACAACCTCAATATGACCTGCAAAAGCTATATATTTGAAATAAATTACACCTATCAATCCCCACCAAAAAGATCCAGCTGCTGTTAGAAAAATACCTTTATTAAAATTATTATTTTTTGGCACAATATTAATTGAATTAAACTATTTTGTTCTTGAAATATATATTAATAATCGTAAAAGACTTTCATAGGAGAGATGGCTGAGCGGTTGAAAGCACCGGTCTTGAAAACCGGCAAAGGGGCAACTCTTTCCTGGGTTCGAATCCCAGTCTCTCCGCCATTATTTATGGTTTATGATCAACAAACATTTTAAAAATATCGTTACTTTGTAAATTATCTGGAATAGATATTTTCTGGTTAAGTTTATATAATGTGTCATCATCATTTTTTAAAAATTCCAACAATTCAATTAGTTTTTCCTCACTCAGATTTTCTATTATTTTATTAACAAATGTACTAAGTAAAATATCCATCTCTTTTGTGCCTCTGTAATTAGCTCGATAAATTATTTTTTTTTTTAAATCTGCTATATTAATTTTCATAAAGGATAATATATATAGTTTATAATGGATAATATAAATAATTTTAAATATTTATTTAAAAAAATTTCAAATATTAAAGGTGTTGGTAATAAAACTTCTTTAATATTAAACAAAAAGAAAATATTTACCGTACAAGATTTATTATGGAGATTGCCTTATTCTTATGATGATTTATCAAAAATAGTTTATATAAAAAATCTTCACATAGGAAAATTACAAACAATAAAGGTAAAAGTTATTAAATATAACTTTCCAAGAAAAAGAAACTTACCAAATAAAGTCTATTGTTTGGACGATACTGGTACAATCGAATGTATTTTTTTTAACAGCTATGAAGGATACATTAAAAAAATATTACCATTAAATAAAACAATAATAATTAGTGGAAAAGTTAGTTTTTATAAAAACAAATATCAGATTACAAATCCATCTCATGTATCAATAGATGAAACTCTTGTATTAAAAAAACATAATAAATATTCACTATCAGAGGGAATATCCAACAAAATTTATAACAAAATAATAGCTGAAGTACTGCAAAAAATCCCCAATCTTGAAGAATGGCATAGTACAGAAGTGATGAGTTATTTTAATAATATAAGGTGGCGCGATGCAATAATTAAATTGCATGACTCCTCAACTGATGAAAAAAAAGATACCTACTACTACAAAAGATTAGCGTTTGATGAAATTTTTTCGTCGATGCTGATATCATCTGAAATAAGAAAGAAAATAAAAAAAATTAAAAAGGATAAAAAAATTTTTAATAATTTATTTGAGGATGAAATAAAAAAAAAATGTAGTTTTGATTTAACGACCGATCAAACCAAGGCACTAAAAGAAATTAACAATGATCTTAAAAATAGAGAAAAAATGTTTAGACTACTTCAAGGAGACGTAGGTAGTGGCAAAACAATTGTAGCATTAATTTCAGCAATTAACGTAATAGAGTCTGGTTATCAAGTTTGCCTTATGGCTCCTACAGAAATTCTAGCCAAACAACATTATTTTCTTGCTAAAAAAATTTTTCCTAAAAAAATTAATATTAATTTACTAACAGGAAGTACAGAAATGAAAGATAAAAAAACAATAAATCAGTCCTTAAAGAATAACAGTTGTAATATTGTTTTCGGTACACATGCTTTATTTCAAAAAAAAATTGAATTTAAAAAGTTAGGGTACATCATTATAGATGAACAACATAAATTTGGAGTTAAGCAAAGAAAAATGCTTTCAGATAAAGGGGGTAAAAATTGTGATATTTTGTTAATGTCTGCAACACCTATACCAAGGACATTAGTAATGTCTGTGTATGGTGATATGGATATTTCCTTAATTAAACAAAAACCAAAAAATAGACTGCCAGTTATAACATATAGTAAGTTAGATGAAAAAATTTCAGATATTATTAAATTTGTGAAAAATGAAATTAGCTTAAATAATCAAGTATTTTGGATATGTCCATTAATTGAAGAGTCAAAGAAAGTAGATCAAACTTCTGCAATAAATAAATTTAATTATTTAAAAAAAATATTTCCTGGTAAAGTTGAGCTTATACATGGAAAATTGACTGATCAAGAAAAAGAGAGAATACTATATAGTTTTATGAAACAACAATTTAAGATACTAGTTTCAACTACAGTAATTGAAGTAGGTATCGATTTCCCAAATGCAAATTTAATAGTAATAGAAAATGCCAATAAATTTGGATTATCACAACTTCATCAACTAAGAGGAAGAGTTGGTAGAGGAACTAAGCAAGGTACATGTATATTAGTATTCAAATCAAACCTTAGTCAGAATGCTAGAAAAAGAATAAAAATATTAAAAGAGACAAATGATGGTTTTTTGATATCAGAAGAAGATATGAAATTAAGAGGATTTGGTGATGTACTTGGTTTTAAGCAAAGTGGAATAAAAAATTTTAATCTTGCAGATCCTATTATTAATAAAGATCTTTTTGATCTAGCAGAAAAAGAAATTAAAAATATTGAGAAAAATAAAATAAATACTGAAAGATACCAATCTTTATTAAAATTACATGATCAAGCAGATATTCTTAAAGAAATTGTTTAGCTGGGTTTTGAGGTTCCAGCCGAAACTATAAATTTAGAAGCTTCTTCAAAAGACATATCTAAATAAACAACATCTTCTTCAGGAAACATTAATAAAAAACCACTTGTAGGATTTGGTGTTGTTGGTAAAAAAACATTAATTAATTTTTTTTCAGTTTTCTTAGCTATCTCAGTATCGTTTTTTTTGGTTGCAAAACCAACGGCCCATGTACCTTTTCTTGGATACTCAACAAGAACTACACTTTTTTTACTGTCCTCTTTTTTTGTAAAAGTTTCAGTCATTTGTGTGATAGCTGAATAAATAGTTCTTAAAATTGGAATTTTTCTCAGTAAATCATTTATAAACTGAAGTATTTTTTTTCCTATAAAAGAATAAGAGAGACCGCCCACAAAAGTTATAAATAAAACTGATAATAAAATTTCCAAACCTGGAATAGAAAATGGTAGGTAGTTGTTAGGATTAATTTCATCAGGAATTATTTTTGATGATACTTGTATAAGGAATTTTGTTAAATAAAGCGTTATACCAATTGGTATAAGTACTACAACACCTGTAAAAAAGTAATTTCTTATTAAGGATCCAAAGAATTTTCTTTTTTTTTTAATATTTGACATAAAATTTAATAACTTGAGTAAATAACAAAACTTATAGCTAATATAAATAAAAATACTAAAATTTTATTGTTTAAGTTCATGAATCTTATAACTATATTATTATAATAAATTTATAATATGAATAGAAGAAAATTTATACATTATTTGGGTTGTACATGTGGTGGACTTATGTTGAATTCTTGTACATCTGTTCCAATTACTGACAGAAAACAACTTAGCATTATCCCTGAAGCTAAATTAAATGCTCAAGCTGCGCAAATTTACGAAAAAATTAAAGAAAAGGAAAAACTCATCAAAAGTGGGAAAGATTTATCAATGATTAAAAATATTGGAATGAAAATGGAGGATTCTATTAGTAAATATTTTTATCAATCACAATTGAACGATCCTACTACAAATTTTCAATGGGAATATATTTTAATTGATAATAAAAAAGTTAAAAATGCATGGTGTATGCCCGGTGGTAAAATTGCTGTATATACTGGTATTCTTGAGGTCACAAAAAATAAAAATGGTCTAGCTGCTGTTATGGGACACGAGATTGCACACGCCGTTGCAAAACATTCAATTGAAAGGGCTAGTAGAGGAGTTATTTTAAATACCACAGTTCAAATAACTGATATTTTAACTGGAGGCAAATTAAGTCAAGTAAATAGAACAACAGGAATGGATACTGTAGGAATGTTAGCGCAACTTGGTATAATGAATCCTTTTAGTAGAAAACAAGAAAGTGAAGCTGATTACCTAGGTTTAATATTTTCTTCATTATCTGGATATGATATTCGTGAAACAACTAAAATTTGGGAAAGATTAAAAGAAGCAAACAAAGGTAAAGCGCCACCAGAATTTATGAGTACTCATCCATCTGCGGAAAACAGAATTAAAAAAATTAATGAATGGATAAATGATGTAACAATAAACTATCCACCTATAATCGCATCCTAAAATAAATTAGAAATTATTTTATTTGTAAAAATATGTTGTGGAAATTTTTTAATTCTATCCAATCCGTTAATTGCTAATGTCTCTCTTTCATCGTCATTTTTAAGTAAATGAAATATTCTTTCTTCAAGATTTTCATAATGACAACTACAAATATAATTTAAATAATCATTATTATATTTTGTATTTTCACCTACTTCACTTACAACAGCTATGCCATTTGTTAGCAAATAAAAAACCCTTATTATTTCAAAGATTTTTGAGTCATACATGTGCATATTTAAAATAATTTTTGAATTTGCTATAATATCATCTCTTTCTTTTCCATAGACACCAAAGAGCGATTTTACCTTTATTTTTTTTTTAATTAATTCATCTAATACTTCTTTCCTTCTTGGATTAACTGATCCATAAAATAAAACATCTATATCTTTATTTTTTTTATGTTCGATGCGATGAAGTTCTTTCTGATAACCAATTTGAAATAGTTCGCCTTTTATTTGAATTTTTTTGAATAAATAATCTAAATTGTATTTACTATAATCCCAAAATGTAATCTTTTTTGATGCAAGTTTTAAAAGTTTTGAGCTCCACTCTTTAGTAATTGACTCAATTTGTTCAGTATTAAATATTACGGTATTCTTTGGTATAATATCTATTAAGTCGTCATTTAGTAAATGTGCACCAAATACTATGTTTAATGACTCAGGTTTTTCATCAAAATAATTAAAAGTAATCTGAGATTTATAATTTAAGTCAAGTAGTGAAAAATGTAAAAGTTCAGCAATCTCTATGAAAGCTTGATAATGTACGTAATTCTTTGGTTTAACAATACATACGTTTATCATAAAAAAATGGTGAGCCGTGTTGGACTCGAACCAACGACCCATTCCTTAAAAGGGAATTGCTCTACCAACTGAGCTAACGGCCCAAAGTCGTTTCTTATAATGTTTTTTTAAATATAATCAACGAATAAAAAGTATCACAAGATATTAATATATTTATCATGAAACTCTAAAAAGGTTCCTTTTTTTATATTATCTCTTATTGATTGCATTAAATCCTGATAAAAATTGATATTATGAAGCGTAAGCAACATTGATGCTAATATTTCGTTAGTATTAAAGAGATGATTCATGTAATTTTTTGAATATTTATTTAGGTTAAATTTGTCACATTTTTCGTCAAGGGGTGTATTATCCTTTTGATATTTTGAGTTTCTAAGATTTAATCTTCCTTTCCACGTAAAAGCTAATCCTGTTCTTCCTGACCTTGATGGCATTACACAATCAAACATATCAATACCTCTTTTAACGGCACCTAAGATATCTGCTGGTGTACCAACACCCATTAGATATCTGGGTTTATTTCTAGGCATGTAATTGGTAATGTTATCTAAAACTTTAAACATCTCGTTTTGTGTTTCACCAACAGCTAATCCGCCAAGAGCATAACCATCAAAACCGATATTTTCTAATTGATTTAATGATTCAATACGCAAATCATCAAATAAACCACCCTGCACAATGCCAAACAAAGCTTTGTTAGGATTTGAACCAAAAGCATTTTTAGATCTGTCAGCCCAATAAGTTGATAAATCTAATGATTTTTTAATGATTTTTTTATCATTTGTTTTTTTTGGACACTCATCTAATACCATTAATATATCTGAATTAAGACCTTTTTGGATTCTGATACTTTCTTCCGGACTTAAAATAAATTCTTTCCCATCAATATGAGAATTAAAAATAGCTCCTCTCTCTTGGTCAATTTTAGTAAGTTTTGATAAGGACATAACTTGAAAACCACCAGAGTCGGTAAGTATTGGATATGGCCAATTCATAAATTTATGTAATCCGCCAGCGTCTTCAATTCTTTCAACACCTGGTCTTATCATTAAATGATATGTATTGCCTAATATTATGTCTGCGCCAGTTTTTTTTATATCATCTACAAAAGTTGCTTTAACAGTAGCTTGGGTACCAACAGGCATAAATGCTGGAGTTCTAATTTCGCCTCTATGGGTTTTAATAATACCTGTCCTAGCTAAATTATCATTACTATCAACATTAAAAGAAAATTTTTTTAATGTCATTTATCATGCTACTTAGATTTAAAGCTAATTATTTTATCAGGATTAGTTACAGCACCATTTTGTCCTTCGCCTCTTTTAATTTTATCAACGAATTCCATACCGTTTATTACCTTTCCAAATACTGTGTAATTTCTGTCTAAATGAGGAGCAGCTTCAAAACAAATAAAAAATTGGCTATTTGCGCTATCAGGATCAGATGATCTTGCCATAGATAAAGTCCCTTTTTCATGTGGTAGACTATTAAATTCAGCTTTTAGATTTGGAAGATTGGATCCTCCCATGCCTGCTCTATTAATATCAAAACTGTCATTTGATGAATTTCCAAATTTTACATCACCAGTTTGTGCCATAAATCCATCAATCACTCTATGGAAAACTACATTATCATACTGTCCATCATTTGCTAATTTTTGAATTCTCTCTACATGCTTAGGTGCAACATCTGGAAATAATTGAATTTCCACATCACCATCTTTTAATTTTAGTATCATAATATTCTCCTTTGATTGGGTTGCATTAGTTATTGTTAAAAAAAAAAAGATAATTAAGAATATTTTATGCATATTTTTCCTTTAAAGCCTTAATAACACTTTTTGAGGTAAATTTATTAACATTTCCTCGTAATTCAATTATTTCTTTAACAAATTTCGACGATATAATTTGATTTTCAACATCCGACATCAAAAACATTGTTTCAATATTATGGTTTAATTTTCTATTCATACCAGCTAGTTGAAACTCATATTCAAAATCAGATACAGCTCTTAAACCTCTTAATATAATATTAGCATTATTCTTTTTGCAGAGTTCTGTAGTGAGTGAATTAAAAGAAATTACTTTTATTTTTTTTGGGTTCATCTTCAAATCTTTAAAGAGCGAGTTTTTCACTAACGTAACTCTCTCATCTGGTTCAAATAGATAGTTTTTCTTCCCATTTTCAGATATTGCTACTATTATCTTATCTCCAATTTTTAAAGCTTTTTTAATTAAATCAATATGTCCATAAGTTATTGGGTCAAATGTTCCAGGGTATAAAATAGTTTTTGTCATTATATTAAATTGTCCTCTATTTTAATTGCAGATACAACTTTTTCATCACCTGAAAGTTTAATAATTCTTACACCTTGGGTATTCCTTCCTGCAACTCTTATTTCTTTAACGGCTACTCGAATTACACGACCTTTATTAGTAGATATTAGTATTTCATCACCACTATCTACTGGGAATGATGACGATACATTGCCATTTCTTTGTGAATTCACTATACCAATAATTCCTTTGCCGCCCCTATTTGTTACTCTAAAATCGTAATGTGATGTTCTTTTTCCATAACCATTTTCTGTTATTGATAAAATAAATTTTTCCTTTGCCTTAGTTTCTAGTAATTCATCTTTTTTATTTTTTTTCGAACCATTTGATTGATTATGATCAATAATAAATAATGAGACTATTTCATCATTTTCTGCAAGATTTAGCCCTCTTATGCCCTTTGATGATCTGCCTTTGAAAACTCTTAATTTTTTTGACTCAAATCTGATGCATTTTCCTAATTTTGTACTTAAAACAATATCTTGATCGTCTTTGCAAATTTTGACACCTATTATTTTGTCATTAGTATCCAATTTCATTGCTATTTTTCCAGAAGCATTTATTGAAGAAAAATCGTCTAAGCTATTTTTTCTAATTTTGCCTGAACTTGTTGCAAAAATTATATTCATATCTTTTTTCTCAGTCTTCTCCTCAGGAAATGGCATAATAGAACTTATAGATTGATGATTTTTAAGGGGTAAAATATTAAATAAAGATTTTCCTTTTGAAGAGGATGTTCCCTCAGGGATTTTCCAAGCTTTTATTTTATATACAAGTCCTTCGGTTGAAAAGAAAAGAACCGATGTATGTGTATTGACTGATAAAGTTTGTACAACAGAGTCTTCTTGCCTTGTCTTAATACCAGATTTTCCCTTGCCACCTCTTTTTTGTTGTTTTACTGCACTTAACGACCCTCTTTTGATATATCCTTGTAAAGTTACTGTAATTAAAACAGACTCTTTTTGAATTGTTTCTTCTATATCATAATTTAATACAGCATCAATAATTTTAGTACGCCTTGGGGTAGCAAATTTTTCTTTTATACTTTTTAATTCATGGCTTATAACATTCATTAATTCTTTTTTTGAATTAATAATTTTTTTAAATTTAATAATTAGTTCTGAAAGTTTTTTAATCTCAACTTCAATTTCGTTTATGCCCATTGCGGTCAACTTTTGAAGTCTTAACTCTAATATGGCATGGATTTGTGTGTTGCTTAATGTGTAGCCACTTTTAAGGTTTTGATTGCCAATCATTTTAATAAATTTTGAAGTTTTGTTAATTTTCCATTTTATTTTTGATAAATCTTTTTTGGCATCATCAGGTGTTTTTGAAGATCTAATGATTTTAATTACTTTGTCTAAATTTTCTACAGAGACTGATAATCCAATTAAAATGTGCGCTCTGTCTTCTGCTTTTTTTAGGTCAAACTTGGTTTTTTTTATAACTACATCTTCTCTAAATTTTAAAAAATGATCAATAAAGTCTTTAAGATTACAGTTTTTTGGTTTTTGATCTACAATTGCTAATGTATTAAACCCAAAAGAGCTTTCTATTGATGTATATTTATATAATTGTCTTTTAACAGTTTCTGGCTCGACTCCTCGTCTTAAGTCGATCGCAACTCTAATACCATCACGATTAGACTCATCTCTAATATCGCTAATACCTTCTATTTTTTTTTCTCTTACTAATTCAACGATCCTTTCATTAAGTGTAGATTTATTAACTTGATATGGTATTGAGGTAATAACTATACGTTCTTTTCCATTTGATCTTTGCTCAATTTTAATTTCTCCTCTTATTTTAAAAGACCCTCTGCCATTTTTATAGCCCTCTTTTAAAATACTTTTTCCTATAATTGTTCCACCAGTGGGAAAGTCTGGTCCTGGTATGTGTTTCATTAATTCATTAATTTTAATATCTTTATTATTAATGAAAGCTAAGGTTCCATCTATTACCTCTCCAAGATTGTGAGGGGGTATACTTGTCGCCATTCCTACAGCAATACCTCCTGCACCATTGACTAAAAGATTTGGATATTGAGCAGGTAAAACAACGGGTTCTTGCTCTGTTTCATCATAATTACTTTTAAATAAAACAGTTTGTTTATCGATGTCATCAATCAAATATTGGGAAATCTTTGCAAGTTTCGTTTCGGTATATCTCATTGCTGCAGGAGGATCCCCATCTATTGAACCAAAATTGCCTTGTCCATCTATTAAAGGAATACTCATCGAAAAATCTTGCACCATTCTTACTAAAGCGTCATAAACTGCTTGATCCCCGTGAGGATGGTATTTACCTATAACATCACCAACAATTCTTGCTGATTTACGAAACTGCTTTGTCCAATCAAAGCCACCTTTATGCATAGCAAAAATTATTCTTCTATGAACAGGTTTAAGGCCATCTCTTATGTCTGGTAAAGCTCTACTTACTATTACGCTCATTGCGTAAGACAAATATGATGAGCTCATCTCATCATACATTGCTATTGGTTTAATATTATTATTTTTGATTTTTTCTATTTCTGGCATAAAAACTAAAATGGAATTTCATCATCCAAATCGTTTTGAGATGCTTGAGATGTATTTTCTAAAGACTTAGAGCTATCTTGATTTAGAGCTGGGCTATTATTTCCTCCCCCTAACATAGTTAATGAAGAATTATAACCTTGAATAACTACTTCGGTAGAATACTTATCTTGACCAGTGCTTTCATCTTTCCATTTACGAGTAGAAATTTGTCCTTCTACATAAATTTGGGCACCTTTTTTTAAATACTGTTTAACAACATTAACTAAACCTTCATTAAATACAACTATACGGTGCCATTCAGTTTTTTCTTTTTTTTCACCACTATTCTTGTCTTTCCAAGATTGACTTGTCGCTAAACTAAGTCTAGCAACGCTTTTACCATTCACCATTTCTTTGATTTCAGGATCTGCGCCTAAACGACCAATTAATAATACTTTATTTAAACTTCCAGCCATAATATTTTAAAGATGATATAAATATAATTAATATTTATATCATAAAACAACTTGAATATTAATTTTATTTATTTAAAGCAACAAAAATTATGCTCAAAAACATAGTTATTAAAGGGGCAAAAGAACATAATTTAAAAAATGTATCTTTAACCATACCAAAAGAAAAATTTGTGGTAATTACTGGGCTTTCCGGCTCAGGAAAATCTTCATTAGCCTTCGATACAATCTATGCTGAGGGTCAAAGAAGATATGTAGAAAGTTTATCTGCATATGCTCGTCAGTTTTTAGATAAAATGAAAAAACCAAATGTTGATTTAATTGAAGGCTTAAGCCCAGCTATATCGATTGAGCAAAAAAATACATCAAAAAACCCGAGATCAACAGTCGCAACTGTAACTGAAATTTATGACTATATGAGAGTATTGTACGCAAGAGCTGGTATACCCTACTCACCATTTACTGGAAAAAAAATAGAGTCACAAACTATAAGTCAAATGGTTGATAAAATTAAAGAGATACCAAAAAAATCAACTATTTTTATTTATGCGCCAGTAGTTAGAGGACGTAAAGGTGAATACAAAAAAGATATACAAGGATTTAAGAAACGTGGATTTAGAAAAATTAAAGTCGATGGTGAGCTTTACGATATAGATAAAGTTCCTGAACTAAATAAAAAGATCAAACACGATATTCATATTTTAGTTGATCGTATAGTATTAAATAACTCATTGGGTAATAGATTAGCAGAAGCCCTGGAAACCTCGCTAAATTTGGCAAATGGTTTAGTTTTTGTAGAGTATGAAAATGAAACTTTGCCTAGTAAATATCGTAAAACTGAAAGAATTATTTTTTCATCTAAATTTGCATGTCCAGAAAGTGGTTTTACAATTGAAGAAATTGAACCAAGGCTGTTCTCTTTCAATAGTCCCTATGGTGCTTGCGAAGAATGTGAAGGGATAGGTATTAAATTAAATGTTGATCCAAATTTAGTTGTTCCAAATACAAAAAAAACAATTGCAGATGGTGCTATAGAGCCATGGGCAAAATCTTCTAGTTTATATTATGCTCAAACACTATCGTCTCTTGCAAAACACTATAATTTTTCTCTTAATGATAAATGGGAAAGAATTCCCAAAAAAATTAAAGATATTATCTTGTATGGATCAGATGATGAGGAAATTAAGTTTAGCTACGATGATGGATATGAAAAGTATTCCCATAAAAAGACATTTGAGGGAGTTATTAACAATTTAGAACGTAGATATCTTGAAACTGATAGTGATTGGAAAAGAGAGGAGATATCTCAATATCAGTCGGATACAAAATGTGAGGTATGTAAAGGATATCGTTTAAAAGATGAAGCATTATGTGTAAAAATAAATAATTTACATATTAGTGAAGTAACAGAAAAGTCAATAACAGAAGCTCAAAAATGGTTTAAAGATTTAGAAAATAATTTAAGCAAGCGAGATTTAAAAATAGCAGAACACATACTTAAAGAAATTAATGAAAGATTAAATTTTTTATTAAACGTTGGACTCGATTATTTAACATTATCTAGAGAATCTGGAACATTGTCAGGTGGAGAAGCACAACGTATAAGGTTGGCATCTCAAATAGGATCAGGCTTAACAGGTGTTTTGTATGTATTGGATGAGCCTTCTATTGGGTTACATCAAAAAGATAACGTAAAACTTATAGATGCTTTAAAAAGATTAAGAGACTTAGGTAATACAGTTATTGTTGTCGAACATGATACTGAAACTATGGAGAATGCTGATCATATAATCGATTTAGGCCCTGAGGCTGGTAATAAAGGAGGTGAAGTAATTGCACAAGGTTCTTATTCAGATATTATTAAAAGCGAAACAAGTATAACTGGTAAATATCTTTCCAATAAAAAATTTATACCAATACCAAAAAATCGAAAATTGGCAAAAAATGGTCGATTTTTGCAGCTAGGCGGTGCAACAGGAAATAATTTACAAAATGTTAATTTAAAAATTCCCTTTGGATGTTTCACATGTGTAACTGGTGTTTCTGGCAGTGGAAAATCTACTTTAATTTTACAAACACTTTACAACGCTTTAAATTTAAGTCTTAACAATAACAAGTCAAGAAAGATACCTATGCCTTTTAAAACTTTTAAAGGTATAGAGTTGGTTGATAAAATAATTAATATTGATCAATCACCAATTGGAAGAACTCCAAGGTCAAACCCAGCGACTTACACTGGTGCATTTGGGCCAATAAGAGATTGGTTTACCAGTTTGCCTGAGTCAAAAAGTAGAGGTTATAAACCAGGGAGGTTTTCATTTAATGTTAAAGGTGGAAGATGTGAAGCTTGTGAAGGTGATGGTGTAATTACATATGAGATGCATTTTTTACCTGATGTTTATATAACCTGCGATGAGTGTAAAGGAAGTCGTTACAACAGAGAAACTTTAGAAATTAAATTTAAAGACAAAAGTATTGCAGATGTTCTTAATATGACTGTGGATGAAGGTTGTGATTATTTTGAGAATATTCCAAATATAAGATCTAAATTGTTAACCTTAAAAAAAGTAGGTTTGGGTTATATAAAAATTGGTCAACAAGCCACAACTTTATCTGGTGGAGAGGCCCAAAGAATAAAGCTAGCAAAAGAGCTTTCAAGAAGATCCACTGGTAGAACAGTGTATATATTAGATGAACCAACTACTGGTTTACATCAACATGATATAAAAAAACTTTTGGAAATTCTGCACACATTTGTAGCTACTGGAAATACCGTAGTAGTTATTGAGCATAATCTAGATGTAATAAAAACATCCGATCACATAATAGATATGGGGCCAGATGGTGGTGTAAAAGGTGGAAATATCATCGCAGAGGGAAAACCTGAGGAAATAGTTAAAGTAAAAGGAAGTTATACTGGTCAATTCCTTAAAGATATGCTTGAAAATAAAATCAAAAAAATTGCTTAAATATATTTATAAAATATAATATTATTAAATTATGAATAAAATTTTAACATCACTACCTAAAACAATACATACTTCAATAGCTATATCTATACTTCTTTTTTTAGGACTGTTCTTTAATAATGAAGGTTTTGATATTGATAGAATATTTTGGAGTTGGTTATTTAGGTATATCCACGTAGTAGTAGCAATAATGTGGATTGGATTATTATGGTATTTCAATTTTGTTCAAATCCCAAACATGCCAAACATACCTGATGAACAAAAACCAGCCATAGGCAAAGTAATAGCTCCATCCGCACTTTTTTATTTCAGATGGGCTGCATTTGCTACCATTGTTTCTGGTCTAATTCTGGCGTGGTTAAATGGGTACCTTCATGATGCCATGACATTAGGTGTAGGTTCTGGAGGTGGAAAAAATACTGCTATAGGGATTGGTATGTGGTTGGGTTTAATTATGGCGTTTAATGTTTGGTTTGTTATTTGGCCTAATCAAAAAAAAGCATTAGGTATTGTTGATTGTGATCCTGAGACAAAAGCTAAATCTGCAAAGACAGCAATGTTATTCTCAAGGACAAATACTTTGCTGTCATTACCAATGCTTCTTTCTATGGTTGCGGCTCAAAATTTATATTAGTTATCTTCTTTTACAATTGTTTTGTAAGAAACCCTTAAATGAACTAAAATTGGGTTTGCAATAAATATAGAGGAATATGTTCCAAGGATAACACCGAGTATCATAGCAAAAGAAAAACCTTTTAAAATTTCACCACCAAAAACAAATATAGATATCAAAGCCAATAAGGTTGTTAAGGATGTAATGATAGTTCTGGATAAGGTTTCATTAATAGATAGGTTTGTTAGATCAAAAATTTTTAAATCAATATGTTTTTTCAAGTTTTCTCTCACTCTATCAAAAATAACAACTGTATCATTCATTGAATAACCAACAATTGTTAAAATAGCAGCAACTATAGAAAGATTTACCTCCAAACTTAACAAAGAAAAAATACCCATTGTAATTAAAACATCATGAAATAAAGCCAGTATAGCTCCAATACTAAATTGCCATTCAAATCTTATCCAAATATAAAAAAGCATAGCCCCAAGAGAAACTGCGATTGCTATTAAACCACCTTTTAATAACTCAGAACTAACTTTTGGACCAACATTTTCTACACGTCTTATCTCATAACCAGATCCTATTGATTGATCTAAATTTTTTTTAATATTTTGTATTAGATCTTTTTTATTTCCTTTTTTTTCAAATTTAATTAAGTAGTCATGATCTTCACCAAAATTCTTTATTGCAACATCACCTAAATTCATATTAGAGAATGAACTTCTTAATGACGATATATTAATTTGTTTATCAATTGCCCTAAGTTCTATTAAGGTGCCTCCTTTAAAATCTATTCCAAAATTTAATCCTTTAAAAATAAGTAATAAGAAAGAAATAATGGCTAAAAGGCCAGATATTAATGAAAATATTTTGTAATAACTATTAAATTTAAAATTATTCATAAATTTTATATTTTAATTTCCTTATCTTTATTTTTTACAACATATAAGGACGTGAGTAACCTTGCTATAAAATAAACAGAAAATAGTGTAGTTAATATTCCAACGCCTAAAGTTATAGAAAACCCTTTAATTGGACCTGATCCTAAAAAAAATAAAATTATTGCAGCAATAAAGGTGGTAACATTAGCATCTAAAATTGCAGATTTTGATTTTGTGTAACCAGAGTCAAATGCAACTAGTTGATTTTTTTCGTTATTTTTTTCTTCTTTAATCCTCTCAAAAATAAGCACATTTGCATCGACAGCCATTCCTACAGTTAAAATTATACCTGCAATTCCAGGAAGAGTTAATGTTGCTTCGAATAAAGTGAGGATTCCAATCAGAAAAAATAAATTAAAAATCAATGCTGTATTAGCAATAAATCCAAATATCTTATATTTAAAAACCATAAATAAAATGACTAAAGAGAAACCAATTATTAATGCTAAAATTCCTGCTTTAATAGAATCTTTACCAAGTCCTGGGCCTACTGTTCTTTCTTCTACTATATTCATTGGAGCTGGTAATGCTCCAGATCTCAATAATAATGCAAGATCTGTTGCTGATTGAAATGTAAAATTTCCAGTAATTTGACCCGAGCCACTAACTATAGCCTCTCGTATTACAGGCGCACTAATTATTTTGCCATCTAATACTATAGCCAATCTTTTGCCAACGCCAGAAATTGTTGCTTTACCAAATCTTTTAGCTCCAACTCTGTCTAAACTGAAAGTCACAATTGTGTCATTAGTTTGTGAGTCCATTTTTGGTTGTGCATCAAGTAAGTTCTCACCGCTTAAAATAATTCTTTTACTTACATAAACAGCAGACTCTGATTGATCCTCAAATTCAATTAAGTCTGTGCCTAACTCTGCCTCATTAGATTTTGATACAAATCTAAAAGATAAATTTGCAGTTTTTCCAAGAAGATTTTTTATACGAGCAGGATCATCTAAACCTGGCAATTCAACTAAAATTCTATCATTTCCTCTTTTTAAAATATTAGGCTCGTTTGTGCCTACCTCATCGACTCTTCGTCTTACAATCTCAATAGCTTGGTCTAATGAGGCATTCTTTAATTCGATGATACCATATTTTGATAATGTTATTTTAAATTGATTACTTTGATTTTCAATATCAAATTGATAAGATTTATATTTATCATAATATGGATTAATTGGTTCTTCCTTGTTTAAAAAAATACTATTTATTAGATCAATATTTATTTTATCAGTTTCAAATATAATTGAATTTTGTTCATTAATTTTAATATTAAAAATATTAATTTCCTTATCTTTAAAATAAGTCTTCAAAAAAGTAATTTTATTTTGAAGTTCCTTAGTTACAACTGGACTATTGTCAATTTCTAAAAGAAGATATGAACCTCCTTGTAGATCAAGACCTAAATTAATTTTTTTGCTAAAATAGTTGTCATCAAACTTTGTTAAATTTGATAATGAAAATAATACAAATATTATAGATATTACAAAAATAGTAATTATTCTAATTTTTGAAAAATAAAGCACCTTTTAAGAATTTACTATTATTTTTTAGTTTCTTGATTGGCAGTAACCAGACTCTGTATACCTGTAGATTTAACTATCTCTACTTTTACATTGTCTGCTATTTCGACTTCAACTTTCTCACCGTCAATAATTCTATCTATTGTACCTACAATCCCTCCAACGGTAATCACTTTGTCGCCTCTCTTTAAATTTTCTACCATTATTTTGTGCTCTTTTACTTTTTTTTGTTGAGGTCTTATTAAGAAAAAATAAAATATTACGAATATAAGTATTAAAGGTATAAATTGACCTATTCCAGAATTTGACATTATTACTCCTAAGTTATTGAATATTTATACCAAAAGATTTACTAAAACAACTCTAATTCTTGCCAATCTTTTCTACATTATTCATGTAAGGTTTAAGCGCTTCTGGCACTTCTATAGTTCCATCTGATAATTGATAATTTTCCAAGACAGCAATTAAAGTTCTACCTACTGCTAAACCACTACCATTAAGTGTGCCGACAAAATTTATTTCTTTTTTTAAATTTTTATACCTTGCTTTCATTCTTCTAGCCTGGAAAGAGCCACATGAAGAACAACTTGATATTTCTCTATATTTATTCTCTGAAGGTATCCAAACCTCTAAATCGTATGTTTTTTCTGCACTAAAGCCCATATCTCCGCTACTTAATAAAACTTTCCTATATGGCAACTTCAGTTGATCTAGAATATTTGTGGCACAATCAGTCATCCTTTCTAACTCTTCGGAACAAGAATTGGGCTCAACAATACTTACTAATTCAACTTTATAGAATTGATGTTGCCGTATCATTCCCTTGGTATCTTTTCCATAACTACCAGCTTCTTTACGAAAACAAGGGGTAGATGCAACAAATCTTAAAGGTAAGTCTTTTACATCTAATATTTTGTCTTTTACCATATTCGTTAGTATGACTTCTGCCGTTGGTATAAGAAATTTACGATCATTTTTATCATCTGAGACTATTTCAAATTGATCGTTTTCAAATTTTGGTAACTGACCTGTTCCAAACATGGTATTTTCATTTGCTATGAGTGGTGGTGATACTTCTAGGTAATTATTTTTGTTTATATGAGTATCTATCATAAAGTTTGAAAGAGCTCGCTCAAGTAATGCTAAATGATTTTTTACAAAAACAAATCTAGAGCCAGTTGTCTTAGTGGCTAATTCGAAATCTAACATATTTAAATTATTCCCAAGTTCAAAGTGTGATTTTGGTTTAAAATCAAAGTTTTTAATTTTACCATATTTTTTAATTTCAACATTTGAACTTTCATCTTTACCCTCAGGTACATCAGCTAATGGCAAATTAGGTAATGATGATAAAATGTCATCTAGCTCATTTTTTATTAATGACAAATCAGAGCTTATTTTTTCTATTTCGATAGATATATCTTTTGATTTTTTAAATAGTTTTTCATCTTTTGATTTTGAGATATCTTTTTTTTCTTTTTCTAATAACTCTTTTTTTTGAATAAGATTTCTATTTTCTTTGTCTAATTGAACAATTTTATCAATTGCAACTTTGACATTTCTTTTTAATAATAATTTAGCAAAACTATCAAGATTTTTTCTAATATCTTTTATATTATGCATGCTCTTTTTCTTTAATTTTTTTCTCTATAATACTTACAGAAAAAATAGATAATTCATACAAAATTAAAAGTGGAATAGCTAAACCGATTTGTGTTATTGGATCTGGTGGAGTTAACAAAGCAGCCGCTGCAAAAATTATTACAACAACATACTTTCTTCTTTGTTTTAAAAATGACGAATCAATTAAACCAATTCGTGCTAAAAGACTTAAAACTACAGGTAATTGAAAACTTAAACCAAAAGCAAATATTAGCTTCATTATTAAAGATAAATATTCATTTACTTTTGCCTCTAATTGAATCGGCAAATTAGTTATATTTCCAGTACTTTCAAATGAAACAAAAAATTTAATAGCTAAAGGCATTATTAAATAATAAACCAACATTCCACCTAATATAAATAAAATTGGTGTTAATATTAAATACGGCATAATAGCTGCCTTTTCATTTTTATAAAGAGCTGGCGCAATAAATAACCAGACCTGAATTAATATAAAAGGAAATGTAATAAAAAAAGATGTGAAGAATGAAACTTTCAAATAAGTTAAAAAAGTTTCTTGTAACGCGGTGAAAATTAATCTTCTCTCAACTCCGTCATCTTTAACGGCTGATGAATAAGGCTCTACTAAAAAACCATAAATATATTCTGAGAAAAAATAGCAAATTATAAAAAATATAAATAAAAAAATTAAACAGTTGATTAACCTTTTTCTTAATTCAGTTAAGTGGCTAAAGAAACCCATTTTTTCATCATTTAACGTCATTTTTATCTTTTTCTTTTTTTTTCTCATCATTAGAGACTTCATCGACTTCTAAAGATGAAAATTCATTTTGAACATTTGCTACATACCTCTTTGCAGAACCAATCCAGGATCCAATCTTTTTTAACATAATTGGGAAATCTTTTGGCCCTACAACTATAATGGCAATTGAAACTACAATTAATATTTCAAACCAGCCAATTTGTGGCATTTGATTTACTCTTTTTTATCTGTGTCTTGATTATTTTCGGATATATTTTTTGTGTCAATATCCTCATTGTCATTAGCCATACCTTTTTTAAAACTTTTAATACCTTTTGCTACATCACCCATCAGGCTCGATATTTTGCCTCTACCAAAAAGTAAGACAACTAATATTACAACAATTGCTATTTGCCAAAAACCTATACTCATGAATTATTTATATATCTTTTATACTAATTTTAAAAGTATCTTTTTAATCTGTTTCTTTATCTTTTAAAGTACTAGATAACATTTCATCTATATTCGAATATATATTTTCTTTTTTTTCCTCTTGTTTTTCTTGATAAAACTTTCCAGTACCAAATACAGAAGCATCCACAGATGCTGAATCAATTAATCCTGCAGAACCAAGTTCATCAACTGTGGGTAGGTCTGTAAGTTTTTGGAGATTAAAATGGCTTAAAAAATCATCTGTGGTTACATATTGTATTGGCTTACCCGGAACGTCCTTTCGTCCTTGTGGTTTAACCCAATTCAATTCCATTAAAATATCTAATGTATTAGTACCAAAGGCAACCCCTCTAATTTCCTCTATTTCTGCACGAGTCACAGGCTGGTGATAAACTATAATTGCTAATGTTTCGATTGCAGCTTTAGATAACTTTTTTTCAACAGTTTTTTGTTGAGACATTAAATTAGATAAATTTTGGGCAGTTCTAAATGACCATTTGTTAGATATACAAACTAAATTTATTCCTCTTTGAGAATAAACTTTTTGTAGTTTTTCTAATGTTTTTTTTACATTGATATTTTTTGAAATTTTAGCCTCAATAGACTCGATTTCAAGCGGTTCAGCAGCTGCAAAAAGAATTGCTTCTACTTCACGTTCACCATTGCTTAAATTTGATGGAAAATTTAAAATGTTATCATCTTTATTTTTTTTCATTTATTTTCCTTAACTAATATTTCATCAAATAATTTTTCTTGTTTTATTGAAATATTACCCTCTTTTACGAGTTCTAGAGAACCAGCAAAAATACCTGCTTGACCTGTCCTTGCTAAACTATTTTTGTTTTTAAAAGTATCAGGTATTAATTCTTGAAGACTTTTCCATTCTGAAAGTTTACCAAAATATTTTTTAATTTCATTAATTCCATCCTCTGTAGTAAATACAGGTAACCTTGGTATATTGATTCTCTGAAAGTCTTTTGTCATAATTATATTTGAATATGTTTTTAATAGTTCAAATAAAGAAAGAGTATATTCAGAACTGTAGATTGATTTAATTTGACCCTTAACACCTCTCATAAATATATCTTTACCAAGTCTTTTTCTTTTTAACATTTGATCAGAAAGCAATCTTATTAATTCAAGTTTTTTTAATTGCAATTTTAGTTTTTCTGCAACTTCTAAGGCTTTAAACTCTTCTTCATCGGTTTCAGGAAGCAATAATTTTGATTTTAGATATGCAAGCCAAGTAGCCATCACTAAATACTCTGACGCTAATTCTAAATTTAAATCTAATGTTTTAGTTATAAATTCATGAAATTGATCTGCTAACTTCGTAATTGAAATATTTTCTAAGTTTACTTTTTGGGATTTAGCCAAATCTAATAATGTATCTAAAGGACCACTAAAAGTATTTAAATTTACGTGGAATTGTAATAGTTGATCTTCTTTCATTTAATTCTAACAATTTTATAGAATTCTGAAGTTTTTTTCAGTAAAAATTTATCTAGTTTTGGTGAGTTTTCACCTACTATTTTCATTTCAGACATCCTGGCGTTGCAATGGAGCACCAAATTACAACCAGATCTAAAAGCTTTTTGAGTATTAATTTTAGTCGAAAATTTTAAAGCCTTCATCGAGATGTCATCTGAAATAATAATATTTTTAAAATGAATTTTATTTCTAATAAAATTTATTAATTTTTTTGAATGTGTTGTGGTGTTTGATGAGTCAATATCTTTAAACAATATGTGTGCAGTCATTGCAAATAAAGATTTTTTTTTTTTAAAAGCTTTAAAATCTGTACTCTCTAAATACTTTAATTTTTTTTTTACGATTGGCATAAATTTATGGCTGTCTGATTTAGCTAAACCATGACCTGGTATATGTTTAATTACTGTAGCAATTTTATTTTTATGGAATTTTTCAATCATAGCATCACCAATTTTACTTATTACATTCGCATTGTTTGAGAAAGAACGATCTCCAATGACCTTTGAAGTAGCTTTTCTTTTTAAATCTAAAACAGGACTTGTATTAATATTAATACCCAATTTTCTAAGCAGATATGATATTTGATCAATATAAATGTCTAAATAAAATCCAAAATTTTTTTTATTATTATTAAAAATGTGTCCAAAATACTCTGCTGTAAAAGTTGAGGAAATTAATATTCTATTTAATCTTGCAACACGTCCACCTTCTTGATCTATCAAAATTGGAAAATTTTTATCTTTATAAATTTTTTTTATATCATCAGTTAGTTTCTGAGTTTGAGATATTGATTTAATATTCCTTGAAAATAAAATTATTCCCCATGGTTTATATTTTTTAATAAATAAAATTTCTTGATTGGACAATTTTAAGCCCTTTAATCCAATTATAAAACTCCTCCTTTTTTTAATCATTCTCAATTAATTTCCAAAATTGAAATTTTTTTTTAGAGTCATTTTTTTCATTATCAATATATTCGATTATTCCATCGGTATCACTTTTAAATATTTTTAAATTTTCAGAAAATTCAGTAATGATTTTTTGATGATTATTATGGGTTCTGTAAATTTTTTTTTCAAATGCATCCGATAAATAATATTTAAGACATAGAAAGAAAAATACTAAAATAGTAAATATATAAAGAAGGACTTTTATTTCTTTTAACATTACATACTTTCAGGTGTATCAACACCAATAATATTCATTCCTGATTTTATGACATTTGAAATTGATTTTAAGAAAAGAATTTTTTCATCAGATATTTTTTTTTCATTATTAATAAATCTTTTATTTTCATCATCTTTGCCCATATTCCAATAAGAATGAAATTCAGAGGCTAATTCATAAAGATAAATTGGGATTCTATGAGGTTCAAGTTTATTTGATGATATTTCAATTATTAAAGGCCATTGTGAAATCTTCTTAATAATTTTTATTTCATCGGCTGAATAATTAAAATCATAATTTTTAATATTTACCTCATCATTTATATTTTTATTTAGATTTCTAAAAACTGATGAAATTCTTGCATAACAATATTGGACATAATAAAGGGGATTGTCTTTTGATTTTTCTTTTACTTTTGCAAAATCAAAGTCTAGTTCAACATCACTAGTTCTACTTAGCATTATAAATCTTGTTGCATCTTTTCCAACTTCACCAACTAAATCTTCAACGGTTATATAGTCTCCTTTCCTCTTTGACATTTTAAATGGTTTTCCATCTTTAATTAATTTTACTAATTGGCTTACTTTACAAATTAATTTATTTTTTTCTCCCGATAAAGCATCCACAGAGGAGGTAATTCTTTTAATGTAACCAGCATGGTCAGCTCCTAAAATATTTATTAATTTGTCAAACTTTCTCTCTAATTTAAAATTATGATAAGCAACATCACTTGCAAAATATGTCCATGAATTATCTCCCTTTTGCAATGCTCTATCTTTGTCATCACCAAAGTCTGTGGATCTAAATAATAATTGTTCTCTCTCAATCCAGTCAGTTTTATTCTGATTTTTTGGAGCTTTAATACGCCCTTTATAAATAAAATTTTTTTTTGAAAGTTTATTAATAACATTATGTACCTCGTTTTTTTCAACGAGTTCCGTTTCACTTTGAAAATTATCATGTTTAATTCCAAGTTTATTAAGATTTTCTTTAATTAATTGAAGAGACTCTTTGACAGCCAGTGAACTTAACAAATTTGAAATTTCATCAAAGTTCTTATAATTAATTTTTGGATTATCTTTCAAAATATTTTTTGCTATTTGGATAACATAATCTCCAGGATAAAGATCAGGATCTGTTGGAAATTTTTCTTTAAACAACAACTCTCTACATCTTAAGTAAACAGACTTTGTAAAATTTATTATCTGATTGCCATAATCATTAACGTAATATTCTTTAAAAACCTTATGTTTATTAAAGATTAATATATTTGATATTACATCACCTAATATTGCTCCTCGACAGTGTCCCACGTGTAGAGGCCCAGTTGGGTTTGCTGATACAAATTCAATTAAATAATTTTTTTTGCGAGAATTTATATTTACACCATATTGATATGGATTTTCATTTATGTTCTTAATTAACTCATTCCAAATTGTTGACTTTAAAGTAATATTTAAAAAACCAGGTTTAACAATTTCAATTGCTGAAATATTCACATCCTCTAATAATTTCTTCTTAATTATTTCTCCTAAAGCCATGGGACTTTTTTTATTAATTTTAGACAATATCATTGAAATATTTGTTGAAATATCTGCCTTAATATTTTGAGGCGGTGTATCAACGCTCAAAGAACTTAGGTTATCTGGTAAAATAATTAAATTTTTTTTACTTAGTTGATCAACAGCAACTTTAATTTTATTAAGGTAGTTTTCAAAAATATTCATTTGGTTATATTGTATAAATTAATTGCATATCTATCGGTCATACCAGAAATATAATCGGCAATACTTCTATACTTATCAAATTTTAGTTGCTCTTTGCTCAAATATTTCATTGGCTTTTTATCAATGGTATTAAACAGTTTTTTAATGATTTTTTTTCCATTATTATTTTTATTTAAAACATTTTTATTATTATACATTCTGATTCTTAAAAAATTTCTTATTTCATCTAGTACATTTTGAAATTTATTTGAAAAGTTTACTACAGTTTCTTCTTGATAAAATATGTGATTGAGATTTTTGATCTTATTTTTTTTAATATTTTTTATAGTATTTTCTATTAAATCTTTTACCATCAGATTTATTGAGTCTCTAATTATCTGATAAATAATTATTTCTTTAGATTTGTTTTTAATTTTTTTGTATGGTTTAAAAATACTTTTAAAAAAATTAATTTCTAGTAAATCATTTAGATCAAATAATTGGGCCTTAATTCCGTCTTGAATATCATGATTATTGTATGCAATGTCATCTGAAATGGATGCTATTTGTGCTTCTAAAGATGGGTATGTATCAAAATTAAATTTATTTTTTAAATTACTAAAACCAATTATTTGATTAATTTTTTCATGATTATCAATAGGTCCGTTATGCTTAAGTAAACCATCTATTGTTTCTAAAGTTAAATTTAAACCTTTAAACCTAAAATATTTATTTTCTATGAACATAACAATTCTTAGTGTTTGTAAATTATGATCAAATCCTCCATGCATTTGCATGCTTTCATTTAAAGATTCTTCACCAGCATGGCCAAAAGGTGTATGTCCTAAATCGTGGGCTAAACTTAAAGTTTCGGCTAGTTCCTCATTTAATTTTAAAAATCTTGCTATTGTCCTTGCAATTTGAGCAACTTCTATAGAGTGTGTTATTCTAGTTCTGTAATGATCACCTTCAGTGTTAACAAAAACCTGTGTTTTATGCTTTAGGCGTCTAAATGATGCGCTATGAATTATTCTATCTCTATCTCTTTGAAAGGGGCTTCTAAATCTGTTATTTGGTTCTGCAAAAAGCCTTCCTTTGCTTTTAAATAAACCCAAATTGCTGAAATTTTTCATGCTTTAAAATTAAAAAAATATTATTATATTAGTAATATCAGTGATTATTTATGAATAAAGAAATTAAATTTACCGATAAAGCTATAAAACAGATAAACCATTTATTACTTGAAAAGAATAAAGGATCTTTTTTTAGAATCGCAATTAAAGGTGGTGGTTGTTCTGGTTTTCAATATGATTTCTCTTTCGACAGCAAACCTGAAGATGATGATGTAAGATTTGACAATATTTTAATAGATAAACAGTCAGCAGAACTTCTAAAAGGATCTGAGGTGGATTTTGTAAAAGAATTAATTGGCGAGTCATTTAAAATAAACAATCCACAAAGTAAATCTTCCTGTGGTTGTGGCGTCTCCTTCTCTCTTTAATGATAATTAGCTCATGGAACGTAAATTCTGTAAGAGCAAGAATTGAAAATATAAAAGAATACTTAAAAAAATTTTCTCCTGATATTGTAATGATGCAGGAAATAAAAACACAAAATGAAACATATCCTTACGACGATATTTCATCACTTAAATATGAGAATTATGTTTTTGGACAGAAAAGTTATAATGGGGTTGCTATAGTTTCCAAAAAAAAACTAGAAAATATTAAAAATGATCCATTTAAAGATAAAAATAAACAATCGAGAATTATAACGGCTGATATTAAGTTTAAAAAAAAAAATATAACTTTAATAAATATTTACACACCAAATGGAAATCCTGTAGATACTGAAAAATATACCTATAAGCTTTATTGGCTTGAAAGCTTAATTAAAAAATTAAAAAGTATGTCTAAATCAAATGAAAATATAATTATTGGCGGAGACTTTAATATTATTCCGGCTGCTGAAGATGTTCATAATCCTAAAAGTTATGAAAATGATGCTCTATTTAGATTAGAAATTAGAAAAAAATTAAGGGAGCTCATAAACCTAGGTTTCCATGATGCATATAGATTTATAAATCCAGAGAAAGAAGGTTATACATTTTGGGACTATACGAGCGGTGCTTGGCAAAAAAATAATGGAATGAGAATTGATCATTTTTTAGTTTCAAACTCACTTATTAATCTGGTTAAGGATGTAAAAATAAATAAATATCCTCGAGGTAGATTAAAACCATCTGATCATACACCAATTGAAATTGAATTAGCTTAAAGATTTAATTTTATTTACTAGTTCCTGATTAATATTTCTTGGACCTTTGTCTAATCTATTTTTATGTCGCCTTTCACCAGGTAGTCTAACGCCATCAAAAGATTTCATTTTGTTAAAAAATTCTTCTGAGTGTTTTTGCCAGTCTGTTCCTGCTGTTTTATCTGGAGATATTGCTAGTATAAATTCTCCTCCACTTGGCGGACCACCATCATTATTATCTTTAGCCGCTGTTTCAAAACTAAAATTGTCTCCTACTAATGCACCAGCCATTAGCTCTACCATCATTGCTATCGCTGAACCTTTATAACCACCAAAAGGAAGTAGTACACCACCATCAGCTATTGCTCCTGGATCAGTTGTGTCTTTTCCATCTTTAGTTAAACCCGTTCCTAATGGAACTTTGTGCCCTTCTCTTTTTGCAACTTGTACTTCACCCATTGCCATTGATGCGGTTGCCATATCATAAACCACTGGTGTTTTTCCAGGTCTTGGCCAAGCAAATGAAATTGGATTAGTTCCAAACAATGGTTTAGTAGCGCCAGCAGGAGCTACTGCAGGTTTGTAAGATGTGCATGCAAACGCAACCAAACCATCCTCTGCTAATTTTTCTGTCTCAGGCCACATAGCTGCCATATGATGTGAATTATTAATTGCAAGAACGGCAACCCCATTTTCTTTTGCTGCTTTAGATAATTCTGGTAATCCCTTGCTTAAAACTACTGGTGCTAAACAATTATTTCCCTGAACTTTAATTACTGATGGTGAAATTTTTTTTACTTCAGGCTTTCCTTTGCCATTAATTTTGCCACTCTTTAAACCACTAACGTACGCTGGTAATCTAAACAAACCATGAGATAAAGAGCCATCTCTCTCAGCATTTCTGATTAAATCTGCTAAAGTCGATGCTGTATCTTCATCACATCCATTAGCTAGTAAAGTCTTTTTTGCTAATTCAAATATTTCATCTAAAGAAAGGGAGACTGTGCTCATCCCTTTATTAGATATTATTTATGCCTAAAGATCAATTTTTATTTAGCAACCTTTGAAAGATTTTGACATGTTGCCAATTAAATCAAAATACAAATCTTTACCAGGATTTAAAGTAGCTCCTAGTGGATCTATTACTCCTGTTTGAATATTCATATCTTTTGCTACAGCCTTTATTATATCAGGATTAAATTGAGGCTCGGAAAATATGCAACTAACTTTATCATGTTCAATTATTTCCCTGATTTCAGCTAATTGTTCAGCTCCAGGCATTACATCTGTGTTTACGGTGAATGCTCCTAGAACATTAACATCAAATCTCTTTTCAAAATATTGGTATGCATCATGAAAGACAATAGATTTAAAATCTTTATTTAATTCAGCCTTTACTTTTTTTGTTAGTTTGTCTAAATCTTTGTGAGCTTTCTTAAGATTTTCTTTATACTTTGCTTCATTATTTTTATCATTTTCAATTAAATGTTCAGCCATTTCACTTAAAATTACTTTTGCATTCATTGGATCTAGCCATATATGTGGATCGTGTTCTCCATGTGCATGGCCTTCATGTCCATGACCGTGATCATCATGACCATCCTCTTTATGTTCATCTTTATCATGGTCATCGTGTCCGTGCTCTTTATCTTTATCATGATCATGATCGTCATGATCATCCTCTTTTTTTGCATGATCATCATGATCGTCCTCTTTGTGTCCATGATCATCGTGACCATCGAAAATATTTCTTTCTCTAAATTTTAGTTTATTTATTCCCTTAATTTCCATTAACTCTATCTTTTCAGCTTTTTTGGCAATTGAATTTAATGGTTTTACCATGAAGTTTTCTATATCTTCACCTACCCAAAAAACAATATCAGCCTCTTGAAGCATCTTCGCATGTGATGGTTTTAAAGCAAATCCATGTGGAGAAGCATATCCATCTACTATTAAATCTGGTTTTCCAACCCCATCCATTAGATAGCTAGCTAAAGAGTGTATTGGTTTTATTGATGTAACTACTTTTATCTCTGCGTTAGCATTTGTATAAAAAGTTAATAATGATAATATTGATAATAATATTGGTAGTTTTTTAAGGTTTTTCATAATGTTTAAATTTTAAGTTGTTATAATATAACAATATGTAATAATATAACATATATAAGTCAAGCAATAAAATGAGCACTAATCAAAATATATTAGTAAAATTAAAAGAAGCTGGGTTTCGAGTAAATGATAAGTGGCTGGTTAAGGGTGTATCCCTTCAGGTTGAGAAAGGTAAAATAGTTACTCTTATCGGACCGAATGGATCAGGGAAAAGTACTACAGCCAAAATAGCTTTAGGTATTTATAAGAAAATAGATGGAGAAGTTGAAAAGTATACAGACAAAGTTGGTTATGTTCCTCAAAAAATATCTATCGATTGGACATTACCTCTTAGAGTTTACGATTTTATGGTACTCACTGAAAATCTTAAAGAGGAAGATATAAACGAAGCTTTATCTTTAACGGGTGTAATTCATCTTAAAAATAAAAACTTAGGAGACTTATCAGGTGGTGAGTTCCAAAGAGTTCTGCTTGCAAGAGCAATTTCAAAAAAACCTGAACTACTAGTTCTTGATGAACCAGTTCAAGGTGTGGATTTCACGGGAGAGATAGCTTTATATGAACTAATAAAGAAAATTTCTGACGAATTAAATTGCGGTATTTTATTAATTTCTCATGATTTACATACTGTAATGAGCGCTACAGATCATGTTGTTTGTTTAAATGGTCATGTATGTTGCTCAGGTACTCCAATAGATGTGGCAAAAAATAATGAGTATAAAGCTTTATTTGGTGAACAGGCTTCTCAAATATTATCAAGATATGAACACCGACACGATCATATTCATACTAGTGAGGGAGAAATAAAAAAAAATTAAATGTTTGACGATTTTTTTATAAGAGCTTTATTTGCAGGAATTGGGATTGCATTTGTAACAGGGCCCCTTGGATGTTTTGTGGTATGGAGAAGATTGTCTTATTTTGGTGATACGCTCGCCCACTCTGCTTTACTAGGTGTAACTTTAGCTTATACTTTAGAATTTAATATTGCTTTATCTGTATTTATTATTTCATCTTTAATAGCTTTAATTTTAATACAATTACAAAAAAAAACTAATCTACCAGGTGATGCTTTGCTTGGACTTTTAGCTCACTCCTCGTTGGCTGTTGGGCTCGTTGTAATTGGATTTTTAACATTTATTAGATTCGATATTATGGGGCTATTATTTGGAGATATATTAGCGGTAACAGTTGATGATTTATTAATTATTTGGATTGGAGGTGCATTAATTTTATTAATTTTAAAATTAATTTGGAAACCTTTGTTTGCATCAACAGTAAATTATGAATTGGCAGAAGCGGAAGGTTTAAATCCTGATAGAGCTAAGGCTATATTTACAATTTTAATGGCAGCTATTATTGCAATATCTATAAAAATGGTTGGTCTATTATTAATTACTGGAATGTTAATTATACCAGCTGCAATGGCTAGAAACATATCCTCTAGTCCGCAAAAAATGGTACTTTACTCAATTATTGGAGGATTGTTATCCGTAGGCTTAGGTTTGTTTTCCTCATTAGAATTTAATACAGCATCAGGCCCTTCTATAATAGCTGCATCTTTATTGTTATTTGTATTGTCGTTACTAAATATTAAACAATCGATTAAATTGAAAAACTAATGGAGAATCGGTAAAATGAGAAGAATGCATAAAGAAAATAATCTTACAAAAAATCAGCAAATTATTTTTGATTTAATTGATAAATCCCCTGAACCATTAAAAGCTTATTCAATACTTTTTAATGTCCAAAAAAAAGGAATAAAAGCACCGCTACAAGTATATAGGGCTTTGGATAAATTAGTTGAAATGGGAAAAATTCACAAAATTGAAAGTCGAAATGCCTTTATTGCATGTCAAAATTCGAGCTGCCAGGTATCAAAAGCAACGGCTTTTTCTATATGTGAAATGTGTGAAAAAATTACAGAAATAAGCAGTTCAAGCCTCTCTAAATATCTAGCTAATTTCAAAGACAAAGATGGTATGAAATATAGTAAATACAATCTTGAGTTTTTTGGATTATGTAAAAAATGTAGATAAGTTATTATCTAAAAATCTAAATAAAACAAGCTGAAAGGGAAACGTATGTTTATTAAGAAATATCTTAAATGGATAAGCACATTTTTAGTTTTGGTTGGTATTCTATTAACCAACCTTAATATTTATCCTTTAAATATCTATTTTCATGGATTGGGAGTTGTTGGATGGACTATCGCTGGATTTATTAGCAAAGATAAAGCGATACTAACTAACTTTGGACTACAAATACCATTGTTCTTAATAGGAGTTTATAAAATTATTATTTAAACCAGAGAATAACCTGATGATCTAACTGTTCTTATTAACTCTTTTTTACCCTCAATATTTATTGATTGTCTAAGTCTTCGTATGTGAACATCAATAGTTCTACTTTCAACGTTCACATTATTAGGCCAAACTATTTCTAAAATTTGATCTCTTGAATAAACTCTTTTGGGGTTTGTTAAAAAAAATTCTAATAATCTGAATTCTGTAGGACCAATTTGAATTTCTTTATCTGCTCTAAAAACTCTTTTTTCTATTTTGTTTAATTTTAAATCATCAAATATTAATTCATTTGCAACAACTTTAGGATCGGATCTTCTTAGAACAGCTTTTATTCGAGCAGATAATTCATTAAAACTAAATGGTTTTGTAATATAATCATCTACACCACTTTCTAGACCTTTAATCTTGTCTTCTTCCTCACCTTTGGCCGTAAGCATAATGATAGGAAGGCTCTTAAAATTACTGTCTCTTCTAATATTTTTACAGATGTCTATCCCCGATAAATCCGGTAGCATCCAATCTAATAATAATAAATTAGGTTCAAATTTTTTTAATTCTTTTAAACCTTCATTTCCGTTTAATGATGAAGAGACAACATAACCCTCTTTTTCTAGATTATGTTGGACTAATTGAACTATTGAAGCTTCATCTTCAATAATAAAAATTTTTCCTTTCATCTAATTATTCTTGGATTACTTTACCCTTTGGTCTACTACCTTTTAGATATTCACCTTTTATTAAATAACATACAGTCTCAGCAATATTTGTTATATGATCACCAGCTCTTTCTAAATTTTTTGTAGCAAAAATTAAATGAGTAGAAAAATCTAAATTTTTTTTATCTTTAGATAAAAAATCTATTACACTTTCCATTGCGATGTACGTTAAGTCGTCAACTTGTTCATCTTTTTTCCAAACTTCTTTGGCTTTATCAAAATTTTTGTTTACATAACTATCAAGAACATCATTTAATTGTTTCATAACAAGCTCTCCAAGTCTTTTTAAATTTCCTAACAATTCATCAGGTAAATCTAATGGTAAAGGCTTAACTTTTTTTGCATTACTCTTTGATAAATCTCCTATTCTTTCTAAATCTTGAGAGATTTTTAATGAACTTATAGTTTCTCTTAAATCAATTGCCATAGGTGCTCTTTTAACTAGTAAATTCATAATTTGAGTGTCTATTTTAGATCTAAATTTATTAATTTCTTCATCGCTTTTAATGATTTTATCAATTGAGTCTTTATCAACTTTGATTACTGCATCCATTGCATCACTTAATTGTGACTCAGTTAAGCTGCCCATTTTAATTAACGAGTCTTTAAGGAACTGAAGTTCTTCTTCGTAAGACTTTACCGTGTGTTCATTGCTCATAATTTATCCAAATCTACCTGTAAT
Organism: uncultured Pelagibacteraceae bacterium; assembly: GCA_902574695.1. Lineage (GTDB taxonomy): Bacteria > Pseudomonadota > Alphaproteobacteria > Pelagibacterales > Pelagibacteraceae > Pelagibacter. Next base: position 8,682 of record CACGON010000008.1, on the reverse strand, counting down.
ATAATCTTGTGTCATTTTATTGTCAGGATTTTTAAAAATTTTCTCAGTTTTTCCAACTTCTATTAGCTTTCCTAAGTGAAAAAAGCCTGTTTTTTGAGAAACACGTACTGCTTGAGCCATTGAGTGTGTTACTATTACAATCGTATAAGTTTTTTTTAATTCATCAATTAATTCTTCAATTTTTGCGGTAGCAATTGGGTCTAACGCAGAACATGGTTCATCCATTAAAATGACTTCAGGATTAACAGATATAGCTCTCGCTATACAAAGTCTTTGTTGCTGTCCTCCAGATAAACTTGTGCCAGGTTCATCAAGTCTATCTTTAACTTCTTCCCATAAAGCAGATTTTTTTAAACTGTTTTCAACAATTTGATCTAATTCGCTTTTAGTTTCACCTTTTCCATGAATTTTAGGACCATACGAAATATTATCATATATACTTTTTGGAAAAGGATTTGGCTTTTGAAAAACCATTCCAACTCTTTCTCTCAATGAAACAACGTCTAAATCTTTATCATTAATATTCAAACCATCCATTTCAATATTTCCCGTAACTTTACAAATATCAATAACGTCATTCATTCTATTAATGCATCTTATAAAAGTTGATTTACCACATCCTGATGGACCAATTAATGCCGTTACCTCTTTTTCATTCAAATCTAAATTCACATCAAACAACGCCTGTTTATCACCATAATAAACATTTAAATTTTTTGATTTTATCTTTACGTTACTCATTTAATTCCATCGCTTTTCGAATTTTTGTCTTAAGTATACTGCAATAAAATTCATTACAATTAAAAAGCTTAAAAGCATCATAATAGTTGCTGAAGTTTTTTCAACAAAACCTCTCTCTGCAGACTCAGACCATAAATATACTTGAACAGGTAATGAAGATGATGGATCAACTGGACTTGATGGGATATCAACTACAAATGCCACCATCCCAATTAAAATAAGTGGTGCTGTTTCACCTAATGCTTGAGCTAATCCAATTATAGTTCCTGATAAAGTGCCAGGTAGTGCTAACGGCACTACATGATGAAAAACAGATTGAAATTTAGATGCACCAACAGCTAGGGCGCCTTCTCTTATTGAAGGTGGAACAGCTTTTAATGAAGCTCTACATGGAATAATAATCCTTGGTAAAGTCATTAGCGCTAGTGTTATTCCAGCAACTAATGGTGTTGATCTCGGTAATTGGATAGTTGCAAGTAAAATTTGCAGAGCAAGTAAACCGTAAACTATAGATGGTACTGCTGCTAAATTATTTATATTAATTTCAATAAAATCTGTAATTTTATTTTTTGGAGCGAACTCTTCCAAGTAAATCGACGCTAGAACAGCCACTGGAAAAGCTAATAACAAACAAATTAAAATACTATAAAATGATCCAACTAAGGCTCCACCTATACCTGCTAGTTCTGGATCTCTAGAGTCACCATTGTTAAAGAAATAATTGTTAAAATTTTTACTTATCATTTTATTTTCAACAAAATAATCATAAATAACTAATTGAAAATCGGAAATTCTTCTTCTTTCTTCGGGTAAATCTCTTGGATAATTACCTTTATGTAATTGATCAATATCATCAGAGGCTGTTAAATCTAATGTAATTGTTTTACCTATTAAGCTATTATCATTTAAAAAAGCTTTTTTGATCTCAATTTCAGCATCACCACTAAATAGTTTTAATAATTCATCTTCCTCATCTCTATCTTTTGCTGGATAAGCCTTTATTAAATTTTCAATCATTATATCGTAAAAATCAGCTCCCATTATTTCTTCTTGGGATGCACCATTTTGAATTTCTAGTAATTCCTGATCAAAGAAAATTTCAGTGGTAATTACTGTTTTTTTAAAGGCTGAACTTCCTTTTGAGAAAATGTTTTGAACTAGAATAACAACAAACAACAAAGCAACAAAGATAGATGTTAATCCGTAAAATCTAAATCTTTTTTCTGCTCGGTGTCTTTTTTTTAATCTTTCTTCTTTAGTCATACTTCTCTCTATATTTTTTAACTGCTCTTTGAGCGATATAATTCAATATTAATGTTGCTATAAATAATGTAAGTCCTAATGCAAAAGCTGATTGAGTTTTCGGACTATCAAATTCTTGATCACCAACAAGTATCATTACAATTTGAGTTGTGATTGTTGTAGTAGACTCTAAAGGGTTAATTGTAAGATTTGCAGCAAGGCCAGCAGCCATGACAACTATCATTGTTTCGCCTATTGCTCTTGATATTGCTAATAGAACTGACCCTATTATCCCTGGAAGAGCCGCAGGGATTACGACTTGTTTAATTGTTTCTGATTTAGTAGCTCCTACAGCGTATGAACCGTCTCTTAATGATTGTGGTACAGAATTAATTACATCATCAGATAAAGATGAAACATAAGGAATAATCATAATTCCCATAATTAATCCTGCAGCTAAAGCACTTTCAGATGAAACAGTTAATCCTAAATTTTCACCTACTTGTCTAAAAAAAGGGCCAACAGTTAATGCAGCAAAGAAACCATAAACTACAGTTGGTATTCCTGCTAAAATTTCAATAATTGGTTTTGAAATTCTTCTTACTTTAATTGAAGCATATTCAGCCATGTAAATTCCTGAAAATAGACCAATAGGAACAGCAACCAACATTGCAATAAAAGCTATGAAAGATGTCCCTGCAATTAATGGAATAAAGCCAAATGCATCTTTTAATTCTTCAAATTCAGCTGCGGTTATTGAGGACGCATCTCTAACAAAGGCTCTTTGAGGACTCCAATTTGTACCAAATAAATAATCAAAAATATTAATGACTGAAAAAAACTTTATACTTTCAAAAAGTAGTGAAAATATTATTCCGAGAGTAGTTAAAATTGCTATTAAAGAAGATACAAACAATAAACCTTTTAATATAACTTCTACATCATCTCTAGCTTTATTGTTATTCTTTATTTTTTTTAAAGAGTAAATAACTGAAGCTATAATTATACCAAAAATTAAAACTACTTTTGAATTTGTAAAAAGATTTATAAATTTTGCATACGCAATTGCACTTTCTCTCAAGATACTGTCTATATCTCCAAAATAAGTACCTAAATGAATAGCTTTAATTTTTTCATATATTAAATTTGCTTCATTTTTATCACTTAAAATTGCACCTTGATTTGCAGCTGTTTCAATAATTATAGATTTAATTATTACAGGTTCAAATAATGACCAGACCAATAAAAATACTAACGCTGGTATTGAACACCATAAAACAAGATAGTATCCATAAAATTTTGGTAGAGCATTTAATTTGATATTATCTTTGATAGAAATGGTTTTAGTTTTTGATTTTCCATAGAAGAACAAAGAGACAGAAAATATAGTAATTAAAAATATTAGAACGATATTCATTCGCTCTGAGTGATATATTCTTAATGTTACAGAAATATTACAAATTAAATCTAAGATTGAATTAATAAAAAAGGCCAGTTATTGCTGGCCTTTTTTTGGGGATAAATGAAAGTTATTTTAAGTTGATTGTATTCAGATCTACTGCAGCACTTCTAGTAACTTTGTATTTATCAGCAGCTAAAGGAACAAGTCCTATTTCAGCTAAATAGCCTCTGTTACTCATTGCTTTTTTTGAAGTAAATTCTTTAAGAAACTCTTTAATTCCTGGAATTACTCCAATGTGAGCTTTTTTTACATAAAAGAACAATGGTCTTGCAATTGGATAAGAATAATCCTGGATACCTTCTAATGATGGCTGAACACCATTAACAGATGATGCTTTGATTTTATCCTTATTGGCAACTAAGTAACTATAACCAAAAAAACCAAATGCGTCTGGATTAGAAGAAAGTTTTTGTACAATTAAAGTGTCATTTTCACCAGCTTCAACAGCGTATCCATCTTCTCTAATTTTAGCACATTCCTTTTTAGCTTTTTTACCTTCAGCATCATAAAGAGATTTGGCTGTTTTAGTGCATCCTTTAACCATGACTAATGAATTCCATGCATCTCTAGTACCTGATGTTGGAGGTGCAACCAATATTTCAATCTTTTTATTTGGAAGACTAACATCTATATCACTCCAATTTTTATATGGATTTTCAACAAGTTTTCCATCAATGTCTACTTTGGATGCTAAAGCTCTCCATAATTGTTCTTTTGTGAAATCTGCATCTGGAGCATTTACTGAGTGTGCAAATGAAATACCATCATTACCTATTATTATTTCAATTATTTCAGCAACTCCATTTTTCTCGCATAAAGCTTTTTCTTTTGTTTTAATTGCTCTTGATGCATTTGTTATATCAGGATGATTTGCTCCTACACCTGCGCAGAATAATTTCATTCCTCCGCCAGTTCCTGTACTTTCAATTACTGGTGTCTTGAATTTTCCACCTTTACCAAACTTTTCAGCTACAACTGTAGCATATGGGTAAACAGTAGAAGAACCTACGATTTTTATTTGATCTCTTGCGTAGCTAGTTGTTGTAAAACTAAGTACTAAAAGAAACCCTAATAAAATTTTTACTAATCTATTCATATTTCTCCTTTTTTAGATTCGTTATGCATCATTAATTAAATCTGAAACTTAAATATTTTATTAAAGGAAAGTTAAAGTTTTGTTACAACGGCTAACTTTTTAGTTGAATTAAATTGAATTAAATTTCAAATCTATAGTAGTTCCTTGATTTACTTCACTATTAATAATCATTTCACCTCTATGTTGTGAAACAAGATGTTTAACAATAGCTAGTCCTAAGCCTGTTCCTCCAACACTTCGACTTTTACTGGGATCAACAGTGAAAAATCTTTCAGTGATTCTATGAATAAATTCCTTGGGAATTCCTATCCCTTGATCTGTTATAGAGACAATATTTAAATCACCCTCTTTTTTCGTGGCAATTTTAATTTCTTTACCCTTCTCACTATATTTAATTGAATTATCAATAAGGTTAGTAAAAATTTCTATTAATTTATCCCGATCACCAATAATTTTAAAATTCTCAGTTTTTTGCAGATTTAAATTAATGTTATTTTTTTTAACAATGTTTTCATAAGTCTTAATCACGTAACTAAGCACTTCTATTAAATCTATTTCGTGTGTAGGCCTTATGTGTTCTTGTAGTTCAATTTTCGATAGAGATAACAAATCTCTTATTAAATTTTCCATTCTTTCAGATTGAGAGCTCATTACTGGTAATAAATTAGTAACATCAGAGTTATTTTTTAAATCAGCATTATTTTCAAATGTCTCAAGTCCCATCTTAATAGATTGCAATGGGGTTCTAAGTTCGTGGGAAACATTTGCAACAAAGTCTGATTTTAATTGTTGAAATTTATGAAATTCAGTTAAATCTCTCATAAAAAGCAAACAAGATGGTTCATCAAAAAATAAATTATGATTATCTTGGTAAATTGTTACATTCATTCTAAGAACTGAAGGGTTTCTTAGCTCTATTTCAAGGTCATTAGAATTTTCTCCATTAAAGGCTTTCTCAATTGAACTTAACAAGTCGGGATTTCTTAAAAATCCACTTATATTCTCATTCAATTTTGTTTGAAATCTTTTACTGGCTGAACTATTACTAAATATTATTTCCTTAGATTTGTTAAGAATTATAATTCCTTCTGGAATGTAATTTAAAAGATTATAAATAGTTTCTCTATATTTTTTACTTTCATCTTCATCTAAATTTTTATCTTCAATTTTAACTTCAGTATTAATACCTAAGACTCTTTCTTTCTTTAAAAGAAAAAACAACAAAATAGCTATTATGATTAACAAAACAAATGTTAGAAGTTCCATAAACTACTTTACTCTTCCGTATACATCCTGAAATCTAACAATGTCTGTTTCTTTTAGAATCGAACCTACTTGAGCTTCAATAATTTTCACTGGTTTTTTGTAGGGATTTTCTATTCTATGGATTGCACCTAATGGAATAAAAATTGTTTCATCAGGTTTCATGGTAAAATATTTTTTATTCAAAGTAATTTTAGGTTTACCATGAGTAACGACCCAATGTTCTGCTCTATGATGATGTTTCTGAAGACTTAATATGCCCTTAGGTTTGACATATAGCTCTTTGATTAAAAATTCTTTACCATTAAACAAGTTAACATAACTGCCCCAAGGTCGGTAAAATACATTTTTCTTTTTAAAGTACTTATTTTTGTTTTTGCCATACATTTTACAAATTTCTTTCCAGCTGCCTAGATCTGACCATGGAATATCAAGCTTGATTGCATTGATATTTTTAGTTTTCTCTAGTATCGCATAATCAAATGATTTTGCTGTTGCTTTACTAAATGCTTGTTTATTTAAATAATACACATTATTTTTATATTTTGCTTTTGTTACAGCTTTGTTACAGTTTCGAAAAATATTAGGCTGATATTTCTTAAAATTATTAATAATTGAGTCTTTTCTCAAAAAAAACATACCTGAGTTCCAGTATCCTTTTTTCTTAATAACCTCTTTTGCTTTAGCTTGTTTTGGTTTTTCAATAAATCTAGTTACTTTATTAATATTTTTTATATTTTTACTTAAGAAGTAACCATATTCACTTGACGGATTAGTTGGTTTAATCCCAAATATAAATACATTTTTATCATCTAAATTAGATTTATTTTTATTAATTGCACTAACGAGCTTATTGGGTTTTTCAATTAAATGATCAGCGGTAAAATACATTAGTGGTTGATTATTTGGAATTTCTTTAATTAATGCTGATGCTAAAATTGCTGGCGCAGTATTCTTTTTTGCTGGCTCCAAAACTATTTTATATTTACTAATTCTACTTTTTTTTAAAGCCTTTTTAACATCCTTAATATATTTTGAATTAGTGCTGATGATTGGATAATCAAAAACATTACTTTTAATTCTATCGAAAGTTTTATTAATTAATGTCCAACCTCCAAAATCAATAAACTGCTTTGCTTGATGTTTTGACTTTTTAGGCCACAGTCTTGTACCTGCGCCACCACATAGAATAACTGGTCTAATTTTCATTAAATATCAGCGTAAGTTCTAACCTCTTCTTTTGCACCAGGATGCGTGGGTGCACCAAGATATGCAGGCCCAACTGTTTGTGCATACTTCCAAAGAGTTCCATTACCGAAGTTGATTTTCTTTGGTTTCCATTTTTTTCGTCTCTTTGCTAATTCTTTTCTAGACAATCGAACATTTATTGTCCCCTTCTTTGCATCCAAATCAATAATATCCCCGTTTTTAAGTAATGCTATTGGACCACCTACAGATGCTTCTGGTCCAACATGGCCTATACAAAAACCACGTGTTGCTCCTGAAAATCTTCCATCAGTAATCAACGCAACTTTTTCACCTTTACCTTGACCGTAAATTGCTCCTGTTGTTTGAAGCATTTCTCTCATTCCAGGTCCACCTTTTGGACCTTCATATCTAATTATAATGATATCACCGTCTTTATATTTTTTATTTTTAACTGCTTTGTAAGCTGCTTCTTCTGTATCAAAACATCTAGCTTTACCAGTGAATTGTAATTTTTTTAATCCTGCTATTTTAACAATTGCTCCATCAGGTGCTAAGTTTCCTTTTAAACCAACAACACCTCCGTCTGGAGATAGTGGTTGATTATAGGTCCTCATTACTTTTTGATTTTTATTAAACTTAACATTTTTCAAATTTTGTCTCATTGTTTTCCCTGTAACCGTCATACAATCACCATGTATGTAACCACCATCTAACAATGTTTTTAAAAGCATAGGAACACCTCCGGCTTTCCACATATCTTTTGCAACATATTTTCCACCTGGTTTTAAATCTGCAAGATAAGGTGTTTTCTTAAATATTCTTGCAACATCCATTAAATCAAATTTTATTCCAGCTTCATTTGCAAGTGCTGGTAAATGTAATGCAGCGTTTGTAGAACCTCCTGTTGCAGCAACAATCGTTGCAGCATTTTCTAATGATTTTTTTGTTACAATATCTCTTGGTCTAATTCTTTTTTGTAACAAATTCATAACTGCTTTACCACTTTTTAACGCATAAGAATCTCTTTGTGTATAAGGTGCTGGAGTTCCTGCTGAATAAGGTAAAGCTAAACCTATAGCCTCAGACACACATGCCATGGTATTTGCTGTGAACTGTCCACCACATGCGCCTGCACTTGGGCATGCTTTTAATTCTAATTTTCTTAGAGCGTGTGCTGACATCTTTCCAGATGTATATTTTCCAACACCTTCAAAAACATCAACAACCGTTACATCTTTTCCATTAAATCTTCCTGGTAAAATTGATCCACCGTAAATAAATACACTTGGAACATTTAATCTTACCATTGCCATCATTAAACCTGGTAACGATTTATCACAACCAGCTACACCAACTAATGCATCGTAACAGTGTCCTCTAACTGTTAATTCAGTTGAATCTGCAATAACATCTCTTGATATTAAAGATGACTTCATGCCTTCATGGCCCATTGCTATTCCATCTGTAACTGTAATGGTACAAAACTCTCTTGGTGTACCTCCTGCTTGATGAACTCCTTTTTTAACCGATTGAGCTTGTCTCATAAGAGCAATATTACAAGGAGCAGCCTCATTCCAGGTTGAAACCACACCCACAAACGGTTTTGCTACATCTTTTTCTGTAAGATCCATTGCATAATAGAAGGATCTTTGAGGTGCTTTATCAGGAC
>CACGON010000007.1 GCA_902574695.1 uncultured Pelagibacteraceae bacterium | reverse complement strand
GCATTTAATAAAAGTGTACCACCTGGAGTCTCATAAACACCTCTAGATTTAATCCCTATAAATCTGTTTTCAACTAAATCTACTCTACCGACTCCATTTTTTCCCGCTATATGATTAAGTTTTTCTAATAATTTAGAAGGAGATAACTTTTTTCCATTTAAACCAACTGGATCACTGTTCCTAAAATTAATTGTAACAAAAGCTGGTTTATTAGGGGCTTTCTCTGGAGATACTGTCCTTTGAAAAATAAATTCTGGTGCAGAATTTTTAGGATTTTCTAAAATTTTACCCTCTGTTGATGTATGAAAAAGATTGTCATCTACAGAAAATGGAGGGGCACCTTTTTTGTCTTTAGGAATACTTATTTTATGTTTTTTTGCATAATTAATAAGATCAGTTCTTGATTTTAATTTCCAAATTCTCCACGGAGCAATTATTTTTATTTTTGGATCAAAATAATGGTATCCAAGTTCAAATCTAACTTGGTCATTCCCTTTACCTGTTGAACCATGCGATACAGCAAAAGCCTTATATTTTTTTGCTACTCTGATTTGATCTTTTGCTATTAAAGGCCTTGCTATTGAAGTTCCTAATAAATAAACCCCCTCATATACTGCATTTCCTCTCAACATTGGATAAACATAATCTTTTACAAATATATCCTTTAAATTTTTAATTATTATTTTTTTAACACCTAGTTTTTTAGCATTATTAATTATTTTCTTTCTATTAAGTTCTTGACCAATATCTGCAGTGTAGGCGATTACTTCTGCTTTATAGTTTTCTTGAAGCCATTTTAGTATTATCGATGTATCTAAACCGCCTGAATAAGCGAGAACAATTTTTCTTTTATTCATTATTTTTAACTACAGCTTTTCTTTGCCTCGTTATATGCTTTTGTGAAACCGAGAAGTGAATAGTGATCAATAGTTTGAGATCCTGATGAATTATGTCCAGATATCATTATTCTAGAACCTTTTTTCATAGTTCTTATCATCTTTTTTTCTATATTATTATCAGCGATCCAAGCAAAACCTTGTTGTGAAATATCGAAGTTATATTTATGCTTACCTGATTTTGCGGTAATAGAGTTTTTTTTATTAAACTCATAACCCGGGGTTATACTAATTTCATCTTTAATTTTTTCACTTGGCCTAAAGCTTACAAATAATCTTGCATCTCTTTTATTTGTCTTTGGTGCTTGCAGAACTGGTTTTGATTGAGCAAAACAAGTTAATCCACTATTACTCTTTAAAACCATAGCTTCCCAATCCTTAAATTTTCCAATTTTTTTGATTTCTTCTGCAAACGCATTTGAAGCAAAAATTATAAAGATAGCTACTACAAATATTTTTTTAATTAAGGGCATGGATTTGGATAAATGTTTTGAATATCATTAATTTCTTTTAAAATTTCTTTTGTTAGATTTACATTTACACTTTCTATGTCAGTTTTCAACTGATCCATTCTTGTAGCGCCAATTATTACACTAGTTACAAACGGTTGAATTTCACAGAATTTTAATGACATCTGAGCCATATCAAGATCATATTTTTGTGCTATTTTGTAATAAGCATCAACAGCTTTTTCAGTATTAGGCTTATTATATCTTGTCCAAAAATCTCCATCCACTGCAAGTCTTGATTTCTCTGGTTTTTTTTTATTTCTATATTTTCCAGTTAAAAATCCTATTGCAAGTGGAGAATAAGCTAACAGGCCAATTTGTTCTCTCACAGAAATTTCCGCCAAACCAATCTCATATGTCCTATTAAGTAGGTTATATGGATTTTGAACAGACATCATTCTTGGTAACTTTTTTTCTTTGGCAATTTGTAAAAATTTCGATGCTCCCCAAGGAGTTTCGTTTGATAGCCCCACATATCTAATTTTACCAGCTTCAATAAATTTTTGTAGGTTTTCTAATACTTCCTCAAATTTGTGCCAATCACCACTATCGTTATGTTCATAACCCAATCTTCCAAACATATTAGTATTTCTCTCAGGCCAGTGTAATTGATACAAATCGATATAGTCTGTTTGTAATCTTTTTAAACTCCCATTGATTGCTTCCGTCAAATTTTTTATTCCAAATTGATTACCACCACCTCTTACATAAGATCTCATAGGGCCTGCAACTTTTGTTGCTAGAATAACTTTTTCTCTTTTTTTTGTTTTTTTAAACCAATTACCTATTATAATTTCTGTATGTCCAAAGGTTTCTGCTTTTGGAGGTATTGAATAAATTTCTGCTGTATCCCAAAAATTTACACCTTGATCTAAAGCAAAATCCATTTGCTCAAATCCCTCTTGCTCAGTGTTTTGTTCCCCCCAGGTCATAGTACCGAGACAAATTGTACTTATTTTTAAGTCTGTGTTACCTAATTTCTTATAATTCATTAAATTTTTGTTTTTTTTGATTACTTGAAAATATTAAAAAATATTATTATATATAGACTATGGACTTTAATAGACAAAACATATTTCAAGCAACAGCTGCAAAAAAAACAGTAGTATGGGATGAGGGGTTAAGATCTTACATGCTAAAGGTCTATAACTATATGGCCACTGGTATTCTTTTAACAGGAATTATTGCTTTACTATCTTTTAAAATGTCAGTTTTGACAGACACGCAAGGTGCAATAGTGGGCTTTACTTCTTTAGGAAACGCACTTTTTTTTTCAGGATTAAAATGGCTAGTAATGCTAGCTCCGCTTGGTGTGGTCTTCTATATGAGTTTTGGAATTAATAAAATGAGTGCAGCTAAGGCACAAACTGTTTTTTGGATTTTTGCTGCTTTGATGGGCTTATCTTTGTCTTGGATACTTTTAGTCTACACGGGAGTGAGTGTTGCAAGAGTTTTTTTTATTACATCAGCTACCTTTGGTGCGATGAGCATATATGGTTACACTACTAAGAGAGATTTAACAAAATTTGGATCTTTTTTAATGATGGGTCTTATAGGGATAATTATCGCATCTTTAGTTAATATATTTTTGAAATCTGCAATGATGTACTTTGTAATATCAATATTAGGAGTTTTAATATTTGTTGGACTTACCGCTTATGATACTCAAAAGATTAAAAATATGTATGCCGCATCAGACTCAGGCGAAGTAATTGGCAAAAAAGCGGTAATGGGAGCACTTACTCTTTACTTAGACTTTATAAATCTATTTATTATGCTTCTAAGACTTTTCGGACAAAGAAGATAATTTCAAATACAACTATTTTTTCCAGTTTGTATTTTTTAATAATAATTCTAAGCTGTTAGAGTTTTTGTAAATCTTGCCTTTTGAGTCGGTTATTAAATATTTTAAATTTTTGTTTGATGGTTTAAAATTTTTACAAATTTTATACATTGCGTTTTCAGTAGAATTTTTAAATACACTAAACCCAACTTGTTTACTTGAAATGAATAAACCATAATCTTTCCAAGAACCATCTGAAACCATCTTTGCATACAAATTAAGAATAATTTTTAATTCATTTTTTTCAAAAAAATGTCTTTTATCCTTTTCTTTCAATGTGTTATCTACAACAAGTTTAAGATTTTTATTCATCAAGTTTATATTTATTAATTACATTAAATTGAAAAGCAGTGAATATAAATGTTATAGGCAACATTCCCCAAACTTTAAAATTTACCCAAAACTCTTCAGTTTGTGTTCTCCAAACTATTTCGTTAATTAGAGCAAGAGCAAAAAAGAAATATACCCACCTTTGGTTTAATATTTTCCAACCATCGTCTGAAATTCTTATTGCGCTACCAAGCATTTTCTTTAGAAGAGGTTCTTTTGTAAAAAATTTTCCAAAAAGCAACACAATCCCAAATAATATATTTATAATGGTTGGTTTAATGTATATAAATATTGGATTATTAAAATAAATTGTAAGCCCACCAAAAAAAGTAACTAAAACTCCACCTACTAAAGGTACCATTGGAATTTTTTTTTCTTTAAGCCAAACCATGCCAAGAGCAACTAAGGTTGCAATAATAAATGGCGGTATAGCAATTTCTAAACTTTTATCATTTTTATAGTAGAAAGAAAAAAATATTAAAAGAGGACCAAAGTCTGTGACAAATTTGAAAAATGATTTATTCACAAAAAAGATATTAACAGATTTGAAAAAACTTTAATATTTTTTTATTGATTTTTATATTGAAATACCCATATATTATATTCAATGACAATCCAAAAGGCTAAATTTTCAATCGGTGATATTGTTAAACATAAACACTTCGATTTTAGAGGAGTTATTTATGATGTTGACTTTAAATTTAACAATTCTGAGGAATGGTATCAGTCTATTCCAAAAAATGTGAGACCAAGGAAAGATCAACCTTTCTATCATCTGCTTGCTGAAAATGATGATGTAACCTATGAGGCTTATGTCTCAGAACAAAATTTGTTAGTAGATGATTCTGAAGAACCTATAAAACACCCATTAATTAATGAAATTTTCTCGGGTAAAAAAGGTTCAAGTTATTTTAAGCCATCAAATTAAAAAATTCATTATTTAAACACAATTGGTTCAAATCTTGGTCATATAGAGTTACTAGATTATGAATACTGACCAAGAATGATATTGTTTCCCTTCTAAATTATCTCCCTCTCATTCTTGGTCAGTTTTGACTTTTTAACTCATTCATTACTTTAATAATTTGTATATAATTTAGGATGAATTTTTTTAATCAAAATAAAATTTTTTTATCTATTAATAAATACTACAGATTTATTTTAATATTCTTTTTAATACTTTCATCTTTGGGATTAATTGAGGCTTTAATAATTTCACCAGAGGATTATTTACAAGGAGACTCAGTTAGAATTATGTACGTCCATGTACCTTCTGCATGGATATCGTTAGGAATATTTTCTTGTATGGCCTTTTTATCAGTTTTAGTTTTTATTTTTAAAAATAGAAATTTAGTTATAATTGCTAAAAGTTTAGCACCATCAGGATTTATTTTTACTTTAATTGCATTAGTTACTGGATCGATCTGGGGAAAACCTACCTGGGGTACTTGGTGGGCATGGGATGCTAGAATTACAACAATGTTAATTTTATGCTTTTTTTATTTAATGTACTTATTAGCTTGGAGGATTTTTGAGAAAAGAGATAGTGTTATTAAAATTACATCACTAATATCTATAATAGGGGCTTTTAATATTCCAATTATAAAATTTTCAGTAGATTGGTGGAGCACACTTCATCAACCCTCTTCAATTAAAATACTATCAGAATCAAAAATCCATGAATCCATGTTAACACCTTTGATCATTATGACTGCGGCATTTGCCCTATTTTCTTTACTGATTTTTTTAATGAAATATAATACAGAACTGATAAAGATTAAAAATAAAGGGTTAGATAGATTATGATAAATTTTTTCAGCATGAATGGATATGGAATTTATGTTTTTTCTGCTTTTATTTTTACAATGATAAACTTTTTGGGATTATATATAGTTGTTAGATACCAACTTAAAAAAGAACAAAAGAAATTTGCTGAAAAATTTGGTAAATTAAACTTAAATCAAGTTTCAGAAGCCAACAAACAAAAAATTAACAAAGAAATATTATCAGCAGGTATTTTTTCAAAAATTTAACTTTCACAAATGTATGGTAAAAAAGTTAAATTAAGACTAACATTCTTAATTATTTTAGTTTTATCGTTAGGATTAACAATTTTTCTAGTATTAAAATCTTTAAAAGAAAATGTTATTTATTTTTTGTCTCCTACAGAAATAAAAACACTAAATGAATTGAATAAAGATAAAATTAGAATAGGTGGAATGGTTAAAAAAGACTCTATAAACATAAGCAATAATCAGCTTTTGTTCGTTATTACAGATTTTGAAAATGAAATTACTGTAACCTATTCAGGTTTAGTTCCAAATTTATTTCAAGAGAGTAAAGGAGTAGTTGCTGAGGGTTTCTTAAAGGATAAAAATTATTTTATGGCTGATAAAATACTTGCAAAGCATGATGAAAATTATATGCCCCCAGAAATGATTAAAAAAAAAGGAGATTAATAAATTGATTTTTAATTACATTGGAAACTATTCTACAATTATCTCACTTTTTCTCTCACTAGCAATTTTTTTAAGATCATTTTTGAAATTAAAAAATTTTGATCAATTAATAAAAATAGATCTTAAAAAATTAATTTTTTTTCAATTTTTTTTCATTTTTGTTAGTTTTATCTCCTTGCTTATTTTATTTTTAAATTCAGAATTTGGTAATATTACAGTTTATAATAATTCACATACAACTAAGCCGTTGTTTTATAAAGTTAGTGGTTTGTGGGGTAATCACGAAGGAAGTTTGTTGCTTTGGTTGTTAATATTAACCTTAACAAATTTTTTATATTTTTCTTTATCATTAAGTAGAACAACAAAAGAAAGACTTTTCACTGTTATTTTTCAGCAAATTATAATCTTTGGTTTTATTGTTTTTTTAATTTTCACATCAAACCCATTTAATGAGATATTTCCTATTCCAAAAGAGGGTCTTGGATTAAATCCAATTTTACAAGATCCAATATTAGCCATTCATCCACCAATTCTTTATTTGGGTTATGTTTCTACATCTATTATTTTTTCCTCTTCTTTGTCTTCTTTAATCTTGGGCAATGTTAATAGTGACTGGGCAAGTCATATTAAAAATTGGATACTTTGTTCGTGGATTTTCTTAACAGGTGGTATTTTATTGGGATCTATCTGGGCATATTACGAATTAGGTTGGGGCGGATTTTGGTTTTGGGACCCCGTTGAAAACATATCATTAATGCCCTGGATTAGCTTGACAGCTCTACTTCATTGTATTTTGGTTTTAGAAAAAAGATCATCTTTAGCGTCGTGGTCAATAATTTTATGCATATCCACCTTTACACTAAGTGTATGTGGAACTTTCCTAGTAAGATCTGGCATACTAAACTCTGTGCACACTTTTGCAAATGATCCTGAGAGAGGCTTGTATATTTTATTTTTTCTATTTTTTATAATATTTTTATCTTTGGTCATTTATTTTTTTTATGAAGAAAAGTTAAGCATCTCTAATAAAAGTTTCGGACTAATTACCAAAGAAAGTCATATTTTGATTAACAATTGGTTCTTAATGTATTTTTTATCTGTAATTTTAATAGGAACTATATATCCAATTTTTCTAGAGGTAATATCGAATCAAAGAATTTCTGTTGGACCTCCTTTTTTTAATAAACTTATAATTCCATTTTTAATACCTTTTTTAATTTTTATGTCATTAGGTCCAAATTTAGGATGGATAAAAAGTAAAAAGATTGAGAAAAAATTAACTTTAATAGTATTTTTTATAGTTAATTTATTCTTAAGTTTTTTTATTTTAAAATCAATAGGTGATGTTAAACTTTTCACATTGTTATTACTAACCGCTAACCTTTACTTATTTTTTATAACAATAAAAGATTTTTTAAAAAAAGGTTATAAAAACTATTCTCAGATAATTTCACACTTTGGTTTTAGTCTTCTTATATTAAGTATTATTCTAAATGCGATTTTTTCGAAGGAGATTATTGCAAACTTAAAAGTTGGTGAGGAATTAGGTTTTGAAAATAATAAAATAACTTTTCAAAGAATAGAAACAAGCACAGGACCTAATTTTGAAAAGATTGTTGGAGTATTTATTATCCATGACCAAAAAGGGGAAAGTAATAAATTTATGCCTGAAATAAGAATATACAACAAACCAGAAGTTATAACTAGTGAGGCATTTATAAAAACAAGTATATTTAAAGATAGATTCTTAGTTATCAATCCCATTAAAGATAAAACCTATTTTAATGTACGCTATCAAGAAAAACCATTGATGATTTGGATTTGGATATCAACACTCCTTATTATGCTAGGTGGATGTATAAAATTTTTAAAAAATGAAAAATAAAATATTTGTTATAATTGGTTTTACTTTATTTATATTTTGCTTCATAATATTTTACAAAGGATTACAAAAACCTAATATATATGAACCATTGCTTGAAGGAGAAATAAATCTTCCAAATTTTACTAGTTATGATTTTTTTTCGAATGAAAAAATATTCTCTGATGAACTCATAAAAGAGGGAAGCTATTATATTATAAATGTATGGGCATCATGGTGTGCTCCCTGTAGATCAGAACATAATTTTCTAATGTCTTTAAAGAGTAAAAATTTTCAATTGATAGGTGTAAATTATAAAGACAACAAAAATAATGCCCAAGTATTTTTACAAGAGCTAGGGAATCCATATTCCAAAATTTTATCAGATAAAAATGGTACTTTGTCTATTGAGTTAGGAGCTTACGGCGTTCCTGAAACTTTAATAATTAATAAAAATAAGAAAATAATAAAAAAAATTATTGGACCTATTAATGATCAAAATTTCTCAGAATTATTAAAAATTATAAAATGAAAAAACTATCTATTTTTTTAATGTTAATTATTTGTTTAAATAATACATACTCATTTGCAGTTGATAAACCAACTGAATTAGAAAATAAAATTTTTAAAAATTTACGATGCTTAATATGTCAAGGCCAATCTGTTTATGACTCTCAATCTGACTTTGCTGAAAGCATGAAAATAGTAGTGAGAAAAAATTTAAAGTCTGGAATGTCAGAAAAAGACATTTATCAATTTATGCGAAATAATTATGGTGAGTGGGTTTTGTATGACCCTGAGATAAATAAGGGAACTTACTTATTATGGGGCTTACCTTTTTTATTTTTTCTTATAGGAGGCGCTATAATTCTTAGAAAATTAGGTGTTTTAAAGAGATAGCAATACGATATAAATATATAAAAATTTAAAAATGAACTTAAAAATTTTATTTATTGCAATTTCAATTTTTACCTTCTCTTTTTTTCCGTCTAAAAGTGAAGATAAAACTCAAAAAAAATTAGATCCTCATAAATATAATTTTTACACTGGGATGTTTGATTTTAGCGATCAAGGTAAAAGGTCCGCACTTTTTGGTATTCAACATAGGAACGAAGATTTATACAGAGAAAGCTTTCTTGGAACATTGTCCCCTGTAACAGGTTTTATGATGACAGCTGACAATGCAACATACTTATACACAGGTATTCAAGCTGATTATAATTTAGGTAAAATTAATCTCACACCGAGTTTTACCCCAGGTCTTTATGGACAGGGTGATGGGAAAGATTTGGGACATATGATCGAATTTAAAAGTGAACTACAGCTTTCATTGGATGTTTTTAAAGACTCAGAAATGGGATTCTCTTATAATCATATATCTAATGCAAGTCTTGGAGAAAAGAATCCAGGTGCTAATAGTTACATGTTTAACTTCTTAAAAAAATTTTAATATCCCTCTTAAATGAAAATTACTGATTGTTATAATTTTAACGACTTTAGAGAATTAGCAAAAAAAAAACTCCCAGCACCTATTTTTCATTACATAGATGGAGGATCTGATGACGAAACAACTCTTAAAAGAAACACAAAGTCCTTCGATGATTGTGATTTAGTCCCAAATATTTTAGCCAGTGTTGGTAAACCTGATTTATCAACCACGTTATTTGGTAGAAAAATTGATATGCCAATTTTTCTCTCTCCTGCGGCAATGCAAAGACTTTATCATCCCGACGGTGATAAAGCTTCAGCAAGAGCAGCTGAAAAGTTTGGAACTTTTTATAGCATGTCATCAATGGGAAATAATACAATCGAAGAGGTTTCTAATATTTCAAGTGGTCCAAAATTATTTCAACTTTATGTTCATAAAGATAGATCTATTTCTGACGACCTAATTGAAAGATCTAGAAGATCTGGTTTTGATGCGATGTGTTTAACAGTTGATACTTTGGTTGCTGGTAATAGAGAAAAAGATCATAGAACAGGTTTTACAACACCCCCAAAGTTTACTTTAGAGACTATCATGAGTTTTGCAATGAGGCCAAATTGGGTTTTTAATTACTTAATAGGTAAAAAATTTGAATTATCAAATGTTAAAAAAAAAACAGATAAAGGAACAAACATTGCCAAATCAGTTATTGAGTATATTAATGAACAATATGATCCAGCTATGGGATGGAAGGATGCTGAATATTGTGCAAAGAAATGGAACGGACCTTTTGCATTAAAAGGTGTTATGTCAGTAGAGGATGCTAAAAGAGCGATAGATATTGGGTGTACCGCAATAATGGTTTCAAATCATGGTGGAAGACAGTTAGATGGTTCTAGATCACCGTTTGATCAAGTAAAAGCAATTTCGGATGCAGTAGGTGATAAGCTAGAAATAATTTTAGACGGAGGGGTTAGAAGAGGAACTCACGTATTAAAAGCCTTGGCAGCTGGAGCAAAAGCGTGTAGTTTCGGAAAAATGTTTTTGTTCTCTTTGGCCGCAGGTGGCCAACAAGGCGTTGAACATTTATTACAAAACATGCATGATGAGATTCATAGAAATATGGTGCTTATGGGATGTAAAAATTTAAAAGAGTTAAATAATACAAAGATAATTTATAGATAATAATACTGGAGAAAATTATGAAATTAGCAAAAAATTTAGAAAATTTAGGAACAGAAACAGCTTTTTCTGTTTTGGCTGAAGCTAAAAAATTAGAGGCTGAAGGAAATCCGATGATTCATATGGGGTTAGGGCAGCCAGATTTTAAAACTCCAAAACATGTAGTTGAGGCTGCAAAGAAAGCATTAGATGACGGCCATCACGGATATGTCATGTCAAATGGTATCCCAGAGTGCAGACAAGCAGTTACCAGATGGATTAAAAAACGTTATAAAACTGATGTAGATTTCGAGAGAATCTTAATCATGCCAGGTGGTAAGCCTACAATGAGTTATGCAATTCAATGTTTTGGTGAGCCAGGTGCGGAGATAATTCATCCAACACCTGCTTTTCCAATTTATGAGTCTATGATAAATTATACTGGATCAACTTCTGTTCCATATGATTTAACTGAGGATAAGGATTTAAAATTTAGCGCTGAAAAAATTCTTTCACTAATTACAGATAAAACCAGATTGTTAATTTTAATCAATCCTAATAACCCAACAGGAAGTTTTGTAGAAAAATCAGAAATTGATAAGATTGCTGAAGGATTAAAAAAACATCCGCATGTGACAATTTTAAGTGACGAAATATATAGTAGGCAGATTTTTGACGATAAAGAAATGCCAACTTTTTTTAATTATCCTGAGTTAAGAGAAAGACTTATTGTATTAGAGGGGTGGAGTAAAGCTTACTCAATGACAGGTTGGAGATTAGGTTGGAGCTTCTGGCCAAAATATTTAGTACCACATGTTAATAAACTTCTAATTAACAGTGTATCGTGTGTTAACGCAGCTGCGCAATTCGCAGGAATAGCAGCTCTTGATGGGCCAGATGATTCAATTAATGATATGATGAAGCACTTCACAGAAAGACGAAAAATTATTCATGAAGGTCTAAATAGTTTACCAGGAGTCGAATGTAGTTTACCTGGAGGTGCTTTTTATGCTTTTCCTAAAGTAATTGGTACTGGAATGAATGGTGTAGAATTTTGCAAGAAAGCAATGCATGAAGCAGGAGTAGCGATTGTACCTGGAACTGCATTTGGTAAAACTTGTAAAGATTATGTAAGATTTAGTTTTGCTTGTTCAAAAGACAATATTACAAACGCATTAGATAACCTAAAAAAGATGTTAGGCTAAGTTTTAATTTTGCTAATAGCTTGGTATACTATTCTGTAACATGGAAAATATATCACTAAAAAAAGATCTTACACTATTACTCAAAGAAAGAATTTCACTTTCAGAGTCAACCAGGTCAAATTTTGCTAGAGGAGAGGATACGTTCGATCCTGTAATGTCACAAGCAGTTGTATTTCCAGAAAATAATGAAGAAGTCTCTAAAATCTTAAAATTATGTAATGAACATAAAACTCCTGTGGTTCCATTTGGAACAGGAACATCCCTAGAAGGACATGTTGTTGGAAACAAAGACGGCATAACAATTTCACTCGAAAAAATGAATAAAGTTTTAAGTGTAAATGCATCTGATTTTGATTGTAGAGTTCAAGCAAATGTTACAAGAGAAGAGCTAAATGAATACTTAAGAGAGGATGGTGTTTTTTTTCCAATAGACCCAGGTGCAAATGCATCTTTAGGCGGCATGGCATCAACATCAGCTTCTGGCACAATGGCAGTTAAGTATGGGACTATGAAGTCAGTTATAACTGGTTTAACAGTTATCTTACCAAATGGAGATATTATTAATACTGGTGGAAGAACAAAAAAAACTTCTGCAGGATATAATTTAACAAATTTATTTATAGGTTCTGAGGGCACGCTAGGAATTATTACTGAAGTTCAACTAAGACTATCGCCGATACCAGAGAGTATTATGAGTGCCATGTGTCACTTTCCTACCCTTGAGGATGCCGTCAAAACTGCGCAAGACACAATACAATATGGTATTCCAATAGCTAGAATAGAAATGCTTAATAAAGATCAGATGGAAATAAGTATAAATTATTCAAAACTAGAGGACGTAAATGCAATGCCAACTCTTTTTTTTGAATTTCATGGTTCGGAAACATCTAATAAAGAGTCAATTAACTTAGTTGAAGAAATTTCAAAAAATAATAATGGAAGTAAATTCAATTGGGCAGACACTAATGAAAAAAGAAAAAAAATGTGGAGAGCAAGATGGGATGCTTGGTATTCCGTAAAAGCTTTAATTAATGATGGAAGAGTATATACTACTGATGTTTGTGTCCCAATTTCAAGAATAACTGAATGTGTTAATTTTGCTGAAGCAGAGGTAAAAAAACTTGGTTTGAGAGCACCAATGGTTGGACATTTGGGTGATGGAAATTTTCATATAATGATGCCATACAATCCTAAAAAGGCAGAGGAATATAAAAAAATAAAATATTTTAATGATATTTTGATTGATAAATCTCTTGAGCTTGAGGGCACGATAACAGGTGAACATGGAATTGGCCTTCATAAAAAGAGTTATCTTTTAAAAGAACATCCTGATAATCTTCCAGTTATGAAATCAATAAAGAGAACACTGGACCCAAATAATATAATGAATCCTGGAAAAATTTTTGATTTAAATTAAAAGATAAACTATGAAAAAAATTTTAGTTACAAGAAAACTACTCCAGTCAAATGAAGACAGGTTAAAAGAATTATATGATGTAAAACTCAATAATAATGATGAGCTTTATTCTCAAAAAAAATTAATTGAATTAAGCCAAGGATGTGATGGAATCCTTTCAGCATTAACAGATAAATTAGACAATGAAACAATTCAGAAGCTACCCGAGACTGTAAAAATTTTATCAAATTTTGCTGTAGGATTTGGAAATATAGATTTAGAAGCAGCCAAAAGTAAAAATATTGCCGTGACTAATACGCCTGAAGTACTCACAGATGCCACAGCTGAAATTGGTATACTTCTTATATTAGGTGCATGTAGACGTGCAGCAGAGGGTATAGACGGTGCAAGAGCGTCAGATTGGAAATGGTCAGCCGATTATCTAATTGGAAAACAGTTAACTGGTACAAGATTAGGAATTTTAGGAATGGGAAGAATTGGTCAAAAAATTGCAAAAGTTGCTAAATCATTAGGTATGGTAATTCACTATCACAATCGTTCAAAATTAAGTGATGAAAAAGCACAAGGAGCTAAATATCACGATAATTTAAAAAGCTTGATGACTGTTTCAGATGTTTTATCGGTTTGCTGTCCTGCATCAAAAGAAACTATAAATCTGATTAATAAAGAAACTTTAGAGTATTTACCAACCGGAGCAGTTGTTACTAACGTTGCAAGGGGTGATATTGTTGACGACGAAGCTTTAATCGAAGCTTTAAATAGTAGAAAAGTGTATGCTGTTGGGCTTGATGTTTACAAAGGTGAACCAAATTTAAATCCTGGGTATTTAAAGCACAAAAGTGCTTTTATACTTCCACATCTTGGGAGCGCTACCAAAGAAACGCGAACAGCAATGGCAAATCTAGCAATTGATAATCTTGAAGAGTTTTTCAAAACAGGAAATTGCAAAAATAAAGTAAATTAGAAATATTTTAAAGTAATTACCACTTCAAGTTGAAAAAAAATAATTTGAGGACCATTTAGCATAAGACTCAAAACATCTTATATGTTTTAATTATTTTAAGTTAATTAACTAAGAGGAGAAAACAATGGTTAAAGAAAAAAAATCATTGAAGGGAAAAATTCCTTCAAGACGTAAGTTCTTTAAAACTGCAGCCGCAGCAGGTGCAGCAGCTGTTGCAATGCCCTATGTAAACTTAGGGGCTGCACAGACTTTAAAAATGCAAGCTGCATGGCCAAGTGGTGCTAACATATTTTTTGAAATGGCAGGAGACTATTGCAAAATGGTTAGCGACATGTCAGGTGGATCATTAAAAATTGATCTTCAGCCTGTTGGTGCAGTTGTTAAAACTAGTGAAATTGGTCAAGCGGTAAGTTCAGGGGCTGTAGATATGGGTCACTGGGTGACTGCTTACTGGTATGGTAAGAACCCTGCCGCTTCACTTTTCGGAACTGGACCTTCATACGGAATGTCATCTCAAGAAGTAATGGGATGGATGGAATATGGTGGAGGAAGAGCACTTTACGAAGAAACTATTAAAAAAGTCGGCTTCGATTACACAGGTGTTTTTCATATGCCAATGCCAGCACAACCATTTGGATGGTTTAAGAAAAATGTAACAAAAGTATCTGATGTTAAAGGTATGAAGTACAGAACAGTTGGTCTAGCTACTAACGTTCTTACTGCAATGGGAATGGTCGTAAGACAGTTACCAGGTGGTGAAATTCAGCCAGCTATGAAAACTGGATTGATTGAAGCTGCTGAGTTTAACAACCCGACTTCAGACTCTCAATTTGGTATGCAGGATGTTTCTAAACATTATCATTTAGGAAGTTTCCACCAGTCCCAAGAGATGTTTGAAATACCTATAAACAACAAAACATTTAACGGTCTATCGCCAGCTAACCAAGCAATATTAAAAAATGCTGCTTATGCTGCGAACACAGACAATTATTTCAAAGCATTAGTTAGATATTCAGCTGATTTATCTAAATTAATGAATGAACATAAAGTTAATGTTTACCAAACGTCTGATGAGATTTTAGCTCAACAATTAAAAGGTTGGGATAAAGTAATCGGTGATTTCAATAAGAAAGATCCTTTCTTTAAGAAAATCGTAGATTCTCAAAAAGCATACGCTAAAAGAGTAATGAAGTACTTGCTGATGAACCAGCCTAATTACAAATTAGCTTATGAAAATGAGTTCGGACCTATCGGAAAAGTTAAAATATAATTTTTAACTTAAATATTTAAAAAAGGGGACCATTTGGTCCCCTTTTTTTTGTTTGATTTATTTATACGTTTTAACATAAAGTACATAAATGAGATCTTTCATAAAATTTGCCGATACATTAAGTGCTTCTATGGGAAAGGCTTTCTCATGGTGCATTGTAATTCTCATGGGTGGTACCTGCTATGAGGTTATTATGGCATATGCATTCAACAGTCCAACATTATGGAACTTTGATTTTAGTTTACAAATGTACGGAGCTATATTTATGATGGCTGGTGCTTATACTTTATCTACTGAAGCTCATGTAAGAGGGGATGTTATTTACAGACTATTCCCAACTAAAGTGCAAGGCTGGATTGATCTTATTTTATATTTTTTATTTTTCTTTCCAGGAATACTAGCTCTAGCTTTTTACGGTTATGAATATGCTGCTTTAGCATGGAAGATAAAAGAGACAAGCTGGAATAGTCCAGCACAAATACAAATTTATATGGCTAAATCATTAATACCTTTGTCTGGAGTTTTATTAACGATACAGGGTATAAGTGAGGTTTTCAGAGCGATCATATGTATAAGAACTGGACATTGGCCTCAAAGAGCTTCTGCAGACGCAGAAGAAACTGAAAAAGTATTAATGAGAACTTCGCAGAAGGACGATCAAGCAGATGTTATTTGAATTAACTAATCCAGAAATTGCAATTTTAATGATGAGTTTATTTCTGTTTGCAGTTTTATTGGGATTTCCAATTGCTTTTACTTTATTAGCTATGGGTGTTGGTTTTGGTTATTATGCATATTTTGATCCAACAAGAATGGATCACTTATTTGACAATCGGATATTTTCATTACTAGTGTCCAATACTTATACCATAATGGATAATACTGTTTTGACAGCAGTACCTTTGTTTTTATTTATGGGTTATTTAGTAGAAAGAGCGGGAATTGTTGCAAAATTATTTTTTGCAATAAGATTAGCATCACATAGATTGCCAGCGTCAATGGCAGTTGCAGCATTGGTAACCTGCGCGTTATTTTCAACAGCAACTGGAATAATTGGTGCTGTTGTTACTTTAATGGGGCTTCTTGCTTGGCCAGCAATGATTAAAGCTGGCTATGATAAAAAATTCGCCTCAGGCGTCATATGTTCAGGTGGATGTTTAGGAATTTTAATACCACCAAGCATAATGCTTATTGTTTATGCTGTAATAGCACAACTGTCTCCACTAAGACTTTTTGCAGCAGCAATATTTCCAGGATTAATGCTTGCTGGATTATATATCCTTTATGTAATTATTAGAGCATATTTTAATCCATCATTAGCTCCTAAACCCGCTGCAGAGGAAATACCTCCGCGATCAGAAATCTTAAAAGAGGTATTAGTTTCTTTTGTCCCATTATTTTCATTAATTATACTTGTATTAGGTACAATTTTAGCAGGATTAGCAACTCCTGCAGAAGCAGCGGCTGTTGGAGCTTTTGGAGCTTTGGTGCTTTCATATTTTTACAAATCTTTAAAGTGGAAAAATTTTAAAGAGTCTGTTTTCTTGACTGCAAAAACTAGCGCAATGATTATGTGGTTATTTGTTGGTTCATGGACTTTTGCATCTGTATTTTCTTATTTAGGTGGTCACGAGGTATTTGAACACTTTTTTAAATCCATGGACATTCAACCATGGCAATTTTTAGTTATAACACAAATAATTATATTTCTTTTGGGTTGGCCACTTGAGTGGACTGAAATTTTAATTATTTTTGTACCTATCTTTTTACCTTTAGTAGAATTCTTTGGGGTAAACCCTTATTTCTTTGCAATGTTAATAGCATTAAATTTGCAAACATCATTTTTGACACCACCCATGGCGATGTCGGCGTATTACCTAAAGGGCGTGCAAAGCAAAAATGTTCAGTTAATGGAAATTTTTAGAGGAATTATGCCTTTCCTTGGAATAGTAATACTTGCAATGGTATTAATGTACATATTTCCTGGAATAGCATTGTGGTTGCCTGATACATTGTTTGCAGAGTAATTTAAGATGACAAACGTCTTTTCACTACCAATAGCAAAATTAGCAGATAAGATAAGAAAATCTGAGATGACGTCATTGGAGTTGTGCGAGCATTATATTTCTCAAATAAATAAATTTGAGAAAGATGTTAAAGCTTGGGCATTCTTTGATAAAAAACTATTATTAGAAAAAGCTCAAGAAGCAGATACATATAGAAAATCAGGAAAACCAATGGGGTTGTTGCATGGCATTCCAGTAGCTTTAAAAGATATAATAGGTACTTATGATATGCCGACTGAGTGCGGTACAGTTTTAAGAAAAGGCAGAACCCAATCACAGAACGCAGAAATTGTAGATTTATTAAAATCAGAAGGTGCAATCATAATGGGTAAAACAGCAACATCTGAACTAGCTTATCTGGGCCCTCCAGCCACAAGAAACCCGCATGATTACAGTAGAACACCAGGTGGGTCTTCAAGTGGATCAGCTGCAGTTATAGCAACTCATATGGCACCATTGTCGATAGGATCCCAAACTGGTGGATCAGTGATAAGACCGGCATCTTATTGTGGAGTTGTTGGTTACAAGCCTAGTTATGGATTAATATCAAGGAATGGAGTTCTTAGAACTTCTTACAATCTTGATCACATTGGTGTTTTTGGAAAAACAGTTGAAGACGTTGCTTTACTTGCAAAAATATTAATTAAAAAAGATCAATATGATGAAGCAACTATACATTATTCCTCAGAGTTTATGCTAGATGAATGTTTAAAGAAACCTTTGTTTGAACCAAAATTTATATTTTACAAAACTGATAGTTGGAAGAAGATAGATAAAAAATCAAGGGAGTCTTTTGAGTATTTTATAAAGTCTTTTAAAAAAAATATTGAAGTATTTGACACGCCTTCTTATTTCAAAGATATAGACAAATATCATAGAATAATTCACGAAACTGATTTAGCTAATAATTTTCAAGTTTATTATAAGAAGTCTAAAAATAAATTGTCAAAACAAATGCAATCAGCAATAGCTAAAGGAATGAAATACTCAGCCAAGGAATATTTAGATGCAGTTGATTTTATGAGAAGAAGTTACGAGTCATATAAAGAGGTATTTGAGGATTATCATGGAGTTTTAAGCCCATGCAGTACAGGCGTGGCTGATAAAGGACTTAAGGATACTGGAAGTGCAGATTTTAATAGAGTTTGGTCATACATGCATACACCGGCAATTTCTCTTCCTTTACTTCAAGGTGAAAATAATTTACCTTTAGGCATTCAGCTTGTTGGTGATAAATATGACGATCTGAGATTTTTAAGTACAGCAAGATGGCTTGAACAAGAAAGTAAGGGTTTTAATGAATAAAATAACAACGCTAATAGGTCTTTCTTTTGCAATTTTTTTTCTAATTGGTCTTGCAACAACATTAACAAGATCAATGATGATAACTTTTTGGGACGTGCTTCCAGTATATTTGCTTATGGGTGTCGCTATTTTCATGATGTTTTACGAAGCATTTTTCGATAAAAAATAATTTTTTTTAATGAAATTAGGAAGCATAGCGCTCAATTCCTTTCTTATATTATTAATATTATATATTTTTGTAATTATTTTTTTATTTTTTTATCAGAGAAAATTACTTTATCATCCAAGTGAAAATAATTATTTAGATGAAACCTCATTAAACCATCAAATAGAAAAGAATTTTGTTCAGTCAGACAATAAACTTGTATCATGGTACTTTGAAAAAAATTCAAATTTTAAAACTATCCTTTTTTTTCATGGCAATGCAGGTAAGCTTGATAATAGAGTTTATAAGCTTAATGAATTATCAAAACTTGATATAAATTATTTAATAATTGCTTACAGAGGTTTTAGCGGAAACAAAGGATACCCAACTGAGGAAGGTTTGTATGAAGATGCAAAATTTTCTAAGAATTGGCTTAATCAAAATGGAATTAAAGATAAAGATATAATTTTATATGGTGAGTCCCTAGGAACAGCAGTTGCAGTTGATTTAGCAAGTAAATTTAAATTTTCAGGAATAATATTAGAGTCTCCCTTTACATCAATGACAAAGCTAGCACAAAAATATTATCCAATTTTTCCTATTAAAATTATCCTAAAGGATAAATACGATACATTAAGTAAAATACAAAAAATAAATTCTCCAATTTTAGTTTTGCATGGACAGATGGATACTATTGTTCCTTTTAGTATGGGCGTTGAAATTTTTGAAAAGGCAAATAATCCTAAATCAAAATATTTTATTAAAAACGATGATCATATGATGGAATTTGACCAAAACTTAGTCCTTGCCATAGATAAATTTATCAAGGGTCTAAATTAGACACATTTTAAACAAAGACTCTTCAAAATTAAAAATTAAGTATTAAATATGAGAAATATTCTAATACTTATTTTTTTTATCCTTTATTGTACTAATACTTTATCCGAGCCATCCGATAAATACTTTCATATAGGGAAAATGGAGTCTTATAATAAAAAATTCACTCTTTATTTTAAAACTAGAGAAAATGCGATACTTGCAAGAGGTGAAGATTATAATTATGTTACAGATTACCCCCAAGATCTTTATCTATATGATCATAAGTTAAAAAAAGATCTCCCTCTCATCTCTTATGAATGGTTTCCCAATAAAGCTAAACTATTTTTAATGGATTACGATTATCCGGTATTTCCTGAAGATTTCGCATATTATCTTTTAGAGGATAACAACACCTTAGTTATGGTAAGTGCAAACAAAAATATTTCAAAAAATCTTATGTTTGATATTCAAAAAAAAGAATTGCGGTCTAATGACAAAAACGGAAAATTAGAATTTATAATTTCATCATATGCTAAAAATTGTGGATATGCTGACTTAGACAAAAAGTATAAATGTAATTTATTTAAACCTCTAATATCCAGCAATTTAATTAATTAATTTGAGTAAATGCATCAGCGAACTTTTCTGCATCAAATACTTGAAGATCGTCTTCTTTTTCACCTAAACCAAGACCTATTATTGGAATCTTATATCTTTTAGATAAAGCTAGTAGAATACCACCCTTAGCTGTGCCATCTAATTTTGTCATTACTAATCCAGTTATTGGAATAATTTTATTAAATTCTTCAACTTGACTAATTATATTTTGTCCAGAAGTTGCATCTAAAACAAGAATTACTTCGTTTGGGGCAGCTTGATCTATTTTTTTTACAACATTTGCAATTTTTTTATACTCTTCCATTAGATTTTTTTTATTTTGTAATCTTCCAGCAGTATCTATTATTAGTTGATTAAATTTATTTTCTTTTGCAAAATCCATGGCTTTATATGCAACAGAGGCTGGATCTGATCCTTGATGAGATTTAATCAAATTGACTCCAATTTTATTTGCCCAATTTTCAAGTTGTTCTATTGCTGCAGCTCTAAATGTGTCTGATGCAGATAAAATTACTTTATTATTATTTTCTTTAAAAATTTTTGCAATTTTACCTATGGTTGTTGTTTTTCCTGAGCCATTAACCCCAGCTACTAATGTTACATTTAAATTAGTACTAATTTTAAAAAAATCTTTTTTTTCCAAAACTCTCATATTTGAAGTAATATAATTTTTAAGAATTTTATTTATTTCTTTTACTAAGTCTAAATTTGGATCAATTTTTTCTTGGGATAAAATAAATCTTATTTCTGAAGCAGCATCAACTCCAACATCTGAACTTATTAAAAATTCCTCGATTTTATCAAGTGAATTATCATCAATTTCTTTCTTAACAAGGATTTCTCTAAAACCTGAAGAGATATTTTCAGCACTTTTTTTAAAACCTTTTTTAAATTTCTCAAATATACTCATTATAATTTTATATTTATAGAATCAATTTTTGAAACTGGACCTTTCATATTAATGAAATTTTGTTTATCAATATTGATAAAGAGCTTACCTGTTGTAAATTCAATATCTACTTTATCTTCTGTTAGGTTGTTTAATTTTCCAGCAACTGCAGCTGCACAAGCTGCAGTTCCACAGGCTTTCGTATTTCCTGCTCCTCTCTCCCATACGTTAACCTTAATTAAGTTTTTACTTATTACCTTTGCCAAAGTAACATTTACTTTTTCAGGAAATAGATTGTGATTTTCGATTTCAGGACCAATTTTTTTAATATTAAAATCTTCAATATTTTTTACAAAAAAAATTATATGAGGATTTCCAACATTTACAGCGGTACCGCCCTGAAATTTGTTGTTAAATTTATCAATTATTTCTATGTTTAAATTTTTTGTATTTAATTCTTTTGATAAAGGAATTTCATTCCATTTTATTTTAGCCTGCCCAATCTCAGTAGAAACAATATTATTTCCAAGTATCACAGATTTAAGGTTACCAGATGAGGTATTCAAATTAACTGTTTTTTTATTACTTTCTTTTGCTATAAAGTCAGCGACACACCTAGTACCATTTCCACAAGCTTCTGCTTTACCACCATCAGAATTAAAAAATTCAAGAGAACCATCCGAATTACTGTTTTTATTTATAAATATTAATTGATCGCAACCAATAAAATTTCGATCGCAAATTTTAATTATTTGATCTTTAGTAAGATTTATAATTTTTTCTCTATTATCAATAATTACAAAATCATTGCCTAATCCATCCATTTTAAAAGCTTTAAATTCCATATATTTAATACTTAACTTATTTATTGACTTTTTGAACCTCTATTATAATTTGTCCAAGTTTCCGCAAAATCAGCAATTTGCGGTGTCTTTGGTAACAAAGAGATCGACACCAGTTAGCGAGGGTTCGCCCACTGGTGCGATAGCTGCTGGAAAAAATATGTTTGAAAATTTAACAAATAAATTCGAGGAAATTTTTTCCTCTTTAAAAAAGTCAGCATCCCTTGATGAAAAACAGGTTGATGAGGGACTTAGAAATATAAGACAAGCATTACTAGAAGCTGATGTTTCGTTAGAGGTAGCTAAAGATTTTATCAGTAAAATAAAACCAAAAGCTCTAGGACAAGAGATCATACGATCTACTTCACCAGGGCAAATGGTAGTTAAGATAGTTAATGACGAATTAATAAATTTACTTGGAAGTGAAAGCTCAGATCTAAATTTTAGTGCTGTACCCCCGGTATCTATGATGATGGTTGGTTTACAGGGTTCAGGAAAAACTACAACAACTGCAAAACTTGCAAAATTTATAGAAAAAAATAAAAAAAAAAAAGTTATGGTTGTTAGCTTAGATATTTATAGGCCTGCTGCACAGGAGCAACTAAGGCTTTTAGGTGAGCAACATAGTATTAATACTTTACCAGTCATTGAAGGACAACAACCAGCTGATATTTGCAGAAGAGCTTTAAGTGCAGCAAGCCTTAATGGATCCGAGGTAATACTTTTTGATACTGCAGGCAGAACTCAAATTGATTTACAAATGATGAGTGAAGTAAAACAAATTGAAGGAATTATTAATCCTGTTGAAACTATTTTAGTTGCAGACTCCTTAACAGGACAAGTAGCAGCAAATGTTGCTAAAGAATTTAAAAATACTGTTAATCTTTCAGGAATTATTCTTACAAGATCTGATGGAGATGGAAGAGGTGGAGCTGCATTAAGTATGAAATATACATCAGGAGTTCCGATAAAATTTTTAGGTATTGGAGAAAAAATTGAAAATCTTGAAGTTTTTCATCCTGAAAGGATTGCAAATAGAATCTTAGGAATGGGTGATATAGTAAGCCTTGTTGAAAAAGCTGCTGAAGATTTTGATGAAGAAAAATTAAAAAAAACAGAAGAAAATTTAAAAAAAGGTCAATTTTCTTTAGAGGATTATTTATCACAATTAAAACAGATGAAAAAAATGGGTGGTATAGAGGGTATAATGTCCTTCTTACCTGGAGTTTCTAAAATTAAATCACAAATGGATCAGTCAGGTGTAGATGAAAAAGTAATCAGTCAAAATGAGGCTGTAATTTTGTCTATGACAACAAAAGAAAGACAGAACCCAAAAATAATTGACGGATCAAGAAAAAAAAGAATTGCTAATGGCTCAGGTACAGACATAGCCACTATCAATAAATTGCTAAAGCAATTTAAAATGATGTCTGAAATGATGAAAAAGATGTCAAAAGGAAATATGAAAGGAATGGCAGACAAAGGTATACCGCCTGAACTTTTTAACCAACTAAAATAAAAAAAGGAGAAAAATGTTAAAACTTAGATTATCAATGGGAGGAACCAAAAAAAGGCCAGTTTATAAAATAGTTGTAGCTGACAGTAAATTTCCAAGAGATGGAAGATTTATAGAAAAGTTAGGTTTTTTCAATCCACTATTGCCAAAAGAAAAAAAAGAGAGAATTGGACTACAAACAGATAGAATAAAATATTGGCTTAGCCAAGGAGCACAGCCAACAACTCGTGTTGCAAGATTACTTGGTGAACATGAGTTAGTCCCTATGCCAGCAAAAGGAAACAATCCAATGAAAGCTATCCCTAAAAAAGATAGAAAAAAAGAAGATAAAGAAGAAGCTCCAAAGGCAGAAGAGAAAAAAGCTGATGCACCAAAGGAAGCTCCAAAGGCAGAGGAGAAAAAATAAAAATGTTTATAGCTCAAATATTTACTTTATATCCCGAATACTTTCCTGGACCTTTTAAAAAAGGGCTTTATGGAAAAGCTCTAGAAAAAAAAATTTGGGATATTAAAACTGTAAACATTAGAGATTACGCAATAGACAAACATAAAACTGTTGATGATACTCCATATGGTGGCGGATCTGGAATGTTGATTAAGCCAGATGTTTTAGCAAAATCACTAGATCATAATATTAGTGACGGAGAAAAAATAGTATATCTTTCTCCTAGGGGAAAAGTTTTTAGCCAGGAAATTGCAAGAGAACTTTCTTCAAAAAATAAAGTAAATATAATTTGTGGACATTTTGAAGGTATAGATCAAAGAGTTTTGGAAAATAGAAAAATTGAAGAGATTAGTATAGGAGATTTTGTTCTCTCTGGAGGAGAAACAGCAACATATGTTTTTTTAGATGCGATATTGAGATTGATACCTGGTGTAATTGGAAACAAAAAATCAACTGACGATGAAAGCTTTGAAAACGGTTTATTGGAGTACCCACAATATACAAAACCACAAATCTGGGAAGAAAAAAGTGTGCCAAATGTGCTTTTATCAGGAGATCATGCGAAAATTAAAGACTGGCGTTTATCTCAATCAGAGGCTATAACTCGCGTCCGTAGACCAGATTTATGGCAAAAATATAATAATAAAAAAAATTAAATTGACAAATTTGCAAATGAAAACAATTGAAGAAATTAACCAAGCCAATGTTAAAAAAATAGCTGCAGAGAAAAAATTACCCAATTTTTTTCCTGGGGATATTGTTAAAGTTGGTGTAAAAATTACTGAGGGAAAACGTGATAGAATTCAGTACTTCGAGGGAGTTTGTATTGCAAAAAAAAATAGAGATTTAAATTCATCTTTTACGGTGAGAAAAATCTCTTTTGGCGAAGGTGTGGAGCGAACATTTGCACTTTACAGCCCTATCGTGGATTCAATAAAGGTGGTAAGATCTGGAAAAGTTAGAAGAGCAAAACTTTACTATCTAAGAGACAGAACAGGTAAATCTGCAAGAATTGCAGAAAAAATTAAGAAAAAAATTGGTATTGAAGTAGATGTAAAAACAGAGCAGCCAACAACTACAAGTGAAGTTAAAGCTGAGGAAGCTAAAAAAATTGAGGAAACTAATAAAGAGTCTGTTGAGAAAAAAGATACCTCTGAAGAAAAAAATGAAAAAGAGACTCTAAAAGAAAAAAAATAATCTTTTTCTAAATGCCTAAGACTTTATACGATAAAATCTGGAATGAACATTTAGTTCATCAACAAGAAGATGGAACTTCATTATTATTTGTAGATAGACATTTAATACATGAGGTTACTAGTCCACAAGCATTTGAGGGTCTAAGGAATTCAAATAGGAAAGTAAGACAACCAAAGTTAACCCTAGCAGTAGTTGATCATAATATCCCAACCACTGATAGATCAAAAGGAATTGAAGATATTGACTCAAAAATTCAAGTTGAAACGTTGGAAAAAAATTGTAAGGAGTTTGGTGTAAAATTGTTTGGCATGGACGACAAAAGACAGGGCATAGTCCACATAGTAGGGCCCGAACAAGGTTTTACTCAACCTGGAACAGTGATAGTTTGTGGAGATAGTCATACAGCAACCCATGGAGCATTTGGTGCTCTAGCATTTGGAATAGGCACATCAGAAGTAGAGCATGTATTGGCTACGCAAACACTTGTACAAAAAAAAGCTAAAAATTTTAGAATAAACGTAAATGGAAAACTTTCTATAGGAGTAACTTCAAAAGATGTTATCTTGCAAATAATTGGAAAGATAGGGACCGCAGGTGGTACCGGATGTGTATTAGAGTATGCTGGTTCAGTTATTTCAGAACTGTCTGTTGAGCAGAGAATGACAATTTGCAACATGTCAATTGAAGGTGGTGCTAGGGCTGGACTTATTCAGCCAGATGAAAAAATTTTTAATTATTTAAAAGGAAGACCAATGTCACCAAAAAATGAAAACTGGGATAAAGCCCTAGAATATTGGAATTCACTTCAAACTGATAAAAACGCAAAATTTGATAAAGAAATTAATTTAAACGGAGAAGATATTGCTCCAATGGTAACTTGGGGAACATCACCCGAAGATGTTGTGCCGATAAATGGAAAAATACCAAATCCTAATAATGAAAAAAACGAGGATAAGAAAAATTCAATAAATAGATCCTTAGAATATATGGGTCTTAAACCAGATATAAAAGTTCAAGATATTAAAATTGATAAAGTTTTTATTGGAAGCTGTACAAATGGAAGAATTGAGGATTTACGCGAAGCAGCCCAAATCTTAAAAAATAAAAAAAAGGCCTCTCATGTCCATGGTATGGTGGTGCCTGGATCAGGTTTAGTTAAAGAGCAGGCAGAGCAAGAGGGTTTGCATAAGATATTTATAGAATCTGGATTTGAGTGGAGAGAGCCAGGCTGTTCTATGTGTTTAGCAATGAATGCTGATAAACTAAAACCCCAAGAAAGATGTGCATCTACTTCAAATAGAAATTTTGAAGGTAGACAAGGAAGAGGTGGAAGAACTCACTTAGTTAGCCCAGGAATGGCAGCTGCTGCTGCAATAGCTGGAAATCTTGACGATGTAAGAAAATACCAAAATTAATGAAAAAATTTATATCACTTAAAAGTATCCCAGCTTATCTACCGATAGTAAATATTGATACGGATATGATAATTCCAAAACAATTTTTAAAAACAATCAAAAGAACTGGTCTTGGGAAAAATCTCTTTCATGAAATGAGATATGATAACGATGGAAATACTGTAAAAGAATTTATTTTAAATAAAAAACCGTTTGATAATTCAAAAATTTTAATTGCAGGGAATAATTTTGGTTGCGGTTCATCCAGAGAACATGCTCCATGGGCTCTTTTAGATTTTGGTATAACATGTGTTATCAGCACAAGTTATGCTGATATATTTTATAATAACTGTTTTAAGAATGGTATACTGCCAATAATTTTAGAGGAAGAGAAAATTAAAGAATTAGCTGAATATTCAAAAAGAAAAGAGGAAATAGAAGTAAACTTAAATGATGAAAAAATCATTTATGGAAATAACGAAATTAGTTTTAAAATTGAACCTTTTAAAAAAAAATGTTTGTTGGAAGGGCTAGATGACATCGCACTATCTTTGGAGAAATCATCTAATATTCAGGAATTTGAAAAAAAATTGAAATCTTCTAAACCATGGGTGTTTAATGATTAAAGTAAAAAAAAGAAAAATTTTACTTTTACCAGGTGATGGAATTGGTCCCGAAGTAA
Organism: uncultured Pelagibacteraceae bacterium; assembly: GCA_902574695.1. Taxonomy (GTDB): domain Bacteria; phylum Pseudomonadota; class Alphaproteobacteria; order Pelagibacterales; family Pelagibacteraceae; genus Pelagibacter. Next base: position 21,198 of record CACGON010000007.1, on the reverse strand, counting down.
TTGCAGAGGTAAAAAAAATTATAAGTTGGTTAAATAAAAATAGATCTTTAGATTTTGAAATCGATGAAGATCTAGTTGGCGGTGCTGCATTTGATAAACATGGAACACCAATAACTGATGAGGTATTTTATAAAGCTTTAGAAAGTGAGGCTGTAATTTTGGGAGCAGTAGGAGGTCCAAAGTGGGATAACCTGGATTTTTCAAAAAAACCAGAGAGAGCATTATTAAAATTAAGAAAAGAATTAAAACTTTTCGCAAACTTAAGGCCTGCAATTTGTTTTAAACAATTGGTGGATGCATCAAGTTTAAAACCAGAAATAGTCTCTGGGCTTGACATAATGATAGTTAGAGAACTTACAGGAGGAATATATTTTGGAGAACCCAGAGGGATCAAACCAATAGATAATGGTGAAAGAAAGGGTATTAATACACATACTTATACGACAAGTGAAATCGAAAGAGTTTCGAGAGTAGCTTTTGATCTTGCAAAAAAAAGAAATAATAAAGTTACTTCCTGTGAGAAGTCAAATGTTATGGAAGCTGGACAACTTTGGAAAGAAGAGGTTCAAGCAGTTCATGATAAAGAGTTTAAAGAAGTGGAGCTAGAACATATGTTGGCAGATAATTGTGCTATGCAACTATTAAGAAACCCAAAACAATTTGATGTTATAGTGACAGATAATTTATTTGGAGATATTTTATCAGATGAGGCTGCAATGTTAACAGGTTCACTTGGGTTATTACCTTCAGCATCTTTAGGCGCAAAAGATAAAGATGGAAATATGAGATCGATGTATGAGCCAGTACATGGGTCAGCTCCAGATATTGCTGGAAAAGGTATTGCCAACCCAATAGCCACGATATTAAGTTTTTCTATGGCTTTAAAATATTCTTTAAATTTAGATAAAGAGTCCAAAGAGCTTGATTCTGCTGTACAAAAAATCCTCGATGATGGCCTTAGAACTAAGGATATTTGTTCAAAAGGCAATAAAGAAGTGTCTACTAAAGAGATTGGGGATGCGATTATTGCTTGTTTGCAAAAATAGACAATTTCAATTATTTTATTAAAAATTATGACAACTTATACAGCACCAGTTGAAGATATGATGTTTCTTTATGAAAAATTAAGAAACAATAAAAAGTATAATGAAATTGACAAATATAAAGATGTAACCCCAGATTTAGTAAAAAATATTTTAGAAGAGGCAGCAAAAATAAATCAAAATATTATATTACCCTTAGCAAAATCAGGTGATGAAAATCCAACTGTATTAGAAAATGGTATTGTAAGAACCCCGCCAGGCTATAAAGAGGCATATAAAAAATATATTGAAGATGGATGGACTTCTTTATCGTGTGATCCAAAATACGGTGGTCAAGGAATGCCGAAAACAGTAAGCGCTTTTTTTGATGAAATGTTATCTTCAGCTTGCTTATCATTTAAGCTTTATTCAGAATTAAGTATAGGAGCATATAATTGCATTAATCATCACGCCACAGAAGAAATTAAAAATAAATATCTACCGAAAATAGTTGAAGGTATCTGGAGCGGCACTATGTGTTTAACAGAACCAGTATGTGGTACAGATTTGGGTTTGTTAAAAACAAAAGCAATAGAGCAACCAGATGGAACTTATAAATTAAGCGGCCAAAAAATATTTATTACATCAGGCGATCATGATTTAACCGAGAATATAATTCATTTAGTAATCGCTAGAGCATCAGATTCACCAAGTGGAACTAAAGGAATAAGTTTATTTTTGGTACCAAAATTTATCGTTAAAGATGATGGAACAATTGGTCCAAGGAATGGAGTATCAACAGGCTCTATAGAAAGCAAGATGGGTATCAAAGGTTCAGCAACATGTGTTTTAAATTTTGATGATGCCACTGGATATATGATAGGACCAAAAAATAAAGGACTCAATTCAATGTTCACAATGATGAATTTAGAGAGAATTGTTGTGGGTATTCAAGGGTTAGGTATTTCAGAAATTGCTTATCAAAACTCATTAAGTTATGCAAAGGAACGAAAGCAAGGCAAATCTCATAATGGAAAAACTGAAAATGGTGGAGCAGATTTAATAATTGAGCATGCAGACATAAGAAAATCGCTTCTCAATATGAAATCTATAATTGAAGGTGAGAGAGCATTATGTTTTTGGTTATCACAACAAACAGAAGTAAGCTTGTATCACTCTGATGAAAAAGTAAGGAAGGAAGCCTCTGAACTTGTTTCGTTGATGACACCTGTTGTTAAATCAATGTTTACAGATTTAGGTATGGAAATCACAAGCGATGCAATGCAGATACACGGGGGATATGGATATACAAAAGATCAAGGCATTGAGCAATTATATAGGGATAATAGAATTACACCTATTTATGAGGGAACAAACTCGGTCCAGGCCATTGATTTAGTTTTTAGGAAGCTAATGAATAAGGAAAGAGATATTATATCAAATTATATTGAAAGTTTAAAAAAGGATTTATCTAACAAAAATTCAAATTTGAAAATTTTTAACTATAAGTTGGAAAATAGTATTAAGACTCTTAATAAATTTACTGATTGGATAAAAGATAAAATGCAAAAATCAAAAAATGATGTAAGTGCAGCATGTAATGATTATCTAAAAGTTTTAGGTTATATAGCAGTTGCCCATTCATGGGTGAAAGTACTAGAGGTCAGCTATGAAAACTATAACTCTAATAAGCAATTTTACGAAGATAAAATAAATACAGCTAAATTTTATTTTGAGAGAGTTTTACCAAGAATCGAGAGCCATTATGTTTCTGCAATAAGTGGAAGCAATTGCATAATGGATCATAAATTTAATTGATGAATAAATACAATCAAAATCTAGATAAAAATCACGCTAACTTTGTGCCATTAACCCCATTAAGTTTTTTGGAAAGAGCTAAAGATATATATCCTAATTATGAAGCACTTATTTACGAAGATAAGAAATATACTTGGCAAGAAATTTATAAAAGGTGCATTAAGTTTGCAAGTGCTTTAGAAAAAATTGGAATAGGTGAAGGAGATACTGTTTCGGTAATGGCATTTAATACACCTGAAATTTTTGAGGCTCATTATTCTGTGCCAATGACTGGTGCAATATTAAATACAATTAATACAAGACTAGATGCTAAAACTGTAGCATATATAATTGATCATAGTGAAGCCAAAGTACTTATGGTAGATAGGCAACTTCATTCTGTAGTTCAAAAAGCACTTACACAAACAAAAATAAAACCAATAATCATAGATATTCAAGATGATTATGCAGACCAATCATTACTAAAAAAAATTGGAGAGAAAGAATATGAAGAATTTTTAAAAACAGGAGATGATAACTATGTATGGAAAAGACCAAAAGATGAATGGCAAGCAATTTCACTTAGTTATACATCTGGCACAACTGGTAACCCGAAAGGAGTTGTGTATCATCATAGGGGATCCTACCTAATGTCAACTGGCAGTGCAGTTGCATGGAACATGCCAAATAGATTAAATTTTTTGACTATAGTTCCAATGTTTCATTGTAATGGTTGGGGGTATCCTTGGACAGTTCCAATGCTTAATGGACGAACAATATGTCTAAGAGCGATAGATATTAAAAAAATTTTTGAGTTAATTGATAAACATAAAATTACACATTTTGGTGGAGCGCCAATAGTTTTAAATATGATAACAGGAGCATCTGAGTCTGAAAGAAAAAAATTAAATCATAAAGTTTATGTACTAACCGCGGGAGCACCTCCTCCAAGTATTATTTTTAAAAAAATGGAGGCACTGGGATTTGAGGTAATGCATGTTTATGGTTTAACAGAAACCTATGGTCATATTCTGCAGTGTGCATGGAATGATGAGTGGAACTCATATGACGAGGATAAAAAAAATGAAATTAAAGCGAGACAAGGAGTTAGGTATCCTAATACTGAAGATACAATGGTTATGGATCCTGAAACAATGAAACCAGTTCCAATGGATGGAAAAACAATTGGTGAAATTATGATAAGAGGAAACATTGTTATGAAGGGATATTTTAAAGATAAAAATGCTACCGATAAAGCAATGTCACATGGATGGTTTCACTCCGGAGACCTAGCAGTAACAAACCCTGATGGCTATATAAAAATTAAAGATAGATCTAAAGATATTATAATTTCAGGCGGTGAGAATATCTCTTCAATTGAGATAGAGAATACACTATCTAAACATCCAAGTGTGTCTATTGCTGCAGTCGTTGCAAAGCCAGATGAAAAATGGGGGGAAGTCCCATGTGCATTTATTGAGAAAGTAAAAGATAAAGAAGTTACAGAAAAAGAATTAATATCATATTGCAAAGAAACTTTAGCAGGATTTAAAGTGCCAAAAAAAATCGAATTTTGTGAACTACCAAAGACTTCAACAGGAAAAATACAAAAATTTGAATTAAGGAAATTAGCTAAGGAGCTTAACTGAATTTAAACGTAAACGGAAAAAATGTATTCGTTTCAACTGGTGGCTTTGATTTTGATAAAGATAAGCCATCAATAATGTTGATGCATGGTAGTGGTTTAACTCATATAGTCTGGTCTTTACATGAGCAGTTTTATGCAACACAAGGATATAATGTTTTATCGGTAGATCTACCAGGTCACGGAACATCAGAAGGGCCCTCCCTCAAATCAATTGAAGATATGTCCTCATGGGTAAAAAATTTTATGGATGTATTAAAAATAAAAAAAATAATTATAATAGGACACTCACAAGGATGCTTAGTTGGAATAGATTTTGCCTCAAAATTTCCTGAGCATATAAGTGGATTAGTTTTAGTTGCAGGATCATACAAAATGCCAGTTAATCAAGATTTAATAGATCTTGCAGAAGCAGGTGACGACAAAGCAATTTTATTAATGATGAAATGGGGATACGAAGGTTCCAAGGCTTTTATTGGTGGAAATCCAGTAAAAAAGATAATTAATTCATCTAGAGAGATTATTGAGATTTTATCTGTAGACTTAAAGGCTTGTAATAATTACAAGTCTGGAAAAGAATCTTTAGAAAAAATTAATTGCGCAACTTTATGTATATTTGGAGATCTAGATAAAATGGTGCCACTTAAAGTTGGAAATAAGATGTCTGAATTAATTAAAAATTCAGAAAATAAAGTGATTTCTGATTGTGGTCATATGATAATTTTTGAAAAAGCTTTTGAAATGAGAGAAATTGTTAAAGAATTTATTTTAAAAATAAAAAATGAAAAAATTTAATATTGCTAAATCAAGAAGATTAAGAAGTACCCCTTATTCATCAAGAATAGAGGATCAAGGTGTAACATCGTACACAATTTATAATCACATGCTTTTACCCGCAAGCTTTGGCTCCCTTGAGGACTCTTATCATCATCTAAAAGAGCATGTACAAGTTTGGGATGTTGCAGCTGAAAGACAAGTGGAAATAAGTGGAAAAGACTCATCTAAATTAGTCCAGCTGATGACTTGTAGAGATTTATCTAAATCTAAAATAGGAAGATGTTACTACTGTCCAATAATAGATGAAAATGGTGGAATGATTAATGACCCAGTTGTTTTAAAAATAAAAGAGGACAAGTGGTGGATATCTATTGCTGACTCGGATGTAATTTTATTTGCAAAAGGTTTAGCAATCGGAAAAGGATTTAACGTTAAGATTACTGAGCCAGATGTAAATATTATGGCAGTTCAGGGTCCAAAATCTTTTGGTCTAATGGAAAAAATTTTTGGAAAAAAAATAGCAGAAATGAAATTTTTTGGTTTTGATTATTTTGAATTCGGTGGAGATAAGCATTTGATAGCTAGGTCAGGTTGGTCAAAGCAAGGGGGATATGAAATTTACGTTGAAAATACAAAATCTGGTTTACAGTTATATGACAAACTTTTTGAAGATGGTAAAGAATTTAATGTAAAACCAGGTTGTCCAAATTTAATTGAAAGAATAGAAAGCGGATTACTTTCTTACGGGAATGATATGGACAATAGTGATAACCCTTATGAATGCGGCCTGGACAAATATGTAAATATTGACAGCAATGTAGATTTTTTAGGTAAAGAAGAGTTAATTAAATATAATAAAAATGGCATTAAAAAAAAACTTATGGGCGTAAAAATTGACATCGACAATATAAGCATTTCTGAGACAATTAAAATTTTTGATAGCAATAACAAAGCTATTGGTGAATTAAGATCAGGAGTTTATTCACCTCACTTTAAAAAAGTAATAGGGATAGCAATGCTTAAAGATCTCAATTGGGATAAATCTTCAAAATTTAAAATAAATATTAATGGTAAATCTGCAAATGGAACAGTTTGCGATTTACCCTTTATCTAATATAAAGTATTAAATAAGTCATGAAAATCGCTATTGTTGGTGCCACAGGAAATGTAGGACGTAAAATCATTGAAGTTTTGGAACAAAAAAAACTTTCAATAGAAAACCTTCATCTATTAGCATCTAAAAAAAGTTCAGGTAAAGAATTATCCTTTAAAGGAAAAAAAATAAAAGTTGAAAACTTAGAAAATTTCGATTTTTCTAAAGTTGACATCACTTTTTTTTCAGCAGGAAAAAAAATATCTGAGACCTATGCACCTAAAGCAGCCAAATTTTCTGTTGTCATTGATAATTCAAGTTTTTTTAGAATGGATCCAGACGTACCGTTAATTGTACCACAGGTAAATAAACAACATCTTAGTAATTTAAAAAAAAATATTATAGCAAATCCAAATTGTTCCACCGCACAAATGGTTATTGTTTTAAAGCCTTTACATGATTTATTTAACATTAAAAGAGTTGTAGTATCTACATATCAATCAGTTTCTGGGGCTGGTAAAGCATCAATGGATGAACTGATAGATCAAACTAAAGCTGTTTTAGATAATAAAGAAGTTACATCAAAAAATTTTACAAAACAAATTGCATTTAATGCAATACCTCATATTGATGATTTTTTAAATGATGGATACACAAAAGAAGAACTAAAAATGGTTAATGAAACTAAAAAAATTTTAGATAAAAAAATTGAATTAACAGCAACATGTGTTCGTATTCCTGTTTTAATATCACATGCAGAGTCATTAAACATAGAATTTACAAAAACTGTATCTCCATCAGAAATAAAAAAAGTTTTAAATAAAGCTGAAGGATGCAAGGTAATAGATGAACCTTCAGATAATATGTACGCTACACCAGTGGACGCGGCGGAAAAAAATGAGACATTTATATCTAGAATAAGAACAGATAATTCTAACAAAAATTCTATAAATTTGTGGATTGTTTCTGATAATTTACTTAGAGGCGCTGCACTTAATGCTGTTGAAATTGCAGAAACTTACTATAATAAAAATTAAATGAAAAACGATAATCCATTATCACCACACATACAAATTTACAATTGGCACATATCGTCTTTAGTTTCAATTTCTCACAGGATATCAGGTGTAATAAACTATTTATTTTTTATATTCTTAAGTATTTGGGTAATATTTTCTTTTTTATTCGGCCAGTATTACGATTTATTTAATAATTTCTATAATTCATTTTTTGGGAAATTTTTTGTTATTGCTATTACTTGGTCTTTCACTTTTCAGATATTAAGTGAAATAAGACATCTATTTTGGGATTTTGGTTATGGTTTTGATTTAAAAATATCAAACATAACCGGGCTTTGTGTAATATTTGGATCATTTATCTTTACTTGTTTAGTTTATTTTATTGGACGAGGTATAATTTAATGATTAACGCTACAAAAAAATGGATCTTTTTAAAAATAAGCTCTTTTATTTTAATACCACTGATGGTCTGGTTCATGATAAACTTCATATCAATATACGATCAAGATCTTGATCAAATAATTGTCTTTTTCAGCAACCAAACAACTAAATTCCTGCTTTCTTTGTTAATAATTACCGCTTTTTTCCATACTGCACTAACAATAAGTGAGATTTTTGAGGATTATGTTCATGAAGAAAAAATAAAAAGTGTCGCAAACAAATTATTATATTTCTTTGCTATAACAATTCCTTTAATTACAATAATAGTTTTATTAAAATTTAGTTTATGAGTTCATATAAAATAATAGATCATGAATATGATGTAGTCGTCCTCGGCGCTGGTGGTTCTGGTTTAAGAGCTGCTGTTGGTCTGAGTGAAGCTGGTTTAAGTACGGCATGTATATCAAAAGTTTTTCCTACAAGAAGCCATACATCAGCTGCCCAAGGGGGTATTTCTGCTGCTTTGGGAAACATGGGTGAAGATGATTGGCGTTGGCATATGTATGATACAGTTAAAGGATCTGATTGGCTTGGAGATCAGGACTCAATTGAATATTTATGCAAAGAAGCTCCTAGAGCAGTTCTTGAGCTGGAAAAATATGGTGTTCCATTTAGCAGGACGGAAGATGGAAAAATTTATCAAAGACCTTTTGGTGGTATGACAAAAAATTATGGTAATGAGACTGTACAAAGAACTTGTGCAGCTGCTGATAGAACTGGTCATGCTATTCTTCACACACTATATGGACAAGCATTAAAGCATAACACAGAATTTTTTATTGAATATTTTGCATTGGATTTACTTATGAAAGACGGTGCTTGCAAAGGATTGATTGCTTGGAATTTAAATGATGGAACAATTCATAGGTTTAGGTCCCACATAACTATAATTGCAACTGGTGGATATGGGAAAGTTTATTACTCTGCAACATCAGCTCATACTTGTACTGGAGATGGAAATGCAATGGTTTTAAGAGCAGGTTTGCCTTTGCAGGATATGGAATTCGTTCAATTTCATCCAACAGGAATTTATGGACATGGAACTTTAATATCAGAGGGTGTCAGGGGTGAGGGTGGTTATCTTTTGAATTCAAAAGGAGAGAGATTCATGGAAAGATACGCACCCAAAGCAAAAGACCTTGCCTCAAGAGATGTAGTAAGTAGATCGATAGCTGTTGAAATAAATGAAGGTAGGGGAGTTGGTAAAGAAAAAGATCATGTTCACTTACATCTTAATCACTTAGATCCAAAGGTTATAGAAGAGAGACTTCCTGGTATCTCAGAGTCCTCAAGGTTATTTGCCAACGTTGATGTAACTAAAGAACCTATACCAGTTGTACCAACCGTTCATTATAATATGGGAGGTATACCAACAAATTATAAAGCAGAAGTTTTAACGGTTAATGGATCTGAAAAAACTGTGCCAGGACTAATGGCAATAGGAGAAGCAGCATGTGTATCAGTTCATGGTGCAAATAGGCTAGGATCAAATTCATTAATTGATTTAGTAGTTTTTGGACGTGCCGCAGCAAAACGAGCTGCAGAGCTTGTTAAGCCAGGTATGCCACACGAAGAGATTCCAAATTCTGAAACGGATAAATGTTTGGAGAGATTTGATAAATTGAGAAATGGTAATGGTAGCAACAATACCGCAGATTTAAGATTAGCTATGCAAAAAACTATGCAATCAAAATGTGCAGTCTTTAGAACAGAAGAAACCTTAAAAGAAGGTACTCAAGAAATAAGAAAACCTTTTGATGGAATGGATACAATAGCTGTTAAAGATAAATCATTAATATTCAATACTGACCTAGTAGAAACTTTAGAGTTTGATAATCTTATTAGACAAGCAATCACGACAATGGACTCAGCTTATCATAGAAAAGAAAGCAGAGGTGCTCATGCCAGAGAGGATTATCCAAAGAGAGATGACAAAAAATTTATGCAACACACATTATCTTGGTGTGATGGAAAAGAGACAAAAATTGACTATCGACCAGTTCACAAGTCTACACTTACAACTGAAGTTCAATATTTTCCTCCTCAAGAAAGAGTATACTAATGGTCCAAATAAACTTACCAGAAAATTCTAAGATCCAAAAAGGAAAGTATTATAAAGATAAAACTGGATCTAAGAATATACGTAAAGTCAATGTATATAGATGGGACCCATCTACAGGGGAAAAACCTAGAATTGATACTTACGAAATCGATATGGATAATTGTCCATCAAAAGTTTTAGATATTTTAAATAAAATTAAAAATGAGATTGATCCTAGCTTGGCATACAGAAGGTCTTGCGCTCATGGTGTTTGTGGTTCTTGTGCAATGAATATGGATGGAAAAAACGGTTTAGCGTGCACAAAATCCCATGATGAAATTAAAGGCGATATTAATATTTATCCTTTACCACATTTAAAAGTTCTTAAAGATTTAATTGGCGATTTAAGTACGCTATATAAACAATATGAGTCAGTTCAACCATGGTTAAAGACATCTAAAAAAACTGATAAAGAAAATATTCAATCTAAAGAAGATAGATCAAAACTAGATGGTTTATATGAATGTATTATGTGTGCTTGTTGTTCTACGTCTTGCCCAAGTTATTGGTGGAATGGTGATAAATATTTAGGACCCGCAGTATTGCTGCAAGCATATAGATGGATAATAGATAGTAGAGACGAGGATAGAAAGGAAAGATTAAAAAAAGTAGCTGATGAATTGAAATTATATAGGTGTCATACTATTATGAATTGTACCAATTCGTGTCCAAAAGGCTTAAACCCAGCAAAAGCTATTGCTGAAATTAAAAAGATGTTAGCTACATCAAACATTTAAAACATTAGACTATTAATTGTTTTTAATCTAAAAGATCATATTCATGAAACTAATTGAACATTTTGTAGGTGGAAAAATAGTTCCTGGTTCATCAAAAAAGAAAGGTAAAGTTTTCAATCCTGCGACAGGTGAACAGCAAGCTGAAGTTATGTTGGCTTCAAAATCTGATTTGGATGAGGCCGTAGAAATTGCAAAAAAGGCTTTTGATCAATGGTCATTAAAACCACCATTACAAAGAGCAAGAGTGATGTTTAAGTTTAAAGAATTAATAGAAAAAAATTCTGATGAACTTACTCAAATGATAGTTTCAGAACACGGAAAAGTTTATGAAGACGCAAAAGGTTCTCTCACAAGAGGCCTAGAAGTTGTTGAGTTTGCATGTGGGATACCCCATTTATTAAAGGGAGAGTTTTCGGAGAATGTGGGAACTAATGTTGATAGTTGGTCAATGCGACAGCCTTTAGGAGTAGTTGCAGGTATTACCCCTTTCAATTTTCCAGCTATGGTACCAATGTGGATGTTCCCTATAGCTATAGCTTGTGGAAATACGTTTATTCTTAAGCCTTCAGAAAAAGATCCATCTTGCTCAATTAAGCTAGCTGAACTTTTAAAAGAAGCAGGTCTACCAGATGGAGTATTTAATGTAATAAATGGTGATAAAGATTCAGTAGATGCCATTTTAACAAATAAACAAATTAAAGCAGTGAGTTTTGTTGGTTCTACTCCAATTGCAAAATATATTTATGAAAACTCAGCGAAAAATGAAAAAAGGGTTCAAGCATTAGGAGGCGCAAAGAATCATCTAGTAGTAATGCCTGATTGTGACTTAGATGGTGCTGTAAATGGATTAATGGGTGCTGCTTATGGATCTGCAGGTGAGAGATGTATGGCTCAATCAGTTGCTGTCGCTGTGGGAGATATAGGTGATGATTTAGTATCAAGGTTGTCTAAAAAAGCAGAAGCTTTAAAGGTAGGACCAGGCATGGATAAAACTTCTGAGATGGGTCCACTAGTAACAAAAGAACATTTAGATAAAGTAAAGAGTTACGTAGATTTAGGAGTAAAAGAGGGAGCAAAATTAATTGTTGATGGAAGAAATTTAAAATTACAGGGCTATGAAAAAGGTTTTTATATAGGAGGATGCTTGTTTGATCATGTAAAGAAAGACATGAGAATTTATAAAGAAGAAATTTTTGGACCAGTTTTATCTGTTATTAGAGTAAAAACTTTTGAAGAAGCTGCAAAATTAATCAATGATCACGAGTATGGTAATGGAGTAAGTATTTATACTAGAGATGGAGATGCGGGCAGAACATTTGCAAGTAAAATTCAGGTTGGAATGGTTGGAATAAATGTACCTATTCCAGTTCCAATGGCCTTTCATAGTTTTGGAGGATGGAAGAGATCATTATTTGGTGATAGCGCAATGCATGGAATGGAAGGAATAAAATTTTATACTAAACTTAAAACAGTAACATCAAGATGGCCGTCTGGAATAAGATCAAATCCAGAGTTTGTAATGCCAACAATGAAATAAAATTATGAGCAAGATATCTCTAATAGGAGCAGGACAAATTGGTGGAACTTTAGCTCATCTTATTGGAATTAAAGAATTAGTAAATGAGGTTGTTTTATTTGATGTTGCAAGTGGAGTTGCTAAGGGTAAAGCATTAGATATTGCTCAATCATCCTCTGTTGATGGTTTTAATGTAAAATTTTCAGGAACCGATAATTATCAGGACATAAAAAATTCAGATGTTGTAATTATAACTGCGGGTGTTCCTAGAAAACCAGGAATGAGTAGAGATGATTTACTAGGAATAAATTTAAAGATAATGAAACAAGTAGCCGTAGGGGTTAAACAAAATGCTCCAGACGCTTTTGTAGTTTGTATTACTAATCCGCTAGATGTAATGGTTATGGCTTTCCAAAAATTTTCTGGATTACCAACAAATAAAGTTGTGGGAATGGCGGGAATATTAGATAGCTCAAGGTTTAAACTATTTTTATCACTTGAATTAAATATCCCAGTAAGAGAAATCGAAGCAATGGTTATGGGAGGTCATGGTGACACTATGGTCCCACTTCCAAGGTTCACAAAAGTTTCTGGTAAACCTTTGCTGGATTTAGTTAAAACTGGAAAGATTTCGATTGAGAGACTTGAAAGTATTAATCAGAGAACAAGAGATGGCGGAGCAGAAATTGTAAAATTTCTTGAGAAGGGTTCTGCTTTTTATGCGCCAGCTGCGTCAGGTATTGAGATGGCAGAATCGTTTTTAAAAGATGAAAAGAAAATGTTACCTTGTGCAGCTTATCTAAATGGTGAATATGGTATTAAAAATATTTATGCTGGGGTTCCAATAATCTTAGGAAAAAATGGCGTAGAAAAAATTGAAGTGATTGATTTAGATGAAAAAGAAAAATCTGAGTTTTTAAATTCTGTTGATGCGGTGAAAAAACTTTGGGAAGCAGCATCTAAAATTGATCCTGATTTAGCTAAATAATGAATATACACGAGCATCAAGCAAAAGAATTACTTAAAAAATATGGAGCAAATGTTCCAAATGGAATATTTGGTTTTACTGTTAAAGATATTTTAGAAAAAGTAAAAAATTTAAATAGTGATAAATTTGTTTTAAAGGCGCAAATACATGCTGGAGGTAGAGGTAAGGCAGGTGGAATTAAAATAGTAAATAATATAAATGAATTAGAAAAAGCAGCAAATAATTTAATTGGTAAAAAACTTATAACTCATCAAACGGGGCCACTGGGGAAAGTGATCAAAAGATTATATGTTGAAGAACCTTCTGATATCGATAAAGAATTTTATTTATCCTGTTTAGTTGACAGGGCAAGTTCAAAAATAGCATTTATTTCAAGTGATCAAGGTGGAATGGATATTGAAGATGTTGCAAAAAATAATCCTAATAAAATTCATACCACGAAAGTAGATTTAGATCATAACATTTCAGATAAGGAATGTGAAAATATAATTAAAATATTTAATCTCAAACCAAAGCAAAAACTAGATGCAATTAATCTTGTGAAATCGATTTATAAACTTTTTATAAATTTAGATGCTAGTATGGTTGAAATAAATCCTCTTATTCTAACAAAGCAGGAAGAAATTATTTGCCTAGATGCTAAAATAAATTTTGATGATAATGCATTGTTTAGACACCCAGAAATATTACAGCTAAGAGATTTGAACGAGGAGGATCCTATAGAGATAGAGGCAAGCAAATCTGATTTGTCTTACATTAAATTAGATGGAAGCATAGGTTGTATGGTAAATGGTGCTGGATTGGCAATGGCTACAATGGATATTATTAAACTCTATGGGCAAGAGCCCGCAAACTTTCTTGACGTCGGTGGTGGTGCTTCGAAAGAAAAAGTATCAGAAGCTTTAAAAATAATTTTGTCTGACAAAAATGTGAAAGGAATTCTTATAAACATTTTTGGAGGTATTATGAAATGTGATGTCTTAGCACAAGGAGTAGTTGATGCAGCAAAAAAAACACAAATAAATGTTCCCTTGGTTGTCAGATTAGCAGGAACAAATTTTGAAAAAGGAAAAGATATTCTTGATAAATCAGGTTTAAAAATAATTTCAGCCTCAGATTTAAACAGTGCTGCTGAAAAAATTGTAAATGAAATAAAATAATATGTCTGTTCTTATAAATAAAAATACAAGATTAATATGTCAGGGATTTACAGGCTCACATGGAACTTTTCACTCTGAACAAGCAATTAAATATGGAACTAATCTTGTTGGAGGAGTGACGCCTAAAAAAGGAGGGCAAACTCATTTAGATAGACCAGTTTTTAATACTGTTGTAGAGGCTAAAGAAAAAACAAATGCAAATGCAAGCATGATTTATGTACCAGCAAAATTTTGTGCAAGTGCTATAATAGAGGCAATAGAAGCAAATATAGAACTTATTGTTTGTATTACAGAAGGTGTTCCAGTTTTAGATATGCTTAAAGTGAAAAAGTATCTATCAAAATCAAAGTCAAGATTGATAGGACCTAACTGTCCAGGAATAATTACTCCGGAAGAATGTAAGATTGGAATAATGCCTGGAAATATTCATAAAAGAGGTTCGGTAGGTATCGTATCAAGATCAGGCACACTGACTTATGAAGCTGTAGCTCAAACTACCTCAAACGGTCTAGGTCAATCTACATGTATTGGCATAGGTGGCGACCCGATAAATGGTACAAACTTCATTGATTGTTTAGATTTATTTTTTAATGACCCTGAAACAGAATCTATTTTAATGATTGGTGAAATTGGAGGAACTGCTGAGGAGGATGCTTCAGAATTTATTAAAAATCATAAAATTAAGAAACCTATTGTTGGATTTATTGCAGGAATAACAGCACCCCCAGGAAGAAGAATGGGTCACGCTGGAGCTATAATCTCAGGAGGAAAAGGTGGAGCAGCAGATAAGATAAAGATTATGGAGAAAGCAGGTATTACTGTTGCAAAATCACCAGGTGAAATTGGCAAAACTCTTTTAGAAAAATTGTCACTTTAAAATAAGTATTACTGATATTATAATCAGATAAAAATTAATGAGCTCTTCAAAAAATCTAAATCAAAAAAATACATCATTTTTGACAAAGTCAAACAGTACCTTTATTGAAAATATGTACATAAAATATATTGAAAAAGATCCAAATTTACCACTTAGTTGGAAGGATTATTTTGAAACATTAAACGATGATATAAAATCTGTTATTAAAGATCTTGAAGGTCCAACGTGGCAACCCCAAAAAAAAAAAATCAAATATCAAATTTCTAGATCTCCAAATGAACATTTTAGTAATGATGATTTAGAACTTGGAAAAAGCGAATCAATAAAAGCTATAGCATTAATAAGAGCATATAGAATAAGAGGTCATTTAATAGCAAATCTTGATCCATTAAATATGATGGAAAGAAATTACCTACGTGAACTTCACCCTGAGGATCATGGATTTAAGAAAGAGGATTATGATAAAAAAATATATTTAGGATCTTATTTGGATACTGGGTATGCATCAATTAATGAAATTTTAACAAGATTAAGAAAAATATATTGCTCGACAATTGGAGCAGAATATATGCACATTACTGATCCTGCTGAAAAAGTATGGTTTAGAGATAGAATGGAAAAAGAAGAAAATAAATTAAATTTTACTGACAATGGTAAAAAAGCAATTTTAAATAAAATAGTTCAGGCAGAAGGATTTGAAAAATTTTTAGCAAAAAAATATGTAGGAACTAAAAGATTTGGATTAGATGGTGGAGAAGCATTAATCCCAGCTTTGGAACAAATTATCAAGAGGGGTGGTCAATTAGGAGTTAAAGAGGTTAAAATTGGTATGCCACACAGAGGCAGGTTGAATGTGTTGGCAAATGTTCTACAAAAATCTTACAAAAGAATTTTTAATGAATTTGCTGGAGAAGAAAATTATACAAAAGCAGAGGATTCGGCAGGAGATGTAAAATATCACCTTGGGGCATCATCAGATAGAGAATTTGATGGAAATTCTGTACACGTCAGTCTGACTGACAATCCCTCGCATCTTGAAGCAGTTAACCCAGTTGTTCTTGGTCAGACCAGAGCTAAACAATTTTTTCATAAAGATGTAAAAAGAGAACAAGTTATTCCTATTTTAATTCATGGCGATGCTGCCTTTGCTGGACAAGGAGTAGTTGCGGAATGTTTCGCAATGTCTGGTCTTAAAGGACATAATACAGGCGGAACTATTCACATAATTTTAAATAATCAAATTGGTTTTACAACAAGCCCTAGATTTGCAAGATCTAGCCCATATCCTTCAGACCTTGGAAAAACTGTAGAGTCACCAATTTTACATTGTAATGGTGATGATCCAGAGGCAGTTGTCCACTGCGCAAAAATTGCAATAGAATTCAGACAAAAATTTAAAAAAGATGTTGTGATAGATTTAATTTGCTACAGACGGTTTGGACATAATGAGGGAGATGAGCCTTCATTTACTCAGCCGCTTATGTATAAAAAAATAAGAAGTCACCCATCAACTTTGTCAATTTACGGAGATAAACTAGTTGATGAAAAAGTAATATCAAAAGATTATTTTGATAAAAATATTGACGAATTTAAAAAATTGCTTGATGAACAGTTTAAAACAGCAAAAGATTATAAACCTAAATTAAATTGGTTTGAAGGAACTTGGTCTAGATATCAACCTAAAAAAGGCAAAGATAGAAGAGGGCAAACGGGTGTTGATATAAATAAATTAATAAAAATTTCTGAGAAAATAAATAATATTGATGATACTCAAAATATACATAAAACTATAAAAAAAATTCTTACAAATAGACATAAAAGTATATTAGATAAAAAAAACATTGATTGGTCTACCGCAGAAGCCTTATCTTTTGGAAGTCTTTTGGACGAAGGTTTTCCGGTAAGACTTGTTGGTCAAGACTCCGGAAGGGGAACTTTTAGCCAACGACATTCTGTATTGAGAGATCAAAAGGATAATTCTAGGTATATCCCATTAAATAACATTTCAGATAAACAAAAAAATTTTGAGATTGTAGATAGTTTTTTATCAGAGTTGGCTGTGCTTGGTTTTGAATATGGATACAGTTTAGTTGAGCCAGAAACATTAACAATTTGGGAAGCACAATTTGGTGATTTTGCTAATGGAGCTCAAGTTGTAATAGATCAATTTATTGCATCAGGTGAAAGAAAATGGTCAAGGGCATCAGGCTTAGTGTTACTTCTACCTCACGGTTATGAAGGTCAAGGGCCAGAACATTCATCTGCAAGATTAGAAAGATTTCTACAATTATGTGGCCAAGAAAACTTACAAGTTTTAAATTGTACTACACCAGCAAATTATTTTCATGCTTTAAGAAGACAAATACATAGAGATTTTAGAAAGCCTTTAATAATAATGACTCCTAAGTCTTTACTAAGACATAAAAATTGTGTTTCAAATTTAGAAGATTTTAGTAAAAAAAACTCGTTTCATAGAATATTAGAAGACCATGCTCTTAATAGTAAAAATGGATTTATAGAACTTAAAAAAATTAAAAAAGTAATTTTATGTTCTGGAAAAATATATTTTGACTTATTGGAGGCTAGAGAAAAAGCAAAAAAAGATAATATAGTTATATTTAGAATTGAACAATTATATCCTTTTCCAGCTAAATCATTAGCTAAAGCCTTAAAACCTTATTCTAAAACTGCTAGTTTTATATGGTGCCAAGAAGAACCCAAAAATATGGGTGCATGGTCGTCGGTGAGAGATTATATACAATGGACTTTAGATAACATTAAGGCTAATAATAATAAAATTTCTTACATTGGAAGAGGTGTAGCAGCATCACCTGCAACCGGTTATGCAAAAAGACACCTAGCTCAACAGAAAGAAATTATTGAAAAAGTATTGAATTAAATATGAGTGAGCAAATTATAGTTCCTGCGCTTGGTGAAAGCATTACAGAAGCAACAGTTGCTAAGTGGTTAAAAAATGTTGGAGATACAGTAGAAGCTGATGAGCCGGTTGTAGAGCTTGAAACAGATAAAGTTAATTTAGAAGTTCCTTCCCCAATTAGTGGCACTGTTGGAGATATAAAATTTAAAGATGGCGATACAGTTGAGGTAGGAGCTGTGTTAGGCTCTATTCAAACTAATGGAAAATCCGCCGAAATAAAACCAGTTATAAAGGAAGATCAATCAAAAAAAGATGATACCAATAATATTATTGAATTTGAGTCAGACAAAACAGAACCAAAAATTTTTGATGAAGAGGAAATAAAGGAAACCGAAACGATACAAAATATTATTTCCGAACAAGATACAGAACAACCTTTGGTACTTACAAATGAGGTTGTTAAAAAAGATAATAAAAAAAACAAAAAAGAAAATAACAACCTCTCTCCATCTGTAAGAAAAATTGTTGCTGAAAAAAAAATAAATATAAACAAAGTGAAAGGAACAGGAAAAGATGGAAGAATATTAAAAGGTGATTTAATAGATTTAATGTCTATCAAACCTGCACCGTCTGAAAGAAAAATAAAGTTTGGTGAGGAAGAAAAAATTAAAATGACTAGATTAAGACAGACAATTGCAAAAAGGCTGAAACAAGCTCAGGAAAATGCTGCTCTTTTAACCACTTTCAACGAAGTCGATATGTCAGGAATTATGGAGATGCGAAAGCAAAATCAAGAAGATTTCCAAAAAAGATATGGAGTGAAATTAGGATTCATGTCATTTTTCATCAAATCATGTGTTTTAGCTTTAAAAGCTTTTCCAATCGTAAATGCAGAAATTTCAGATGACGAAATTATTTATAAAAATTATTATAATATTAGTTTTGCTGTTGGGACTGATAAAGGATTAGTTGTTCCTGTTTTAAAAAATGCTGACGAACAATCATTTGCTGAAATTGAAAAAAATATTAAATCATTTTCTGAAAAAGCTAGAGACGGAAAACTAAATATAGAAGACCTTCAAGGCGGAACTTTTACGATAAGTAATGGTGGGGTTTATGGCTCAATGCTGTCTACACCAATTTTAAATTTACCTCAATCAGCAGTTTTAGGAATGCATAATATTGTTGATAGACCATTTGTTGTTGATGGTGAAATTAAAATAAGACCGCTTATGTATTTAGCATTGTCATATGATCATAGAATAATAGATGGGAAAGACTCAGTCTCTTTTTTAAAAACAATTAAAGATAATTTAGAGGATCCAAGGAGATTATTTTTAGAAATTTAAATGTCTGAGATATTTCAAGCAGTAGTTATTGGTGGTGGTCCCGGAGGATATGTTTGTGCAATAAGATTAGCACAACTAGGATTTAAAACAGCCTGTGTTGAGTCCAGAGGTACATTAGGTGGTACATGTTTAAATGTGGGATGTATACCTTCTAAAAGTCTTCTAAATCTCTCTGAAAATTTCCATAAAGCTAAATCATTTGACCAATTAGGAATAGAAGTTGGTGAAATAAAATTAAATTTAGAAAAAATGATGAGCAATAAAGAAAAAGCAGTAGATGTGTTAACAAAAGGTGTGGAGTTTTTATTTAAAAAAAATAAAGTTTCTTATTTTAAGGGGATAGGGAGTTTAATTTCGAACAAACAAGTAAAAGTATTAGACTCAAATAATAAAGAAGTTTTATTAAATACTGATAAAATTATCATCTCTACAGGATCAGAAGCATCAGAGTTACCAGGAATTAAATTCGATGAAAAAATTGTTTTATCTTCTACTGGAGCTTTATCTTTAAAAGCTGTTCCGAAAAAAATGATAATTGTAGGTGGTGGATATATTGGACTAGAAATGGGATCAGTATGGTCAAGACTTGGATCAGAAGTTCACGTTGTTGAATATTTAGATCATATCACACCTGGTATGGATAGAGAAATTTCAAAAGAATTTATGAAAATTTTAAAAAAACAAGGAATAAATTTTCATATGGAAACTAGAGTTGAAAATATAAAAAAAAATACTAAATCTGCAACTGTCACGATTTCAAACAAACAGAAAAAAAAAATTGAAATGGAAGCTGATGTAGTTCTTGTTTCTGTTGGCAGAAAACCTAATACAAAAAATTTAAATTTAGAGAAAATTGGAGTTGAACTGGACAATAAAAAAAGAGTTAAAGTTGGTAAAAATTTCGAGACAAATGTAAAAAATATTTACGCTATAGGTGATGTAATCGAGGGACCAATGCTTGCTCATAAGGCTGAAGAAGAAGGTATTGCGGTTGCTGAATTAATAGCAGGTCAGGCGGGTCATGTTAATTATGGAATTATTCCTGGAGTTATTTACACAACTCCCGAAGTAGCAACTGTTGGAGAAACTGAGGAAAACCTCAGCGAGAAAAAAATAAAATATAAAGTTGGTAAATTCTCATTTATGGCAAACTCAAGAGCGAAAGCTATTAATGAAGCAGAAGGTTTTGTTAAAATACTTGCAGATGAAAAAACTGATAAAGTACTTGGGGTTCATTTAATTGGACCACATGCTGGTGAATTAATTGCCGAAATGGCAGTAGCAATGGAATTTGGTGCTAGTTCCGAAGATATTGCAAGAACTTGTCACGCTCACCCAACCTTCTCAGAAGCAGTTAAGGAAGCGGCCTTATCAGTAGACAATCGGACTATTCACTCTTAAAGTTAAAAAAATTATTAAATATCAACTTTTTTAATATAATTATCACCTTTTAAATATTCATAAACCTCAAAGCAAATCATATCTCTAGAATTACTTTTAATCGGAATCGATGCAGCATGTAAACATTTTTGTGGGTTAAATATATATACATCACCTTTATTACCCTCAAAATAATTAATAATATTATTCTCATGCACATGCTTATTAAATTTTTTGTTTAAATATGAAGTGTGTTTAAATGTAAAATTTTTAATTAATTTTTTGGTATTTTTTCTATCAATAATTTTTGTTGCACCTGTATCTTTCGTTATATGATCGCTCATTAATACAAATACTTTAAGTTTATTAGATTTATACATATCCATGTGCCAATGATTTGAATATATATATTTTTCTC
>CACGON010000006.1 GCA_902574695.1 uncultured Pelagibacteraceae bacterium | reverse complement strand
AGGATTAAAAAATGAAAATTGATTGTTCCATTTTTTTGATAATTTTAAGGATTTAATTAAATTATCTCTATTTTTAGCTCTTGTGTTTTTTAATTTATTTAATCTTTTAAATTGATTTAATCCAATAGAAGCTGTTAAGTCTAATGGTCTTAAGTTAAAACCCTCATTTATAAAATTAAAATCTTTAACGTTTTTTTGATTTATTTCTCTGTCCCAACCATGTGCTCTGAGTGATTTTAATATATTAAAATCTTGTTTGGAGTCGCAAACTATCATTCCTCCCTCTCCAGATGTAATTTGATGCGAATAATAAAAAGAAAAGGTTCCAAAATTACCAAAAGTTCCAAGATATTTATTTTTATATTTTGAACCAAGTGCCTCGCAAGAGTCTTCGATCAAATAAATATTTTTTTTATTACAAAATTTTTTGATTTTATCCAGCTCAGAGCAATTACCAAGAACATTCAATATCATTATGGCTTTAGTTTTTTTGGTAATATTTTTTTTTATATTTTTTAAGTCTAGTGTAAATGTTTCAAGATTCACATCAGCAAAAACAGGACTTAAACCAGCCTGAATAACTGGCCATAAAGATGTAGACCAGCATAGTGATGGGATAATGCACTCATCACCTTTTTTAAGTCTTTTTTTTTTATATGGATTAATTAAACAAAATAAAGCTAGTAAGTTTGCAGATGAGCCTGAATTTACCATCAGGGCATACTTCGAACCGATTTTTTTTGCAAAATACTTTTCAAACTTTTTTGTAATATTAGACATGGTCAGTCTACCATTTAACAATACTTTTGATGCCTCTTGTAAATCAGAACTTGAGTATCCATCTGTTAAAAGAGGATAAGTAAATTTTTTGTTCTTGCTTTTTTTTTGAATAAATATTTTTTTTATTAGTTGAAGTTTTTTATTATAATTCATCTATTATTTTCAGAAATCTGGGGCTTCATATCCTCTTTTTTAATACCTGCAACCTCAACAGGTTTTTTCATTGCATCTCGTCTAAAAGGTTCCCCTAATTCCTGATTAAGAATAATTTCAATAAAAGTTGTAATTCCTTTTTTTTGATCCTCACATGATTGCTTTATAGCTGTTGTGGTTTCTGCCATTGTTTTCACTGTAACACCCTTTAATCCACAAGCATCTGCTACTTTTGCATAACTTAGTTCTGGATCTAATTCAGTGCCAACAAAGTTATCATCAAACCATAAAATTGAATTTCTTTTTTCAGCACCCCACTGATAATTTCTAAAAATAACCATAGTAATTGCTGGCCATTCTTTCCTTGCACAGGAACTCATTTCATTCATGCTTATACCAAAGGCGCCATCCCCAGCAAAACCAATCACTGGTATTTCAGGACATCCAATTTTTGCTCCAAGAATTGCTGGAAAACCATATCCACATGGACCAAATAAACCAGGTGCTAAATATTTTCTTCCTTTTTCAAATGTTGGGTATGCATTTCCAATTGCACAATTATTTCCAATATCGCTTGAAATAATTGCATCAGTCGGCATTGCTTCTTGAATTGCTCTCCACGCTTGACGAGGTGACATTCTATCTTTATCTCTTTCTCTGGCTTCCTTGTTCCAAACAGTACCTGGATCGTCATCCTCATGGTCTAATCCAGTTAAAGTTTGCAGCCAAGCTGATTTTGTTTGGTGAATTAAATTTTTTCTTTCTTCTCTTCCACTATCCCCTGCATTTTTTGATAATTTTTCTAAAATTTGTTGAGCAACCATTTTTGCATCACCACAAATTCCAACTGTTACCTTTTTTGTAAGACCTATTCTATCTGGGTTCATATCAACTTGAATAATCTTTGCGTTTTTTGGCCAATAATCTATGCCATAACCAGGCAGAGTTGAAAAAGGGTTTAATCTTGTTCCTAAAGCTAAAACTACATCTGCTTTTGATATTAGTTGCATACCTGCTTTTGATCCATTGTATCCTAAAGGTCCAACTGCTAAAGGATGACTTCCTGGAAAGCTATCATTGTGTTGATACCCGTTACAAACAGGAGCATCTAGTTTTTCAGCTAATTTTTTACAGTCTTCAATAGCATTTCCAATAACTACTCCAGCACCAGACAATATCACTGGAAACTTTGCTTCAGACAATAATTTAGCAGCACGATCAATAGCATCTTTTCCTCCACCTTGTCTTTCAAACCTTACTATTGGAGGTAAATCAATATCTATTACTTGAGTCCAATAATCTCTTGGTACATTTATTTGAGCGGGCGCAGATCCTCTTATTGCTTTTTCAATTACTCTATTTAGCACTTCTGCCATTCTTGAGGGATCTCTTACTTCCTCTTGATAGCAAACCATATCTTTAAATAAATTCATCTGTTCTACTTCTTGGAAACCACCTTGCCCCATTGTTTTGTTTGCTGCTTGAGGTGTCACTAATAAAAGTGGTGTATGATTCCAATAAGCTGTTTTTATAGGAGTCACAAGTCCAGTAATTCCAGGACCGTTTTGAGCAATGACCATCGACATTTTTCCTGTTGCTCTTGTATATCCATCAGCTATTAATCCACCATTAGTTTCATGCGCAACATCCCAGAAAGTAATTCCAGCTTTAGGAAATAAATCTGAGATAGGCATAAATGCTGATCCAATAATACCAAAGGCATGTTCTATGCCATGCATTTGAAGAACTTTGATGAAAGCTTCTTCTGTAGTCATTTTACTCATAATAATTCTCTATAATTTTTTATTTGTTAATGAATGTGATTAATATATAAGATCTAAAGAATTTCAAACAAGAAATAAATAATGAGCAGTACAGAAGTCATAATCCACGATGAAAAGGATAATGTAGGAGTGGTTGTAATTGAAAAAATTAAGCCAAATCAGGAGTGTAATTGCTGGATTATGGAGAATGATAAGTCAGCAAAAATTAAATCTATTAGTGAAATACCCCTGGGACATAAGATAGCAATGACAGATTTGAAAGAAGGAGACACTATTCTAAAATATGGTCATGATATTGGTAAAGTAGTTAAAAGTATAAAAATGGGTGAACATGTTCATGTTCATAATGTAAAAACAAAAAAGTGGTAAAATGGAAATTCCAAAAAGTTTTTTAGGATACAAAAGAGAGAATGGTAGAGCTGGTACTAGAAATCATGTAATTATTTTACCAGTTGATGATATTTCAAATGCATGCGCTGAAGCTGTGGCTAATAATATTAAAGGTACGATTGCCCTTCCTCACTCATATGGAAGACTTCAATTTGGTGCAGACTTAGAATTACATTTTAGAACAATGATCGGTACTGGAAAAAATCCAAATGTTGCAGCAGTAATCGTAATTGGAATTGAACCTAAGTGGACTAAAAGAATTGTAGACGCTATCGCAAAAACTGGAAAGCCAGTCGAGGGTTTTAGTATAGAGGGAGTTGGAGACATAGATACAATCGCAAAAGTTTCCAAAAAGGCACAAGAGTTTTCTATGTGGGCTTCCGAAAAACAAAGAGAAGAATGTCCAATGAGTGATCTTTGGATTTCGGTAAAATGTGGAGAGTCAGATACTACGTCTGGTCTTGCATCTAATCCAACTGTTGGAAATTTAATGGATAAGTTAGAACCCTTTGGAGTTCATTTATGTTTTGGAGAAACATCAGAATTAACAGGTGCTGAGACAGTCTGTGCTAAAAGAGGAAAAACACCTGAAGCTCAAAAAAAATTTATGAAGACTTGGAATGACTATAATGACTTTATATTAAAAGAAGCAACTGATGATTTATCAGAAAGCCAACCTACAGCAGGTAATATTGCTGGTGGACTTACCACAATTGAGGAAAAAGCTTTTGGAAATTTTCAAAAAATTGGCTCTAGACAATTTATAGATGTTTTAGAACCTGCAGAAGAACCTACAAAAGGCAAAGGTTTATATTTTATGGATACTTCTTCCGCAGCAGCTGAATGTGTAACCTTACAAGCTGCTGGTGGTTTTAATATTCATCTATTCCCTACTGGACAAGGAAATATTATCGGAAATCCTATTGAGCCAGTAATTAAACTTACAGCAAATCCGTTAACTGCAAAAACTATGAGTGAACATATAGATGTAGACGTCTCAAAAATACTTTCACGTCAAATGAACTTAGATCAAGCTGGAGATGAACTTATCAAAGCAACGGTCAGAGTTGCAAACGGCAGACTTACTTGCGCAGAAGCCCTTGGTCATAAAGAGTTTGTAATGACTAAACTTTATAGAAGTGCTTAATTTTTAAATTGAAGAATTTATAGCTTTATATATTTTTTCTTTAGTAGTTTCACCTATACTTCTATAAACTTCTTTATTATCTTTGAAAATTAATAGTGTTGTTTGATATTCAACTTTCAATAAATTTGAAATATCTTTGTTCCTTACATCAAAGTTAAGATAAACTATATTTTTAAAATCATCTTCAACCTTATTAAGAACTTTCATCTGGCTTGCACAAGAGCTACAATATTTTATCCATGAGCTTACTACTACTATTTTTCCTTCTGATTGTGCTTTTTTAAATAAATCGGCATCAAAAGTTGTCTTTTTTTCCATAGCAAATGCCTGAAAACTTAAAACACAAAATATAAAAATTAAGATTTTTTTCATAATTCTATCTAACAAAAATAAATTATATTTAAATTACTTTTGTGAAGCAGGTGGTGGTGTATGAACGTATTTCTTTTTTAAATTTGATAAAAATCTCCTTATAATTGCCGCACCCACACCTAATACTAGTGCTAGAACAATTGAAAACATTCCATATAAAATTGGTGCATCTTTTAACAAATTTCTAACAAACAGCGCTATTGGTGTTAATGAGTCTGCTCCTTTAGCCTGAATGGCTCTTGCGGAATGATCGGCAAAAAAAGAGTCATATGCAACTGCAATACCAACTAAAAGTAGCAGAATTGCTAATATTGTTTTAAATTGGGAGCTATCAACTCTTTCTCCAACCTTTTGTCCTATTTGAACACCTAAAATGGAGCCTAATATTAAAACTGTAACTAAAATAAGATCTATTGATCCATAATTAAATGCATGTAAGACAGTTACTATTGCACTAACAAAAATTGTGACAAACAATGATGTACCTGGAATTAACTTTGTTGGCATACCAATTATATAAATCATAGCTGGTACAAGAATAAATGCACCTCCAATACCCATTATTGCAGCAATAAATCCTACTATTAATCCTATGATAATTGGAGTGAAAGCACTTTCGTATAATTTTGATTTTTTAAATTTCATTCTTAGTGGTAATCCATGAATCCAATAATGTTCATGCAATTTTTTTTTAACTACTATTTTTTTTCGAGCTCTGTCGATTTCAGTTATACCCTGAACAAGCATCAAGGTTCCAATTATTGCAAGGATGTACATATATGATAGTGAAATCACCACATTAATTTTTCCTATATCTTTAAAGTATGTGAAGGTTAAAATTCCTAAAATAGTCCCTGCTGCTCCTCCTACTACAATCATTAGTCCCATTTTATAATCTAAAGTGCCTTTAAGATAATGTGTTGTTGAGCCTGATATAGATGTTCCTAAAATATTATTTGCTTCATTTGGAACAGCGTATGCGGGCGGTATACCCATAAAAATTAAAAAAGGTGTCATTAAAAAACCCCCTCCTACTCCAAAAAGGCCTGATAAAACTCCTACAACTAGACTTAAAAGAAATATTAAAGGTAAACTTACGTATACTTCTGCAATTGGAAGAAAATATTCCATAAGGGATAAGTATTCCTGTAAAATATTAAAGTCAACTTATGATTGCTAATTTATTTGAAAGAAAGTCCCGACTAGTATAACCCCCCAATAAGCAACTAATCCAATGTACACTAATATTTTAGAATTAAATGAATTTAAATTTTGAGGTATATGCTTAAAAGTTTTTTTTATATTAAAATTATTAAGCATAATTGCGAAATAACACAAGTGTACCTATATTTGCAAGTTTAATTTACAAGATTTTTAAAATATTGTAGCTCCAAAGACCTTAACCTCTCCACCCTCTTCGCCTAAAACAAGTCTACCTATAAAATCTCCAGGAATCTTTGAGCTATTTTGTTTATAAATTACAGTTACATAGGCGCCCCTTCTAAGACAACCCATAGGTTCACAATTTTCTTTTAAACTTGATATAAGTTCATTATTTGCCCATTGCTTACCGAGCTCAACCTCATTAGCTCCATAAAGCATTTGTGATGAGAAATCTTTGGTAAACCCACCATAATCTTTAATATTTGATGATTTAACTAGATTATTCCAAATTGGATCAGCTAGCTTGATGATATCCTCATCTGACTTTTCAATTAAACTCATTGTAAATAATTAAATTAAGAAGCTTGCTTTTTCTCTTTTTCGTCAATTATATGATAAACAGGTTGTTTCTCCATTGTAAACTTTCCTGTCTTAGGATCTCTTCTTGAAACAGTTAGACAATGCCAATTTTCGTCATCAAGCTTCATATAATCACCTCTGTAGTAATAACCTGGCCAACGTGTTTCTTTTCTAAAGAGGGTATGTTCAGTTACACATTGTGAAGTTAGTGTTCTATGTTTCAGTTCCCAAGCTCTCATTAACTGGTGATAATCTTCAGCACCTACGTTTTCTAAATCCTCAGTCAGCCAATCTAGTAATTCAAGTCCTTTTTTAAGAAGATTTTCATTAGTCATATAGTTTACTGAAATACCACCCACATATTCGTCCATAATTTTCTGTAATCTCTGTAGACCTTGTATTGGAGAAATATAACTAGGTGAAACAGTTCCACCTGTGATCTCATTTCTTCCAATAGTATAATTATCTAATGGCTTATAAATAACTTCTCTAAAATCTTCACATTGTTTATCTGACACTTTTAAGTCTTTGGCTTTTTGCTCTTCAATATATTTTACAGCTGCTTTTGCAGCTAATCTTCCTTCAGTGAAAGAACCTGATGAAAATTTATGAGCACTTCCACCAACAGTATCTCCAGCTCCAAAAAGTCCTTCAACAGTTGTCATTCTATTGTAGCCCCAAAAATATTCAGGTGGTGAGATATCTTCTGGTCCACTTACCCATGCTCCTGAACAAGTTGCATGAGAACCCATTACGTATGGCTCGGACGTAGTTAATTCTGGATTGGTATATTTTGGATCAATATTTTGAGAGGCCCAAACTACAGCTTGGCCTACCGTCATTCCTAAAAAGTTTTCCCATCCAACAGTTTCTAAATGTGGATCCTGAAAAGCTTCTTTCGTAACCATGTGAATAGGGCCATTACCAGACATTACCTCTTGAACAAATGCATGGTTTCTTAAACATGTTGGTGTTGGATGATGATCGATATATTCACCAACTAATTCTTTTGTTTGGTTGTACCATTTTTTTTCATAATTTTCCCCATTTGCATTTTGAGTATATGTTTTTAAATGTAAAAAATAAGCTCCAACTGGACCATACCCATCTTTAAATCTACATAAAACAATTCTGTTTTCCATTTGAGTCATCTTTGCTCCAGCCGCAATTGGCAATGCGTATGCTGATCCATTAGACCATGGCGCATACCATGTTCTACCCATTCCTTCTCCAACTGCTCTTGGTTTAAATATATGAGACGCTCCACCTGCTGCTACTATTACTGTTTTTGATCTAAAAACATGATAATCACCAGTTCTCATATTAAATCCTACTGCGCCGCCTACTCTATTTTCTTTAGTCTCATCCATTAATAAATGAGTTACCATTATTCTATTATAAATTTTATCTGCTGATTTTTTTGCAGCTTCTGCAACAATTGGTTTGTAGCTTTCGCCATGGATCATTATTTGCCATTTACCTTCTCTTTGATATCTGCCCGTTTCTTTATTTTTCATCATTGGCAAACCCCACTCATCAAACATATGAACTGTTGAGTCAACATGACGAGCCATATCGTAACCTAAATCTTCCCTTACAAGACCCATTAAATCATTTCTTGCATACCTTACATGATCTTCAGGCTGATTTTCATTCCACTGCATGCCCATATAGCAGTTAATAGCATACAATCCTTGAGCAACTGCTCCACTTCTATCGATGTTTGCTTTTTCTACACAAATTATTTTTAAATCTCTTCCCCAGTGTCTAGCTTCAAACGTTGCACCAGTTCCTGCCATACCTCCGCCAACAACAAGAACATCACATTCTTCGTAAACTGTTTTTGATTTTGGCATTAATAGTAGACTCCTTTTTTAAATGCGCTCTTATCAACTTTTGGTAAATCTTTGTTTGTATTTAATCCATGTGGCTCGTTATAAAGTATTTGTGAATTGATCTCACCTTGATTTGGTGTGTCTGCCTCTGCAAGTTTTGGTATAAATTTTCCCCAAGGTTTTGTTGTAATTGGTGAAACGAAATTTTTTTCAGTTCCATTTCTAAATTTTATTCTCCAAGAGATTGTTCCTTTTTCTTCTTCTCTTCTTACTCTCACACTATGACCCATCGGGGCAAAGTCTGCATAACCTCTGACATCTATTGCATGGTTAGGACAAGCCTTCACACACGAATAACACTCCCAACAAAAATTTGGCTCTATATTTTTTGCTCTTCTAATTGTTTCATCAATGTGCATGATGTCTGAGGGACAAATATCTACACAATGTCCACATCCATCACATCTAGTCATATATACAAAAGTTGACATAATTTAATTTTTTCCTTTATGTTGTATCATATTAATAATGTTTAGGTTGTTCTCTTTTAATACCTAACCCAAACTGTTCAGGTGCATCTGCAGGTGCTGGTAAGTTATCTCTTGAGCCATCTGCTTCTGCCAGGTTTTTTTGTAAAGCTGCTCCAGGTTTATAAAACATGTGAGCAAATTTAGACCAATATACCCCCCCAAAAAGAACTATATTTGAAATTGCAAATAGAACTAGAAATAAAGTGTCCCATCCAAAAATCCCTTTTGACTGGAAAAATGACCATAATAATCCAAATAAAGAGGATGCAAGAAGTGCAAGAACAAATAAATCTGCTTTGATGATTCTAAAAACTGAATGTGCCTCAGCTGCAACATCTACTCTTAAAAAAAACCAAAACCAAAAACCACCAACACATGTCATAATTGCACCAATGTGCCAAATAGCAGGCCAGAAATTTGGTGTATCTGCATTTACAGATGAGTAACAAAAAATCATAACAGCTGAGCCTGCCCAAAATAAGATTGTTCCATACATTCCTAAAACGTGAGCAATTCTTCTTTTACCCATTCCTAGCTCTGCTGTTGTTCCGATATCATGAACAATTGTTTTACCAATTATTGCAATCCGTTCACCTGTTCCTAATTCTCTAGTTGCATTTTTTTTTGCTTTTTTAGCATTATTAAAAAAATACTTAACATTTTTTTTGTGAATTATATCTATGAGAGTCCCTATAACTACTAGTCCAACCATAATCAAAACAAATACCTGTAGTATCAACGATGGCACTGTTTCTGAAAGAATAGAAAATGGATTAGTTGTAATCATAATATTTGGACTTTCTAATACAGATAAAGTTTTAGTTCAACAGTGTTATAGACACATTTTTATATTGTTAAAAATCAATAAATATTTACTTTTTTCTTATATAATGCTGTTTTGAGGGTATTACTGATCTTACACCACCTTGGGGATTGTCGACGTCGCCTTTTCGTCTTGGAATCAAATGAATATGACAATGCATGATAGACTGTCCAGCCACCATACCCGAATTCGTTCCAATATTGAAACCCTCGACCATTTTATCCTCGGTTGTAATTTTATTTTTTAATTTTTTTATTAAATCATTACAAGCGATTAACTCATTATCAGTTAGATCAAAATAATTAACAATATGTCTTCTTGGAAAAATTAACGAGTGAAATTTTGAAACAGGATAACTATCAAAACTAGCAATTGCATATTCATTATCAAAAACTATATCGCTATCTTTTATATTGCAAAATATACAAGGATTGTTTGGATCGCTCATAATTTAAACTTCTCTGTGATAAATTTTATTTAGTTTATTAAAAATTTTAAAACTTTTTCTTTTCCATCTAAGATCATCTATCTTATAAACTGAGGTTACTACTTTACCTGATCCAATAAGTATTACTTCATCATAATTATGAATATTTTTTAAATATATATCTCTAAATGATATTTTTATTTTTTTACTAAAAAATTTAAAAGTAGTACCTTTATAAAAGTTATTTTTAGGTGAATATAATTTATTATTTTCAATAAATAAAAGATTTGATGTACCAGTTTCTAAAAATTTATTATTTTTATGTAAAGCAATATCGTATTCACGATTATCCAGTTTTTTTAAATAAGTTAATATTTTTTTATATTTTAAATTTTTATGTTCTGGATCTACTCTTTTATAATCTAATAGTTTTAATTTAAAATTTTTCTTTATCCTGTTTCTTTTTCTTAAAGAAATTGAAATCATTTTACTATTTACGGCCACTCTTAAAAGATGATCAATAGTTTTTATTTTAGACAAATTTATCTTAATAAGTTTAAGAATATTTCTTTTTAAATTTTTTCTACTTAGCTTATAAATTTTAAGTGACTTAATAAGATTATCAATATGGTTTTTAAAAAAGATAATTTTTTTATTTTTTCCAACAACGCGCATGGTTGTAAAAACACCATAGTCATTCCAAAGATCTTTGAATTTAACTTCTTTAAGATCTTTATGTTGATAAGATTTTTTTAATAATAAAGTCACCATTTTTAGTTAAAAAAGATTCTGGATGAAATTGGAAACCATATACATTATTTTTATTATCTTCGAAACCCATAGCTATATCTGTTTTTGAGCATCTCATTGTAATTTTAATATTTTTTGAGTTATAGGGTTCATATAATTTAAGCGAATGGTATCTTCCAACATAAAATGTTTTATTTTTTTTAAATATTTCACTTTCTGATGTAGTTTTAATTTTTGACTGATATCCATGGTAAATTCTTTTTTGTTGAACTATTTTCCCTTTTTCACAAAATAAAATTTGCTGATATCCCAAACAAATACCAATTATTTTTTTTTTATTTTTAAATTTTTTATAAATTTTTGAGGTAGCGGGATAATCCTTAGGAGAACCTGGTCCTGGGGAGAGTACAATGGTATGACTTTGTTTAATTTTTTTTTCACTTATTTCATTATAATTGGAACAATATACATCATCAAATTTTGAAAATTGATGAACCACATTCCATGTAAAGGAGTCCTTGTGATCAATTATATAAATCATTTGTACAATTCCAATAATGATTTAGCTTTAATAAAATTCTCATTAAACTCTTTTTTTGAAGAACTATCTAAAACAACACCTGATGCAGCTGATATTTCAGAAATATTTTTAAAGTTTAAAATTGATCTAATAATTATATTAAATCTCATATCTTGATTAAATTTAATGTACCCAAAACTTCCGGTAAATATATTTCTATCTTCTTTTTCTTGATTATTTAAAAGTTCAAGTGTTCTAATTTTAGGACAACCAATTACCGATCCACCTGGCATCATTGATTTTATAATTTCTTTTATTTTTATTTCTTTCTTAAGAGTTCCTTGAATTGATGTCACATAATGGAATAAATGCTTATACTCTTCGACAAATTTTTCTTTAAGGATTTTTACTGAACCGGGTATACATATTCTAGAGAGGTCGTTTCTTTCCATGTCAACAATCATATTATGCTCTTTTGTTTCTTTATCGTTATTTTTAAAAAAGTTCAGAGCTTTCTTTAGATTTGTTTTATTTTGTTTTTTTAAAGTTCCAGCGATCGGTTTTGTAATGATTTTATTATTAAATTTATCTATTAATGTTTCAGGTGAGCAACTTACAATAGAATAATTTTTATCTCTAATCATAAATGAC
Organism: uncultured Pelagibacteraceae bacterium; assembly: GCA_902574695.1. Lineage (GTDB taxonomy): Bacteria > Pseudomonadota > Alphaproteobacteria > Pelagibacterales > Pelagibacteraceae > Pelagibacter. Next base: position 47,010 of record CACGON010000006.1, on the reverse strand, counting down.
TCGGGTGCAGCATTAACCTTCATTAATTTCCAGAAGAAATTTATTGGGTTAATTTTCGATTTATTTTTGTATTTTGTGCATATTTTAATTTGGTAAGTTTCTCCTTGTCTTATTTTTTTTGAAAAAAGATTAAATATTTTATTATACTTTTCGTAATCAATATTAAGCTTAAAAGAAGAAAGTATTTGTGTATCAGTAAATGATTTTTTAAATTTAAAATTTTTTATTGTTGAAATTATTCTTATATCTTTTCTAATTTTAATTACTGTTTCTGGCTTATAAAATACACCTTTATAAAAATTGATTTTCTTTTGATTTTTAATTTTTATATTTAATAAGTTACATAAAATTTCATAACCAAAAAAACCTATAAATAAATCTGTTTCTTTAGATATTTTTTTTTTGTTAAACTTATTTAAAAAATTGTTGATATTTTTATTAGTAAGGATAATTCTTTTTGAGAAATCTGTATAAATATTATACCCACCATTTACTTTATATATTATCAAAGGCTTATCAGACTCATAAAGCCTTTCTAAAAAAGGATTAAATTTAAGTTTATGCTTCTTGTAATCTTTCAACTGGTTTCTCTTTTATTGGTAGGTGTATTAAACCAGCAAATATAGACAATGCAATTGCCAAATACCACGCATAATCATAAGATCCGTGAAGATCGTAAAACAAACCACCTAGATAAGCTCCAAAAAATGAACCTATCTGGTGACTTAGAAAAACCAGCCCATAAAGCAGTCCTAAATATTTCGTTCCAAATATATGCGCTACTATCCCACTTGTTGCTGGAACAGTTGATAACCATAAAAAACCGAAGCTAGCTCCAAAAATAATTGAGCTAATTGTGCTTGGTGGAGTAAATATAAAAAGACAAATTGAGATACCCCTTAGTAAATAAATTGAACTTAAAATTATCTTTTTGCTCATTTTAGTTGAAAGATAACCACTTAAAAGTGATCCAAAGATATTGAATAAACCTATTAAAGATAAAATCATTGCTGCAGTCCAATCATCAAGACCTCTGTCAATTACATACTTTGGGACGTGAGTTCCTACCAAAGTGATGTGGAATCCACATACGAAAAATCCAGCAACGAGAAGTATGTAGCTTTTTGTTTGAAACGCCTCTTTTAAAGCAGCTAATGTGTTTTGATTGTTTGGTTTTTCTATGGACTCACTTAATTCCGGTGATCTTACAAAGAAAGATACTATAAGTCCTACGGCTAAAAAAATCATAAAATAAAATAAAGTTTGAACCCAACCATTATTTTCTAATGAATAGTTTGTATAAAGTGGTGAAATAAAATAGCCAAATGAGCCAACAGCTGTAACAATGCTCATTGCAATTGTTCTATTGGATAATGGAAAATGTTTACCAACAACTGACATTGGGATACTTATAGCGGTTCCCCCACAACCAATTCCAATCAATACACCTAAACTCATTTGAAAGTAAATTCCTGTATTAGGGCCAGCAAATAAGAAATAAATTCCTAATATATAAAATAAAAAAGCTAAACTTATTGCTTTATGTCCGCCGTACTTATCTGCAATTGCACCAAATATTGGACCTGAAAGGCCCCAACCTAGCATTTGAATACCTATTGCTAATCCAAATTCAGTATTAGATACTCCTAAATCTGCATTAAAGTCTATAAAGAACATGCCAAAGACTTGTCTTACGCTAAGGGAAATTAGAACAACTAAACAAGCTGCTATAAGTGTAATTAAAGCTCTATTATTTCTGATAAATTTTTCAGATGTCATTTAACAAATTTAAGGGATTTCCTTAAATCTTCAATTAAATCTTTGGGATCCTCAAGGCCTATGTGTAGTCTTACTAATCTTTCATCTTTTTCTAGATTTAAAAATTTTCTATTACCTCTTTCTGATTTTCCTTGGTGCAAGGCAAGGCTTTCAAAACCTCCCCAGCTATACCCATAACCAAATAATTTTAAGGAATTTACAAACTTTATAACTGACTTTTTATTTTTAGCTTTTATTTTTAAACCCATTAAGCCTGATGCTCCTGAGTAATATTTTTTCCACATTTTATAATTAAAGGACCCTTTTTTATAAGGATATAAAAGTTTTACTTTTTTATTTTTTGACAAAAATGCAGCCACCTTTTTAGCGTTATCCTCATGTTTATCTAGTCTAACATCAAGAGTTCTAAGTCCTCGAGTAATTAAATAAGCGTCATCAGGACCTAACCTAAGTCCAGTTATTTTTTGAGCTTTTTCAATATGTTTAAAAACTTTTTGATTAACAGCTAAAGTCCCTCCCATTACATCAGAATGTCCTGAATAGTATTTGGTAGCAGATACAATTGCCATATCAAATCCTAACTTAATCGGTTTAAAAAAATATGGTGTAGCCCATGTATTATCAATTGCTGTTAAAATTTTATGTTTTTTTGCAATACTAATTATTTTAGATAAATCTTGAAATTCAAATGTATTACTACCTGGGTTTTCTACAAAAATTAACTTCGTTTTTTTTGTAATATTTTTTTTTATAGAATTTAAATCATGGGGATTATAAAAAGTAGTTTTAATTCCAAATTCTTTGAGGTAATCCTGGGTTAGCATTCTTGTTGGATTATAAACTGGATCTGCAGTTAAAATTTCATCACCAGGCCTTACCATACTAAATATTGCTAGAAAGACTGCTCCGAAACCAGTCGGCGTTAAAAATACATGATAAGATTCCTCTAGCCTGGTCAAAATTTTAGAAAGTATGTGAGTAGTAGAGGTGCCTTGACGACCGTAATCAAAGTGACCACCTCTTGGATCTCTTTTATGTTTAGCTTGAGTTCTTCTAATATCATTCATTGATTTAAAAATTATTGTAGAAGCTCTTACAACAGGTGGGTTTACAGCATGATTATGAAAATCTTTTGCTGTGTGTTTTAAGAAAGTTTTGAATGATTTATCCATAAAAAAATTGATATGTTTTAATGACAATGCTATATCCCACAAATAAGTCAATAAAATATTAAAAAAAAGGTAATTATGGGATATCCTAAAAAACATAGAGGCCGAAGAAAAATGGGCTCTAAAAAGAGAAGAGCAAGAAAAAAGAATAAGAAAAAATAATCTAACTCAAAATGGATAGTATTAAGAAGGTAAGATCCATAAGTGTTTGGATTTTTATCATACCTCTAGTTGCAGTAAATGCATGTCTAATATTAATAACAAATTTTCACGACCTTTTTCCTAATAGAGAAGATGTACTAGTAGGATTTATTTTTCCATACATTGATGGAGGAGCATCAATAAGCCGAACCGCAAGAGTTTTTCCGACATACTTAATTTTTAAACCAGCAATGTTTTTCACTGCCTATCTCTTAATAAGATATTGGATTTACAATAAGTCAATTGTGGAAAGTATCAATGGTGATCATAAAAATATAAAAAAATTTTTATTTTTTGGTATTGGATCAGCTATATTTTTAGTTCTTCATTCAATTTTTTTAGGTGTAAAATTTGATAATGATTTGTATAAACTTTTCAGAAGAGTTGTAATGCTTATATTTATAATATTTGAAATTGTAGCTCAGGCATATCTGGTTTCGGCATTGTACTCATTTAAAGATAAATTAATTAGATTTATAAATCCAAAAATATTAATCGCTAAAATATGTTTGGTTTCAATTTTGATTGTTGTGGCAGTAATAAGTATACCAATTGTGAGTTTGCCTGGTGATGATTTTTTAGGATTTAATTTAAAATCATTTAAACATGCTCTAGAATGGGATTATTTTATTGGAGTTATAACTTTTTATTTATTAACTTATTTTATGTGGAATAAGACTAACTCTTAGAAATCCAGCCTCCACCAAGTACTTTATCTCCATATTTATCTTTAGTGTAAAATACACAAGCTTGGCCTGGAGAAATACCATACTCATCTTCCATCAGTTCTAATTCTGCATTATCTCTTTTAAAATTTAATTTTGATTTAATGAGTTTTCCAGTTGATCTTATTTTAACAAAAATTTCATTATCAAATACATTTTTTTCACAAAGAAGGTTTATATCTTTTAATAATATGTTTCTTTTGATCAAATCTTTTCTAGTCCCAACTATTATTTCATTTAAATTAGGATTAATGTCTACAACATACAAAGGTTCCTCAGCAGCAATTTTAATGCCTCTTCTTTGACCAATTGTAAAATTAATAATACCATCGTGAACACCTACTACTTTTCCATTTTTATCTTTTATATTTCCTTTTTTAAATGAGTCAGGTTTAAGCTTGCTTATTACTGATACATAATCTCCATTTGGTACAAAGCATATATCCTGACTATCTGGTTTATCTGCTACGTTAAGATTTAAATTTTTTGCAATCTCTCTTGTTTCTGATTTCATCATACTGCCTAAAGGAAAACGTAAAAAATTTAATTGTTCCCTGGTAGTATTAAATAAAAAATAACTTTGGTCTCTGTTTTCATCAATTGCCCTATACATGTCTGTAACATCGTTGTTAGTTATACTTTTAACATAATGTCCGGTTACCAGCGCGTCTGCTTTTAATTTTTTTGCCTCGCTGAATAGATCATTGAATTTAACAGTTTTGTTACATTGAATACATGGCACGGGCGTCTCTCCTTTTAAATAGCTGTCAACAAAGTTATCAATTACCCCTTCTTTAAATTTACTTTGGTAATATAATATTTTGTGCTCAATATTTAATTTGTCAGCTACTCTTTTTGCATCCATAATATCTTGCCCAGCACAGCACTGTTTTGAATGAGCAGACTCTTTACTGTCATCGTAAAGTTTTAAAGTTATGCCAATAACATTAAAACCCTCTTTTTTCATCATTCCTGCTACAGTGGATGAGTCAACACCCCCAGACATTGCAACAACTATTTTTGTATCCTTTGGGTCTTTATTTATCCCTAATAAATTTTTTTTTAAACTCATAATGTTGGTATTTATACTTATTTCTAATATAAATTATATTAAATGATTTTAGATTATGAGCCAGGTGAAAAAGTGATACATCCCAATAATAAAGATTGGGGAATAGGCCAAGTTCAATCAATAATAAATGGAAAAGTAACTGTTAATTTTGAAAATGCTGGAAAAAAAGTAATCAACGCTAAAAATATACAATTAGAAAAAGTAAATGGAACAAAAAGATCTTAAAAAAATCAACTATGAATTAATTGATACTTTTCTTTCCGCTGGTGAATTGTGTTTAGAGCTTAGAAAGAAAGGACTTAAAGAAGAAACAAAAGAAGATCAAACACCTGTAACAAATGGTGATATTGAAATTAATAAAATATTGACTGAAAAGATTATAAATATTACTCCTGGGATACCTATAGTTTCTGAAGAAAGTTCAAAAAATAAATCAAACTCAAATTTGAATACTTTTTGGCTTATCGATCCAATTGATGGAACCTATGATTACATGAATAATGGAGATGAGTTTACACTTAATGCTGGACTAATTGTTGACAAAAAAGCAGTTATGGGAATTATTTATGCGCCAGCTAAAAAAAGATTATTCTATAGTTACGGAGCAAACTTTAGCTATGAATTCTCAGAAGGAAAAGAGAATAAGATTAAATGTGAAAAAAAAACACCTAAAGGTGAAGTAATAGCTGTCGCCTACTCTAAAAATTTAAAACCTGAAATTTCTAATATACATAAAAAGTATGGTGTAAATAATCATGTTAGAATGAAAAGTTCTCTTAAATTTTGTGTTATTGCAACTGGAGAATATGATTTGTATGTCGCTGAACCAAGGGCTTCTGAGTGGGATATTGCAGCTGGACATGCAATTCTAGCGAATGCTGGAGGCATAATTACGGATCATCAAGGTAAAGAAATTTTGTATGGGAAAACAAATTTTAAAAATCCAGGGTTAATTTTAAGAAGATCTAAAAATTTGTTATGAGTGAACAATTAAGAATAATATTAATAATAATTATCTCAGTATCTATTTTTGGATTATTAATTTTTGTTTTTGTAAAAAATTATATTAAAAATAAAATTAATTATTATTTAAATGTAAAAAATAATATTCATCATAAATTAACATGTCATTGCAATAAGATTGAAATAGACATAATGCTCATAAATGGTTTAAATAATCTTTACAGATGCAATTGTTCTATGTGTAAAAGAAAAGGTGCAATAACTGCTGTTATTCCAAAAAATGGTCTTAAAATTATAAAAGGAGAAAATCATATTAAATTTTACCAATTTAATACAAATGTTGCTAAGCACTACTTTTGTGAAATTTGTGGAATTAATACGCACAGTCAAAGAAGAAGTGATCCAAATACTTTTGGTATTAATGTAGGATGCCTTGATGGAATTAGTCCACAAGAACTTTTTGAGCTTAATGTGAGAGTTAATGATGGTCAAAATCATATAAAAGATCAAAAGTAATTGTTTATTACAACAAATTTATAATTTTTGAATATTCATCATCAGTCATGTCCATAACTTTTCTTGATATTTCAAAATCAAATCCAGCTCTTGCGAGGACAGCAATATCTTTTTTATAAAATAATGGTCTATTAGCCTCTACTCTTGCAGGACCTATTCTTTTTTTTTTACAAATTTTAATTGCTGAAAAAAAATCTTGGTCCTCATTTTTATCTTTAATTTCGTCAATTGTATCTGTTATGTACTTATCATTTACCCCTTTTGAAATTAAATAATTTCGAATTTTATTAATTGAGCTCCCTCTTCTAATCAAACTTTGAGCCTTTGATTTTGAGTAAAATTTATCATTTACAAACTTTGATTTTTCAAGATCCTCCAATACGACATCTATTAAATCGCTGATATTTTTTTTGTTAATATTTGGTATTTTGGTCTTTAGATATTTTTTTAACAGGTAAGTTTTTAGTTGCTGCTTTGAAGGAGCATATTTTTCTATATAAACCAATGAAAAATTACGCATTTCATCAACTGTGACCTCTAAAGTTTTTTTTTTATTTTTAATAGGAATCATTTAATGATTTAATATATTATATTTTTTTATGATCGAACAAATTTCTGATTTTTTTAGCATGGAAATGATATATCTCTGGTTGAACTTGGGTGTTTTACCTTTCTGGCTTATATTAATTATTTTTCCACAATCAAATATTTGTAGGTATTTTGTAATTTCAATTTTTCCATACTTTGTTTTAGGCTCGGTATATGTCTACCTTTTATACCTTTTATATAACTTTGATTATAATTTTTTAGATAACTTTAAATTATATTTAGGCATGGGAGAATTAAGTGAATTATTTAATGATAATTTTTTCCTTATAACTTTCTGGACTCATTTTCTAGCAATAAATTTATTTTGTGGATCGTGGATAGTAAAAGATAGTCAAAAGTTATTAATAAATAAATTTCTCGTAATATTACCTTTGGTTATAACTTACTTCATTGGAGTGTTAGGGATATTTCTATATTGGGTTATTAGAATTTTTTACGCAAAAAGAATATCTTTGATAGAATAGATTTAAGTTATTTTAAATCCTTTATTTTTCATTGCACCAAAACCACCGTCTATATGTGATACCTTTTCAAAACCCATCTCTTTTAGTGACTTGGCCCCGAGAGCAGATCGAAGTCCTCCTGCGCAAAACAAAACAATTTCTTTCTTCATGTCAATCTTACCTTCTTTAAAATAAGCGCTAGTTGGATCCATCCAAAATTCCAACATTCCTCTGGGTATATGTAAAGAGTTTTCAACCTTACCTGATTTTTGAAGTTCTCTAATGTCTCTTATATCAATTAAATTACAGTTGTTATCATTAAGTTTTTTTAATGCCTCATCTGGTGAAATAGTGTTTACCTCTTTTAGTGCTTCTTCAACAAGATTTTGTGATGATTTTATAGTCATAATAACTTAAGTTGTTAATATCAAAAAAAATGAAAAAAAACATCCTAAAAAAACTTTTTATCAAAATAGCTAAGGCTCTTGATTTTGAGCTTATAGATCAAAATGAATTTAAATCCCCAACACTAAATAAAAATTTAAACGAAAATTTATCAAATATTAAAAAATCGATTATTTTACCTTTGGGAGAAGTAAAGTTAACAAGAAAGGTGAAATCTTTATTGATAATTTTTAGGACTAATACGAATGTTGAAATGTGGAATCAAAATAGAAAGAGAATTTTTGATAAACCTAAAATTGAGTATGTCTGTAGGGCTCTATATTCTTTAATTAAATCAATTGAGTTTTTAAATAAAAGTAATCCACTAGTTAAAGTTAGTTTAAAAGTAATCGATGATAATTCTACTAATGAAAATTTAAGTAAAATCCAAAGGTTATTGGACAATAGTAAAATCAATTCAGAACTAATAAAACATGAACTTTCTATTCATGAAAATATCATAAAAAAGCAAGATAAGAGGGAGACTTTCTCTAATTTATCAACACTACTTCGTGCATTTGAAATAGGTAAAGATCAAGGTGAGGATTTAATTTATTTTTTAGAAGACGATTATATTCATTTTGAGAGCGCATTAGACGAGATGGTTTCTTCTTATGAGAGAATTTCTTCTCAATTAAATAAAGAATTGTTTATTTGCCCTGCTGATTATCCATTCTTGTATATGGATAACGAAAAAACCAACCTCTTAATTGGTAGCAAAAGACATTGGAGAACCGTATCTAAAACACTTATGACTTTTATGGTTTCAAAGGAATTTGTTGAAAAATATTGGGATATTTTCCGAAAAACTTGTGAAGATTTAAACGATCCATGGGAAAAATATTTTAATGATATTTATGAAAAGGAGGTTTGTATTTCGCCTATAAAATCTCTTGCTGTGCATATTACAAATATTAACTCAGGTTATGGACTTTCTCCTTTTATAGATTACAAAAAACTTTGGGAAGAAAATAACTACGAATAAAAAAAAGGCCCGATTTCTCGGGCCTCCTTTTATTGTTAACTAAAAAGGGAAATTTATTTGTTAACTAATCTCTTATTGCGTAAGCAATTACGCCTGTCTCAGTTACGTCAGTACCTTTGGTTTCTCCTTCTTTACTTAATCTAATACCAACTGTAGCTTTCATTATGCTCCATACAATATACGCAACAATAAACACAAATGCGTTGATTGATATGACCCCTAATAATTGTGTACCAAACGAGGTATCAGGATTTGTAATTGGAACTGCTAATGTACCCCAAATACCAGCGAACAAGTGAGCTGGTACTGCCCCGACTACATCATCAATTTTCATGGCAAATAAAAATTTAGTTCCGTAAACCACTATTATACCTCCAACTGCACCTATTAAAATTGCAGCTAATGGAGATGGCATTAATGGTTCTGCTGTAATTGCAACTAATCCACCAATACATCCATTTAACATTTGTACAACATCAGTTTTTCCAAAACCTAATCTTGTTACAAGCGCTGCGGCCATTACACCACCCGCTCCTGCAAGGAATGTATTAATAAAGATAGTTGAAACTGCAATTGCGTCATCTGCTGTTCCCATTGCAAGTTGTGAACCACCATTAAATCCAAACCAACCCAACCACAGTATAAATATTCCTATTGTTACTAAAGGAATTGATGAAGCGGCAAAAGGTTTTAATGGAGCTGGAGCGCCAGATTTAGTAAATCTACCAAGTCTTGGCCCTATAATTATTGCACCAGCTAATGCTGCTGCTCCTCCAGTTGAGTGAACAAGTGTAGATCCTGCAAAATCTGAGAATCCAGCAGCAGCTAACCAGCCACCACCCCACTGCCAACCCATTACGATTGGATAAATAACTCCTGATAAAATTGCTGCAAATAAGAAAAATGGCCAAAGTTTAATTCTCTCAGCCATAGTTCCTGATACAATTGATACAGTTGTTGCACAAAAAACCATTTGAAAGTACCAATCAGATCCATCTGAATAGCCAGTATCAACCGCACTTGAATCAGACCATGGTGTAAAACTACCAATGTAGCCACCTTCTGGAATTCCATATGCTAAATTGTATCCAACCATCCAGAACATAATTCCAGCGATTGAAAACAATCCTATATTCTTTGCACAAATTACGGATACACTTTTTGATGTTACCATTCCTGCTTCCAACATTGCAAAACCTGCAGCCATAAACATGACTAAAAATCCACAAATTAAGAATAGGAGAGTATTAAAAATGAATCCAACTTCTGCAGAAACTGTTGTCTCTGCGTAACCGGTACTTGTCATATTTAATAAGAAAAATAAACTTATTAAAGGACCAACCAGTTTTTTAAAATGTTTTGTCATAAGTTCTCCCTGTTATTAAAAAGACTCTTATAATTTTTTTTTTTCTGAAAACTAATGTTGATTGGAAAAATTAGGTATGCAGTTTATGCATATAGCAACAGCCTTTATCAATTTTAATTAATAAAGGCTGTTGGAAGAAATTATTTGTTAAATATTTCTTTTAATGCTTTTGCAGGCAAAAATTTTACTTTTTGTGATGCAGCGATTTGGATTTGCTCTCCTGTTCTAGGGTTACGTCCAATTCGAGCTTTTCTTTTAGCTACTTTATAAGTACCAAAACCAGCAATTTTTACTGAATCATCGCCTTTTAGAGCGTCCAGTATTGTGTTGGTAATAGTATCAAAAGTTCGCTCTGCATCAGCTTTACTTAAATTCAAGCTTCCTGAAAGCTTTGCTACTAGTTGTTTTTTGTTCATTTTAGCTCCGGTTTTAAAGGTTATTTATATACTTAACAAAATCCGCTATTTATCAAGCTTTTTTTTAGTATGTAATGTGTTTGTTAACACAATATATTGTAGTTCAAAAATGTTGATTTTATTGCCTTTTTTGATTGCTATAAAACCCTTTAAAATAGACCTAAATCTTTTAGATCATTAAAGGTAGCAAAAAACATTAAAGATAATAATAAAAACATTCCGATTCGAAAAAAACCTTCTTGCGTTTTTTGGCTTAAAGGTTGTCCCAAAATTTTTTCAAAAGTGTAAAACATTAAATGTCCTCCATCTAGTAGAGGTATTGGAAACAAATTAATTAAACCTAAACTTATTGAGATATACGCCATCATGCTTAAAAAAGGTATAATGCCAAATTGAGCAACCTGACCAGAGATTTTAGCAATACGAATTGGCCCTCCAAGTTGTGATGTATCCGCATTTCCAAAAATCATAGAACCAAGATAGCTTAGAGTAGATGTAGTTACAAAATAGACTTCGTTAATTGAGTAATAAAATGCTTTTACAGGTCCTAGTTTTACGTGATTTACCTTATCATTATAAGCACCCAAAATGATGCCAACAACTCTTTTATTGATTTTGTTACCTAGGTTGTCTTCAGAAGCAATAATATTTGGCTTAACTTTAACCATCACCTCTTGGTCATATCTTGACACTGTAAAATCAATAAATTCAGAAGTAGACATTGTAATTAATTTTGAGACATCTAAGATACTTTTCACTTCTGTACCGTCAATTTCTATAATAATATCATTTTTTTTTAATCCAGCTTCGGCAGCGGGACTTTCTAATTGAACTTCGTTTATAACAGCAGGAGTAAAATCTTTTCCAACAAACATATATATAAATAAAAAAATTACAGCGGCTAATATAAAGTTTGCAATTGGGCCAGCAGCAACAATAATTGCTCTTTGGTATAGAGGTTTAAGTATAAAAAGTTTTTCCCTTTCCTCTTCATTGTATTTTTTAAGTATTTCTGCGTGGTCAGCTTGTGAAAATACATTTCTATCACCAAAAAATTTTACGTAACCGCCTAGTGGTATCCAGCAAATTTTCCATCTTGTGCCTGACTTATCATTCCATCCAAATATTTCTTTACCAAAACCTATTGAAAAATCTGTAACACCAACACCGTATTTTTTAGCAAAATAATAATGTCCATATTCATGAATAAAGACAACAACTAAAATAAGTATTATAAAAGGTACAATTGTACTCAACATAGATTTATCATATATATTTTTAAAATTATCTCAACTTCCAAATTATCACTGGAAAAAAAGTGGCTATTATAAATGATAAAAATAATAAAGATTGTGAAACAAATACAGGAAAAAATTCTACAGGCAAAATATATCCAACTAATAAACTTTTTGAAAAATCAGGCATTGGAAATAAAAGAAAACCACCGACTAAACCAGTAATTATAGATATGTATGCAACTTTTTCGTTTAGTTTTTTATTATAAAAACTATAAAAAACTGTAAGTACAAATGCACAACAAAATAAATCTGCCAATAAGAATAAATATAAAACACTAAATCCTTTTGATGCAATAAAAAATGCAACAATTGATAAGATGATTATAAAATATTTAGATAGTCTTAAATAATCAATTTTAGTCTCAAAATTAAATGTTGCCTTACCATCAACAACTATCAAACTTGAAATTGCATTTATCAAAGTATCAACAGTGCTAATTGTTAATGATAAACCTAAAATAATAATAATTAATGATAAAAACTTGGTTTGATCTTTTAATAATAATGAAAAATATCCTAGGTCAGGTGTAACACTTGGATCTAATGATACTGCTACCAAGCCACTAAAACCCATAAAAAATACAATTGGAATAATCGCTATGAAGGCAACGATTAAACTTTTAACTAATATTTCATTATTTTTAGCTGCATAAACTCTTTGCCAGTTACCTTGATGAAATAAATTTGTAGCGGCCACTGCTATAAAAAAAGTTAATCCCGCAGTATAATTAGGAATATAGTTGCTACTTAACAATTGTGGATTTTTCTCTTTAATGAATGAAAATGAAAATTGGTCACCGGTAAATGAAGTTAAGTAAAAAACAGAAATAAAAAAAAGAACTATAATTACTACCATCTGTATATTGTCAGTAAATATTGAGGCTCTTAACCCGCCATAAAGAGTATATGTTAAAGTTCCTACTAGTATTATTAGTGCTGTAATCCATAATTCGGTTCCAGATATATAATTAATTAAAATTGCAACTGCTGTCACTTCTGCACATAAAAAAATAAACATATAAAACATAGTCATTAATAAAATTAATTTAAATAAACTCTTACGAAATCTTTTTCTTAAGAATTCAATTAAAGTTGATCCTTTAGGAAAATTTTTTCTAATAGTTTTTCCTAGAAAAATTAAAATTATCATTGGAAATGCTGTTCCTAAAGAATATCCAATTACAGCTCCAATTCCTCCCCAAGTTGCTGCTGAAGCTGGACCAAACAATATCCATGCTCCAAGAGCTGAAGCTATCAAACTTGTGCTTAATGAAAAAAAACCAACATTTCTATTTGCTGTTAAATAATTGTTGATACCTTTATACTTTTTTGAATAAGCTAATCCGACTAATGTAAAGATTAGGCTTATAATTATAACTATTGTTAATGATGTTGATTGGCTTAGAAAGTATATTTTATCCATTTTTCCCTTTCTGAATTACCGGACAGGTTCTTAGGGTATATTCTCAGTCTAATAAGACACCCCTTTAATAATTATAACACAATTAAGTTATAACCCTAGTAAAAACTAGGGTTATTAAAATCTTTTATTTTTTGTTAATTAAAATTGTTCGGACTCTGTTGAGCCTTCCATTGCAGTTGTAGAGCTTTGTCCACCACTTATAGTGTTAGAAACTGCATCAAAGTATGAAGTTCCAACTTCCCTTTGATGTTTTACACTAGTGTAACCATCTTTTTCTCTTGCAAATTCTTGTTGCTGAATTCTTGAATAGGCAGTCATGCCTTCTTTTTTGTATTTTTCAGCCAGTTCAAATATAGCAATATTTTGAGTATGAAAACCTGCTAATGTAATAAATTGAAATTTATATCCCATCTCACTTATCTTTTGTTGGAATGTTGCAATTTCTGCATCTGACAAATGTTTCTTCCAGTTAAAAGATGGAGAGCAATTATATGCTAATAGCTTTCCTGGATATTTAGCATGTATTGCATCAGCAAATTTTTTAGCTTCTTCTAAATTAGGAGTAGCTGTCTCACACCAAATTAGATCTGAGTAAGGTGCGTATGCTAAACCTCTCGATATTGCTTGTTCTATTCCATGTTTAACATAATAAAAACCTTCTGGTGATCTTTCTCCAGTTAAAAATGGTTTATCATTTTCATCATGGTCGTTAGTAATTAGTTTTGCTGCATTTGCATCTGTTCTGGCTAAAATTATCAAAGGAACATCTGCAATATCAGCAGCTAATCTTGCTGCTTTTAAATTTTTTATCATTGTTCCAGTTGGTACCAAAACTTTACCACCCATATGGCCACATTTTTTTTCACTTGCTAACTGATCTTCAAAATGAACTCCAGCTGCTCCTGCTCTTATAAATTTTTTAGCTAATTCAAAGACGTTTAGCGGTCCACCAAATCCTGCTTCACCGTCAGCAATAATTGGTAACATATAATCAACTCTATCCTTTGAATTCATTTCTCCATCTTTGATTTCCATGTGTTGAATTTGGTCAGCTCTAGTTAAAGCATTATTCATGGACTCTACTAGCTTTGGAGCACTGTCATATGGATATAATGATTGATCAGGATACATTTCTCCTGCGCTATTAGCGTCTGCAGCAACCTGCCAACCACTTAAATAAATTGCTTTAAGACCAGCTTTTGCGTGTTGAACTGCATGGTTTCCCGATAGTGATCCTAATGTATTTACGTACGGTTCTGTATTTAATAATCTCCAAAGTTTTTGGGATTGATGTTTACACATTGAATATTCGATTTTTATTGAGCCCCTTAATCTTTCAACTTCCTCTGGAGTATAATCTCTTTTAATACCGGCAAACCTTTTTAAGTCGTAAGAAACTTTAGTTTCTGAGCTCATTTTAAATTCCTATTTTGTTAGATTTTTAAGACTGTAGTATTAATTGTCTTTACCAAACTCGTTGGTAAATTCATTCATACCGCTTGAACCCCAATCACAATGATCATCTCTCAAATAAATACCTGATCTATTTTCGTGATTCTGAGGCTCGTTATTGTAGTTTTGAGCCTTATTATCTTGGTTTTTGATCTTGTTTTTGTCGTTCATGTAAACTTTATAATTTACAGAGTTTACAAAATCTACTTTTTTTTTAAAAAAGCTTGTAAAATATGGAAATTTATTGTAAATAATAATTTACAAAATTTACAAATAGAAAATATGAGTCAATTAGATTTAAAAATAGGCCCTAAAATCAAGTCTTTTAGACGTCAACTTGGGCTTCAGGCCAATAGGTTAGCAGAACAATTGGGTATATCAGCTAGTTACCTCAATCTTATTGAAAGTGGAAAAAGAAAAATTGATGGAGATTTACTTCTTAAAGTTTGTGAAGAATTAAAAATTGAGCTCTCCGATTTAACAAAAAAATCTGATTTAAATCTGGTAAATGATATTTCTGAACTATTAGATGACCAATTATTTGAAGATTTAGACATTGTTGGTCCAGAAGTAAAGGACCTTGTTAATACAAATCCTAAGATTGCTAAAGCATTAATAAAGCTTGGAGATCAATTTAAAGAAAAAGATCATGAAATGATTAATAAGGTCGAAAGCCTTTCAGGAAAAATAATTGATAGTAGAAAAACAAGTTTTCCAGGAGAGGTGATTTCTGACTTTCTTCAAGAAAAGAAAAATTACTTTCCAAAACTTGAAGATTTTGCAAATAAAGTTTTCGAAAAAGTTCAGAAAAATAACCGTACGAGATACATTGCCCTTTGCGAATTTCTTAGAACAGAATATTCAATTACTGTTAAAGATATAATTCCAGAAGAGTCAAAGCCATTTTCAAAGATTTATAACAAAAATAAAAAAGAACTTTTATTAAGTGATTATAATTCATTAGAAACAAAAAAACTTCATGCGGCTGCACAAATTGCTCAGGAAGGAGCTTTGGATATAATTAATAATTATTTATCCGAATTTAAATTTCCCTCTGATGAGTCAAAAAGTCTAACTCAAATAGCTTTGTTGAACTATTGCGGTGCAGCAATACTAATGCCCTACAAACTTTTTCATTCAGAGTGTAAAAAATTAAAATATGATTTAGAGCTTTTACAAAATACATTTGCTACTTCATTTGAACAAGTAGCACACAGAGTTACATGTCTACAAGATCCTAAACTGCCAGGTATTCCTTTTCATATGTTAAGGGTTGACGTTGCAGGAAATATTTCAAAAAGATTTTCCTTGTCAGGAATTGAAATACCAAGATATGGTGGAGCATGTCCTAGATGGAATGTATATTCAGCGTTTACAAGACCAGGTGTTATACAGGCAGCTGTAAGTAAAATGACAAATGGTGAAAAATACGTTTGTATAGCTAGAACAGTTGAAAAAGGAGTTGGAAGATTTGGTCAATCAAAAAGTATTTTGTCAATAGGTTTGGGATGTGAAGCGAAATATGCAAAAGAATTTGTTTACACAGAAAACTTAAATCTTAATGACAAAAAAACTGAAATCCCAATCGGTGTTTCTTGTAGAACTTGTGATAGATTAGATTGTTCTCAAAGAGCATTCCCACCATTACATAAAAAATTTGATGTAGATATAAATGCTCGAGGTGTTTCTGTTTACGTAAGTGATAAATAAAAATTAAAAACAAACCAAATGCTCAATATGAATTGGTCTTTTAATGCCAAATTTTTCTTGTACATCATGTTGGTGAATATGGTGCGAGTGAACAAAGACAGGTATAAGTAAATTTTTTAAAGTTTTTAAAGTGTAAATAAAGTTTGTGCCTCTAAACTTTCTATCAACAACTTCTAACTGAAGGTTACTTTTGTCGTCATGTTCTAAATCCTCTGGTTGTATCAAAAGTTTTACATCTGCACCTAATGGAAATTGTTTTACAAAATTTCCAGTTATGGTTCCTAGTTCCTCGTTTTCTAAACTTTTTGGGCTTGTTACTTTTGCTGGTATCAGAATTCCTCTATTTAAAAAATTAACAACCTCAATAGAATTAGGTAGGTGATAAACATTGTAAGGATCATCATATTGTTTAAGCTGATTATTCAAGATTATTCCACATTTTGATCCCAAATAAAAAGCTTCATAAGAATCATGTGTTACAATAATTGTTGTGATTTTAAGTTTTGAAAGCATTTTTTTTAATTTTTCTTGAATGTCTTCTTTATGGCTTTGGTCAACATTCGATAAAGGCTCATCCAATAAAAGTAAATCTGGTTTAGATAAAAGCGATCTTGCAAGAGAGGCTCTTTGAGCTTCTCCAGCACTAATTTGATGTGGATATTGATTTAATATATGAGAAATATCTAGTAAATCCACAATCTCTTTAAGAGTGATTTGTTTTTCTTTATTATCTGAATTTTTTTCTGCACCTAATAATATATTTTTTTCTACAGTATAATGGGGAAACAAACTATTTTCCTGGAAAGCTAATGATATATTTCTATTTTCAGGTTCAATGTTTACTTCGTCAGACGATAAAACTTTTCCTTTTAGTTTTATTTGACCGTTTTTAATTTTTTGCAATCCAGCAATAGCTCTAAGTATCGTAGTTTTTCCAATTCCAGATGGACCTAACAAACAAATGACATCTCCCTCTTTCTCAATAGAGAATGACATATTTTTAACTTTTGTTTTTCCACCAACAACAAAATCAACGTTTTGTACTTCAAAAAAATTATTCATTATTTTCTCTTAATATATATTTTGAGGCAATTATAATGAAGATTGAGGCAATTAATATTAAAAATAAAGAAGGCACCGCAGCAGCTTCAAGTAGATCCTCTGATGCTGAAATATATGCTGTGGTAGCAAAAGTTTCAAAATTAAATGGTCTTAAAATTAAAGTGATAGGAAGCTCTCTTATTATTTCTAAAGAAATTAATATTATTATAAATAATAGAGAATTTCTTAAAAAAGGAACATGTATATTTATAAATGTTTTTCTTTTTGAATAACCAAGTAAATAAGCACTTTCATCAACAGCAATATTTATTTTTTCATAACCAGATTTAATTCCATTAAATGCTAAAGAGTAAAATCTTATAAAATAAACTATAATCAAACCTAGGATTGAACCAATAAACATTTTTTTAATCGATAAAAAACCAAGCGCCTTTATTATAGTATTATCAAACCATGCAATGAATGTTATAAATGCAACAGCTAATATTACACCTGGTATTGCATATCCTGAAATTGACAAAGTCGATAGTATATTAAGTGCTTTATTGTCTGTTACTCTATTTCCATAGTTAGATATTAATGAAAATATTATTAGTACAAAACTAGATATTAAAGCTAGATAGAGTGTATTCACTAAAAGATTAATAACTTGTAAATCAAATAAGTTTTCAGGAAACTTTATTGTCCAATATAGCATTTGACTCAATGGAAACAAAAAACTCATAAAGAAAACAAAAAAACAAAAAATAAAAGCAAAAAAAGATTTGGAGCCATAAAGATTAATTTTTTCCTTTTGTTTGAATCCGCCTTTTATATTGAAGTGATATTTTGCTTTTTTTCTAGATAAGTTCTCTATTATGAACAAGGAAAATATAAAGACTAATAGCAATGCAGCAATTCTGTTAGCAAATGCTAGATCATCAAATGCAATCCAAGAATTATAAATACCTGTTGTTAAAGTATTTATTGAGAAAAAATCTACTGCACCAAATTCTGCTAATGTTTCCATAGCAACTAAAGATAAGCCAGCAACAATTGCAGGACGTGCAGCTGGCAATATAATATTATAAAACGATTTAAATTTAGAAAAACCAAGGTTTTTGCCTAAATCAATAAGGTTTTGAGATTGGTACAAAAATGATGCTCTTGATAATATGTATACATAAGCAAAAAGAGAGAAGGTCATTGATAAAGTTGCGCCAAGCATACCATCAAATTTTGGAATACTTTTGTTATAATCACTTTCGCCAAATAAATTTGTTAATATAGTAAAAGCAGTTCCATAATTGTCAAAAAATGCTGTTAAAGAGTAAGCGTAAATATATGGTGGAACTGCAAAAGATAAAATGAGCGCCCATTTAAAGAAATCACTAAAAGGAAATTTAAAAAATGATACTAAATAAGCGGTTCCAGTTCCTATTATAAATGTAAATATTAAAACTAGCCCAAGAAGAGTTAGAGAATTTAAAATATATTCGACTAAAAAAGTTTTTTTTAGTATTTCATAATAGTTTGTGGTGTTTTCAAAAAAACTTATGAAAACAGTTAAAATAGGAATACAAACAAATACTGAAATTAAAAAAGATAGTAAAAGCCAGATGTTAATTTTTTTTGTCAAAATATTACCCTACCCCCTTATAATATTAAGCGCCTGTGATTAAAAGGGGGTAATACCAAATGATCACAGGCACTTATATGAGAAAATTACTCTTTATCTTCAAAAATTTCTAGGATATGTGCAACCTCATTATTTTTGAGTTCAGATAATTTTCTGTTATTTATTTTTTGATTGGTTTTTTCACACTCTAATGCGCACGGATCGCACGCTTTAGAAGATTTATTTAAATCAACCTCAAATAAATTTTTTTTATTCACAATCTTATTTCCAACCTGCGGCTGTCATTACTTCAACTGCAGCAGCTTGATTTTTTCCATAAGAAGCAAGTTTAGTTTTCATATCTTGTTTGAAATCTAATCCTAAGTTGTTGACTACTAATGGACTTGGTGAAACACCATCAATCATTGGAAACTCAAAAGTATTATTTGTAAAATGCTCTTGAGACTCTGGAGTTAATAAAAACTCTACAAGTTTGACAGCGTTATCTTTATTTGGCGCACCTTTTACTAAAGCTGCACAACTTACATTCATATGCGTTCCTCTATCGTTTTGATTAGGGAAAAAAGCTTTAACTTTTTTAGCAGCTTCTTGTTGTTCTGCACCTTTTTTACCAGATAACATAAGTGCTAAGTAGTAAGTATTTGCTACAGCGATATCAGCTTCACCAGCAGCAACTGCCATAATCTGCGCTCTGTCATTACCTGTTGGTGTTCTTGCCATGTTAGCAACAACGCCTTCAGCCCATGCAGCTGTTGCAGCTTTTCCGTTGTTTTTAATCAATGATGCTACAAGTGATTTATTATAAATATTGCTTGATTTTCTTATTACTAGTCTTCCTTTCCATTTAGGATCAGCTAAACCTTCATAAGTCATTCCTGATAATTCAGCACCAGTAACTCTTTCAGGTGAATAATAAATTATTCTTGCTCTTTTAGCGATACCAACCCACTTACTTGTTCTAAAGCTTTTTGGAACAGCTGCGCTAATAGCCTTAGATGTTAAACCACCTTGTAGCGCACCTTTTGCATCCATAGCTCCACATCTTCCAGCATCTGCTGTGATGTAAAGGTCAGCAGTAGCATCAGCACCCTCTTCAAGTATTCTTTTCTCTAAAGCACCTGATTTTCCATTTATCAGATTAACTTTTATACCTGTCTTGTTAGTAAATTTACTATAAAGCTCTCCGTCTGCTTTGTAGTGTCTTGCATTGAAAACGTTAACTTCATTTGCGATAGCAAATGTCGATGCAAACAAAATTGCAATCAATGCAGAAATACTTATTTTTTTCATAATTATCCCTTTTTAGTTTTTTATTGTTAATTGTTAATGATAATTATTCGCAATGATAATGATTATCAATTGCAAGGGTGTCGCACCCTTTAAACCTATGCTAGAACTCCCACTCTGAAATCTTGCTATATAAGAAGTTTCTAAAAGCTTGGACTCGAGCAACGTTTTTCATCGATTGTGGGTATACAAAATGTGCTTCTGTAATTGGACCCTCTACTTTTGGCAATACTTTAATTATATTCTTTGATTGATAGCTTAAGTAGTCTGGTAACGCAGCCAGCCCTACTCCACTTTCAACAGCTAATAATAAGCCCATAACGCTATTCACTTTCATAATAGATTTTCTTTTTTTATTCTCTTTCATTCCTATTTTAAGAGCCCAATCTGGATTGTAAACGGGAGAGGGTGTGCCTCTACCAAAAGATATAAATCGATGCTTATTTAAATCTGTGATAGTTTTTGGCATACCGTACCTCTCCAAATATTTCGTTGAACCATAAATATGGTAATTAATATCAATTAACTTTTTTTGGATATAGTTAAGCTGCTTAGGTCTTCTCATAAAAATTCCGATATCAGCTTGCCTTGTACTTAAATCCAATTCTTTATCATCAAATATTAATTCAACTTCTATTTCTGGATGAAGTTGCATAAATTCTTGAATTCTTGGCGTTAACCAGTGAGTACCAAAACTTCTTACTGTAGTAATAGTAATTTTTCCAGTTGGATGATTTTTTTGATCCGATAATGATGTTTCAACTTCTTTTAATTTACTTATAACCTCGTGTGCAGTTTTAAAAACATATTCACCATTTTCTGTTAGAGTCAGACCACGCGCATGTCTTTCGAAGAGTTTTACTTTTAAATCTTCCTCTAATGATTGAATTTGTCTACTAATAGCTGACTGACTAAGGTTCAAATTAACTGTGGCACTTGTAAAACTTCCAGCTTCAGCAACAGCATGAAAAATTTTTAATTTATCCCAATCCATTATTTATTTAAATTGACTATATATCTTCCTGATGTTTTCCCTTGTAACATTTTTGGGTATACATCAATCAATTCGCCAAGACTTACCTCTTTTATAGATTTTTCTAATAAAGCGAAATCGACTAGTTTGCCAGCCTCTTCCCACAAAAATTCTCTTCTTTTAATTGATGCTGTAACTGAATTTATGCCCCATAACTTAACACCTCTTATAATAAAAGGCATTACAGTAGTGTTTAATTTAATTCCTGATGCATTTCCACAAGCAGCTACTATTCCAGCATCTCTAATATGAGATAAAACATTTGATAGAACGTTTCCTCCAACTGTATCAACCGCACCATCGTAAATACCTTTATCCAAGGGTCTTGCTTCTTTATCTAATTCACTAGTATTTATAACATTTTTTGCACCAATTGATTTTAAATATTCTTTGTTACTATCTTTTCCTGTTACCGCAGTAACATTGCATCCTAATTTACTTAAAATCATTGTAGCAATACTTCCAACGCCGCCTGATGCTCCTGTAACCAAAACATCTTGAACTTTTTCTCCTAACAGTAAAACCTCTCTTGTTTGTTTTGTAGTAAACGCGCACTGTAACGCAGTAAACCCTGCGGTGCCTAGTATCATGGCTTGTTTAGATGTAAGAGATTTTGGTTTTTTAACAAGAAAATCTCCATTAACTTTTGCATATTGAGAATATCCACCAAAATAAATCTCACCAACTCTCCATCCTGTAAGAATTATTTCATCGCCTTCTTTAAACTTTTGATTTTGACTTTCTACAACAGTACCTGAAAAATCTATACCTGGAATATGTGGAAATTCTTTTACTAATCTTGCACCGTTTTTTAAAATTAATGCATCTTTGTAATTTAATGAAGAATATTCAACTTTTACTAAAACATCTCCATGCTTTAAAAAGCTTTTATCTAATTCTTTTACTTCTCTAGTAAAGTTTTCACCTTCCTGGTTTAAAACCAAGGCTTTAAATTTATCTGGCATTTATGCTAATTAATATTATTTTGCGATGAATCTCAAATATCTATTTTGATAACTTAAATCATCCTTAAATTGGCCTAAGTAAAAGTTCGTAACAGTTGTTGCTTGTTCTTTTTTAATTCCCCTCATTGTCATACACTGGTGGGTTGAATCTATTGTGACCGCAACTCCTTTTGCATCCAATGACTCCATTAAGGTATTTGCTATTTGGACTGTTAATCTCTCTTGAGTTTGTAATCTTTTTGAAAATACCTCAACTACCCTTGCAATCTTACTTAATCCTACCACTCTTTGATTTGGAATATATGCTACATGAGCAATTCCAATTATAGGTGCCATATGATGCTCGCAGTGACTTTGTACTGAAATATTCTTTTGGACTACCATGTCGCTATAACCTTCAACATCTCCAAAAGTTTTATTTAGTATCTCTTTCGGATCCTCTTGATATCCTGCAAAGTATTCTTTGAATGCCTTTGTTACTCTTTTTGGAGTTTCAAGAAGCCCCTCTCTATTAGGGTCTTCACCTATCCATTTTAGTATTTTTACAAATGCTTCTTTAGCCTCTTCGTCTGTAACTTTTTCTTGTTTTTTTTCGTTTTCGTTTTTAACTAATTTCATTAGACAAACTATATATATTAATTATTATATTTTAAAATATTTATTATATTCTCTGATATATTAAATAAACTACCATATGTTTAAAAAAAGAGAAAATGTCGCTGAAATTGAGGAAGGTAGCCTATTATCACCAAAATTTGATAATGATGGTTTGATACCTGTTGTGACAACTTGCGCAAAAACCAAAGAAATTTTAATGCATGGATATATGAATGTAGAAGCTTTCAAACTTTCAATTGAAACAAAAGAAGCTCACTATTGGAGTAGATCAAGAAAACAAATTTGGCACAAAGGTAAAACAAGTGGATTTGTCCAAAAAATTAAAGAAATAAGAATTGATGATGATCAAGATTCCGTCTGGTTAAGTGTTGACATTGGTGATGGGTCAAGTTGCCATGTTGGATATAGATCATGTTTTTATAGATCTATACCACTTGGAAAAATAGATAATGCAAGAGATATAAAAATGAATTTTGAAGAAAAAGAAAAAAAGTTTGATCCAGAGAAAGTTTATAAAGGTCAGCCAAATCCTACTAAAATATAAAAATGAAAATTATTAATCCTTTTGGGCCAGCTCTAGCAAAAGTTAAAGTTCCAAAAAAAATTGTTAATAAAATAAATTTAGAAGTCGATAGAATAATTTTGAGTAAAAAATTAACAAAAAAAAATGATTATTCAAAAAGAGTTGTGGGTCAGGTTTATCAAGAAATAAGATTATCAGATAAGTTTACGAGCAAAGTAATTAAAAAGTTTTTATTAAAAAATATTTCTTCATACATAAAGAAGTCTACAAATAAAAATACGAATACAATTAAAATAAAAAATTTTTGGGTAGTGAGACAATTTAAAAATGAATATAATCCTATTCATTTTCATGATGGTGATATATCTGGTGTTGGATATCTAAAGGTACCGAAAAATTTAACAAAGAATAAAAAAAAAATAAAAACAAATGGAACAATAGATTTCATAAATGGTCAAAAATCATTTCTTTCAAACAGTATTCATAATCATATACCTAAAGTTGGTGATATGATACTTTTTCCAAATTATTTGATGCATACTGCATATCCATTTTCTGTGGATGGAGAAAGAAGATCTTTCTCTTTTAATCTTGAGGTTGACAAAAAAATTTCAAAAACTATTTGATGTCAAAAATTCAAAAAAATGTTTTGGGAGAAACTTTAGAAGATTGTTCATTAGATCCATTAACTGGTTGGTATAGAGATGGTTGCTGTAAAACTGATGAAAACGATAAAGGTGTTCATACTGTTTGTGCTAAAGTCAATGATGATTTTTTAGAATGGTGCAAGCAGGCAGGTAATGATCTAATCACACCACATCCAGAATTTGGTTTTCCTGGTTTAAAAAATGGTGATAGTTGGTGTGTTTGTGCTGGATGGTATGCAAAAGCAGTTGAGGCAGGAAAAGGTTGTCCTATTTATTTAAAAAAAACACACGAAAATACTTTGAAATTAATTTCTATTGAAACTTTAAAAAAGTTTGCAATAGATCTTTCTTAATTACATATTTCCATATCTTGGTCCACCGCTGCCCTCTGGGGTAACCCAAGTGATATTTTGAGATGGTTCTTTTATATCACATGTTTTGCAATGAATACAGTTTTGCGCATTAATTACAAATTTAGGAATATTGCTTTCCATTTGAACTTCATAAACACCAGCTGGACAATACCTTTGTGCAGGTTCATCAAACTTTTCTAATGTATATTTAATAGGTAAATCTTTATCTTTGAGTTTTAAATGTACAGGTTGATTATCTGCATGATTAGTTCCTGTTAGGTAGACTGAGCTTGTTTTATCAAATGTAATTACATTATCGGGTTTGGGGTATTCAATTTTAGGCATTTCGTTAGCCGGTTTTAAACACTCATGATCAGCATGTTTATGCTTCAAAGTGAAAGGTAGTTTGCCTCTAAAAAGAATTTGATCAATACCTGTAAAAATTATCCCTAAAATAAGTCCCCAACTGAAACTTGGTTTTACATTTCTAGCAGCATGTAACTCTTCGAAAACCCAGCTATTCTTAAATTTTTCCTCGTAGCTTGATAAATCTTTACTTTCTTTAATATAATCATTTATGACCTCTGCAGCTATAATGCCACTCTTCATCGCGGTATGTGAACCTTTTATTTTAGGCATATTTAAAGTGCCAGCATCACAGCCTACTAATAATGCTCCAGGCATATACATTCGAGGTAAGCTTTGTAATCCCCCTTCTATCAATGCCCTTGCTCCGTAAGAAATTCTTTTACCACCTTCTATTATTTTTCTAATTGCAGGATGAGTTTTAAACCTCTGAAATTCATCAAATGGTGATAAATGTGGATTTTGATAATCTAAACCTATTACATATCCTAAAAATATTTGTTTATTTTCTGCATGGTACATGAAACTACCACCATAAGTTTTGCTATCAAGCGGCCATCCAGCAGTATGCATCACTAAACCTTCATCATGATTAGTATCTTTCACTTCCCAAATTTCTTTGAAACCAATTCCATATTGTTGGGGATCTTTATCTTTATCTAGATCAAATTTTTTAATTAGTTCTTTTCCTAAGTGTCCTCGACATCCTTCTGCAAAGATTGTTACCTTTGCGTGTAATTCAATTCCAGACTCAAAGCTATCTTTTTTATTTCCCTCTTTATCAATACCCATATCTTGAGTGGCTACGCCTTTAACTGATCCATCATCATTATATAAAATTTCACTTGCGGGAAAGCCAGGGAAAATCTCAACTCCAAGTGACTCAGCCTGCTCAGCTAACCATCTGCATAAGTTGGCAAGACTTATAATGTAATTTTTATGATTTTGTTGTACTTTCGGTAATAACCAGGTTGGCCAACTTAAAGATTTTGATTTACCTAAAAATAAAAATTTTTCTTTTGAAACTTTAGTTTTTATTGGGGAATTTAATTCTTTCCAATTAGGTATTAACTCGTCTAAGGCTCTTGTCTCAAAAACATTACCTGAAAGTATATGCGCACCTATCTCAGCAGCTTTTTCTAATATACAAACATTAATTTCTGGATTTAACTGTTTTAGTTTTATTGCACTTGATAGCCCAGATGGACCACCTCCAACTATAACAACATCATACTCCATTACTTCTCTAGACATACTGGAAATTTTTACAATATTTGTTATTTTTGTATAGTGTTTAATTTGTTCAATTCTTCGAGAAATTGAGGTAATGCTTCGAATAAATCTGCCTCAAGTCCATAGTCTGCAACACTAAATATAGGTGCTTCGCCATCTTTATTTATAGCGACAATTACTTTGCTTTCTTTCATCCCAGCAAGATGTTGTATAGCTCCAGAAATTCCTACCGCAATATACAGATCAGGGACAACAACTTTACCGGTTTGGCCCACCTGATGATCGTTTGTAATATATCCTGCATCTACAGCAGCTCTTGACGCTCCTATTGCTGCATTCAATTTATCAGCTATTGCTGTGATTAGTTTAAAGTTATCACCACTTTGCATTCCTCTACCACCTGAAATAACAATCCTTGCAGTTCCAAGTTCAGGTCTGTCAGATTTGATTTCCTCTTTTTTTACAAATTTAGTTAAGGTAAACTCATCAGCACCATCACCTTTAACTATTTCAGCTGAGCCACCATCTGAGGGTGCGGCATCAAAAGATGTTGGTCTGATGGTTACACATTTTTTTTTATCTGAACTCTTTACTGTTGCAAATGCATTGCCGGCATAAATTGGTCGTAAAAAAGTATCTGGTGAAATAACTTTAATAATATCACTTACCTGGGAACAATCCAATAAAGCGGCAATTCTTGGCATCAAATTTTTTCCAAATGTGTTTGCAGAGCAAACTATATGTGAATAACTTTCAGCATGTTTTAATATCACTGGAGTAAAATTTTCGGCTAAATAATTTTCATAAATTGAGTTATCAATATGAATTACTTTTTTTACTAATGGAACGGATGAAGCTGCTTTTGCTGCTCCATCAGCGTTATGACCTATTACTAATATATGTAAATCTTGATCTATTTGAGATGCTGCAGTTATTGCGTTAAGCGTAAAAGGTCTTAACTCTTTATTATTATGTTCTGCAATTAATAAAACCGACATTATATTACTTTAGCCTCATTTTTTAATTTTTGTACTAACTCCGAAACACTTGCTACTTTAATACCAGCTTTCCGTTTAGGAGGTTCCTCGACCTTAATTTGCTCGATTCTTGGTTTAGTATCAATGCCTAAATCTGTAGCACTTAATTGCTCTAAAGGCTTCTTTTTAGCCTTCATAATATTTGGTAAAGAAGCATACCTTGGCTCATTTAGCCTTAAATCACAGGTAACTATTGCCGGAACATTAACCACTATAGTCTCTAATCCCTCATCGACTTCTCTTGTAACTTCTAAAGACTTATCTTTTACCTCAATCTTTGATGCAAAAGTTGCTTGTGGCCAATTTAATAATGCGGCAAGCATTTGTCCAGTTTGATTACAATCATCATCAATTGCTTGTTTACCCATAAATACTAAATCAGGTTTTTCCTTGTCCACAACCTTTTGTAAAATTTTTGAAACTGCTAACGGTTCCAAAATTCCCTCTGCTTTTACATGGATACCTCTATCAGCGCCAACTGCTAAGGCTTTTCTTACAGTTTCTTGAGCTTTTTCCTCACCAATAGTAATAGCTACTACCTCTGTAGCTTTTCCAGCCTCTTTAATTTTTACAGCCTCCTCTACGGCATTATCGTCAGGTGGATTAGTTGACATTTTAACATTGTCAGTCACAACCCCTGTGCCATCTTCTTTGACCCTAACTTGCACATTGTAATCAATTACTCTTTTTACTGCGACTAATATTTTCATTATGCTCTCAATAGTTTATTTTCAGGATCATAAGGACTTTCCTCAAGTATTGTTGCCTCATGCATTTTACCAAGTATATCAATTTTTAATTTTTGGCCTACATTTGCAAGCTCTGGTTTAACCATTCCTAATGCAATTGATTTTCCAAGTCTAAAACCAAAATCTCCACCTGTTGCTCTTCCAATTACTGATCCATTTTCATAGATTGGATTGTTTCCTAAAACATCTGCATCTGTAGTATTGTGAACTTCAAGTGTAATTAATTTATTATCAAAACCTTTTTCACGCCATTTATTTAAAGCATCTAGTCCAATAAAATTTCCTTTGTTGGGATGAACAAATCTATCTAGACCACTTTCATATGGGGAATACTCAATTGATAACTCAGTACCAACTAGTTTATAAGATTTTTCTACTCTTAAACTATTCATTGCCCTAATACCATAAGGTTTTAATTTTAGATCATTGCCTGCTTCTACCAATTTATCAAATATATGATTTTGATACTCGATTGGGTGAT
The DNA here is from genome assembly GCA_902574695.1 of uncultured Pelagibacteraceae bacterium. Taxonomy (GTDB): domain Bacteria; phylum Pseudomonadota; class Alphaproteobacteria; order Pelagibacterales; family Pelagibacteraceae; genus Pelagibacter. The sequence continues at coordinate 18,467 of CACGON010000006.1, read as the reverse complement.
GTAGTTCCCAACCCAATTCTCCTACAAAATTTACCCGCATTGCATTGACTGGAGCATAACCAACATCAACATTTTTTGCGCTTAACCATTTAAAATTCTCTTTTGAAAAATCATCTTTCGAAACTCTTTGCATTAGTTCACGTGCTTTAGGGCCTGACACTACTAAAACACCCATGCTGTTTGTTAGATTTTCAAATTGGACTGAACCATCTGAGGGCATCCATTTTAATATCCAATCATGATCAAGTCTTTGGAAAGCACCAGCAGAGACAAGATAAAAACTATCCTCTGCCTCTCTCATTATTGTAAATTCAGAATGAACTCCACCCTTAGTATTTAGAGCATGGCATAAATTAATTCTTCCAACTTTTTTTGGAAGTTTATTTGCAACTAATTTATCTAAAAATTCTTCAGCTTTTGGACCTTTAATTCTACATTTAGCAAAAGCGGACATATCTAAAAGTCCAACATTTTCTTTTACATTTTTGCACTCTTTTTTAATTGCCTCAAACCATTTTGACCTTCTAAAAGACCAGTCATCTTTTTGTTCCATGCCATCTGTTGCAAAAAAATTCGGTCTCTCCCATCCAAATTTTTGACCAAAAACTGCTCCCATTTTTTTCATCCGATCATAACATGGTGCTGTTCTTAATGGTCTTGCAGCCGGTCTTTCTTCATCTGGAAAATGGTTTATAAAGACATGACTATAAGCCTCTTCATTTTTTTCTTTTAAATATGATTTAGAGCAATAATCCCCATATCTTCTAGGTTCAACGCCTAACATATCAATAGTTGGCTCTCCATCAACAATCCATTCAGCTAATTGCCATCCTGCTCCACCAGCAGCTGTAATACCAAAACTATGTCCTTCATTAATCCAAAAATTTTTCAATCCCCAAGCAGGACCAACAATCGGATTTCCGTCAGGAGTATAACATATCGCGCCATTATAAACTTTTTTAACACCGACTTCACCAAAAGCAGGAACCCTGTGAATAGCGCCCTCTATGTGTGGTGCAAGTCTGTCGAGATCTTCTTGAAATAATTCATACTCAGAATCTTTTGAAGGTCCATCAACATAACAAGCTGGAGCTCCATCTTCATAAGGTCCTAATATTAAACCACCAGCCTCTTCTCTCATATACCATCTGCTATCACTATCTCTTAAAACGCCCATCTCTGGTAATCCATCTTTTTTTCTTTTTTGAATTTCAGGATGTGGCTCTGTTACAATATATTGATGTTCAACTGGCATTACAGGAATATCTAAGCCAACCATTTTTCCAGTTTGTCTTGCAAAGTTCCCTGAACATGAAATCACATGTTCGCACTCTATTGATCCTTTGTCAGTTTCAACTACCCAACCATCTTTTGTTTGTTTAATTCCAACAACTGTTGTGTTTCTATAAATTTCTGCACCTTTGTTCCTTGCGCCTGTAGCTAAAGCTTGTGTTAGATCAGCTGGCTGAATATATCCATCATCAGGATGTTGAATAGCACCAACTAAATCAGAAGTATTACATAGTGGCCATATTTCCTTAACTTGATCGGGTGTTAAAAATTTTACATTTACCCCGATAGTTTGAGCAACACCTGCATACTGATGATACTCATCCATTCTATCTTTATTGTTTGCCAACCTGATATTTGAAACAACGCTAAACCCAACATTTTTTCCAGTCTCTTCCTCTAATTTTTTATAAAGGTTGACTGCATATTTGTGTAATTGGCCTACTGAGTAACTCATATTGAATAAAGGTAATAAACCAGCAGCGTGCCACGTTGAGCCTGAGGTTAGTTCTTTTCTCTCTACAAGAACAACATCTGACCAACCTTTTTTTGCTAAATGATAAAGAGCACTTACACCAACAACTCCACCGCCGACTACAACAACTTTAGCTTTTGATTTCATAATTGGATTTCTACTAAATTTCTCATGTTAACGAAACATAAATTTAATAATCATCATCAGAATCTCTCCACCCCTTTTGATACATAAGATACGCTGCCACAGTAACACTGATTACTCCCACAACCATGCCGCAATTAATACCAGCTTCTTTACCCCATAAAAACCATCCAATTTGAGTTGCCGCAATAGGAGGGATGCATAATATTCCCATCAAAATCACTACCCTTATGTAATCAGGAATTTTTGGCATCAGATTGATGACCCCATAGATATTGGTGAGGATACTGCTGTAGTTAACCAACAGTCTTTGAGAGGACCATCTTTTTTAAACTTTTCAACTTGCCATTTAAATTTAAAATATTCTTTATCTGTGTTTAGAATAATCACTTCAAATGTGGCAACATCTTCTGATAAAAAAATTTCTTTAATGTTATGCTCTTTGTGGTTCAGCAACATTGAATATGCTTTTCCCTTTAGCATAATTTTAAACTTCTCAAGAGGACCTGTGTATCTTTGATTGTCAGGATGGGCAAATGCCCATGTTTGCTCAATACCATAATCCGTAAATTTTTTATTATTATTCTTCAAACTTTTTAATTGAATTTTAACAACTTGCAGAGGTTCTATTCCATTATTTGGCTTTATAATCTCAGCGAAAACAGAATTGTTTATTGAAATTGCTAATAATACTAAAAAAAAACTTATAGTTATTTTAATTTTATTTAAATACATTTTAGCTAATAATCTATATCATGTTTAAAAAATTATTAATTTGCTAATTAGGACGCACATGAAAATAGGTTTTATAGGACTAGGAAATGTTGGAGGGAAATTAGCTGGAAGCTTGCTAAGAAATAAATTTGACTTAATTGTAAGAGACTTAGACAAAAAATTAACAAATGAATTTGAAAAAAATGGAGCAAAGGTCGCAGATAATTCTAAAGAACTTGCGGAAAATGTTGATCTTATAATTACATGTCTTCCTTCTCCAAAAATTTGCGCAGAAGTTATGGAGGGTCCTAATGGTATTCTTGAAGGTATTGCAAAAGACAAAATTTGGCTAGAAATGAGTACAACAGATGAGTCAGAGGTCAAAAGAATTGGTAAGCTCGTATTAAAAAAAGGTGGTATCCCGCTTGATGGTCCTGTAAGTGGAGGATGTCATAGAGCAGCAACAGGAAATATTGCAATCTTTGTTGGTGGAGAAAGACAGGCTTTTGAAAAAATTTTACCAGCACTTTCATCAATGGGACGAAAAATTCTTCATACAGGTGGTTTAGGTAGTGCTTCTGTTCTCAAGGTAATTACAAATTATCTTGCTTCAGCTCATTTGGCAGCATTAGGCGAGGCTTGGGCTGTTGCGAAAAAATCAAATTTAGATCTTGCAAAAACTTTCAAAGGTATTTCAGTATCATCTGGAAATTCTTTTGTTCACGAAACAGAAAGTCAAGTTATTTTAAATGGTTCGTATAATATTAACTTTACCATGGATTTGGTTGAAAAGGATGTTGGTTTATTTAATGAGTTATCAAAAAAATTAGATACAAATTTAGAAATTTCACCTTTGATTTTAAATATTTTTAAAGATGCTAAAAAAAAATATGGATCAAGAGCTTGGTCTTCAATGGTTGTAAAAAGATTTGAGGACAAATTAGGTATTAATTTTAGAGCTCCAAATTTCCCTGAGGAATTAATAGATAATGAAAAAGAGGAAAAAGGTTACGAAATTTAAAATGTTAGAAAAAAAAAAATTCTATATTGATGGAAAATGGGTAGATCCACATAGAGATAATGACTTTGAAGTAATCAATCCATCAAATGAGGAGTGTTTTGCAAAAATTTCTTTAGGATCAAAAGAAGACGTTGATAAAGCAGTTCAAACTGCAAAAAAAGCTTTTGCAAGTTGGAAAGATGTGCCAAAAGATGAGAAGATTAATTTACTTGAAAAGTTACTTACGATTTATAAAAAAAAATTTAATCTAATGTCCGAGGCTATTTCAACTGAGATGGGTGCTCCTATTGATTGGGCTAAAGACGTACAAACCGCATCTGGTCAAACACATATAGAAGACTTTATTTTAAGATTAAAAAATTTTAGTTTTGATAAGCAATTTGATAAAAAATCCAATAATCATATTTGTTATGAACCAGTGGGCGTTTGTGCATTAATAACTCCTTGGAACTGGCCAATAAACCAAATAGCTCTCAAAGTAATTCCGGCTCTAGCAACAGGTTGCACATTGATACTTAAACCATCTGAAATATCCCCTTTGTCAGGAATGGTATTCGCAGAAATGATTGATGAAGCTAAATTTCCGAAAGGAGTATTTAATTTAATTAATGGAGATGGTGCTGGTGTTGGAACTCAATTATCTAGTCATCCTGATGTAGATATGATTTCATTTACTGGATCTACAAGAGCTGGACGACTTATTTCAAAGAATGCAGCTGATACTATTAAAAAAGTTTGTTTAGAACTTGGTGGAAAGGGAGGCAATATAGTTTTTGCTGATGCTTACCCAAATGCTGTACGGGATGGAATTAGAAATGTAATGAGCAATTCTGGTCAATCATGCGATGCTCCTACAAGAATGTTGGTAGAAAAATCTATATACAAAAAAGCAGTTGATGAAGCAGTTGATGAGGCAAATAAAATCAAAGTAGATTTAGCTTCTAAAAAAGGAGATCATATAGGGCCAGTAGTATCTAAAATTCAGTACGATAAAATAATTAAATTAATTAAAAGTGGTATTAAAGAAGGTGCAACGCTTGCAGCGGGTGGACCTGAATTGCCTCCAGGATTAAATAAAGGATACTTTATAAAACCTACAATATTTACTGATGTTACAAATGAAATGACGATTGCAAAAGAAGAAATTTTTGGACCAGTGTTGTCAATTATTCCATTTGATACTGAGGATGAAGCTATTAAAATTGTAAATGATACCTCATATGGTTTAGGAAATTATTTGCAAACTGAAGATAAAGAAAAAGCAAAAAGAGTTGCAAAAAAATTGAGATCTGGCTGTGTTTACATAAATGGAAACAGTGCTGATGCTGGTACACCTTTTGGAGGTTACAAACAATCTGGAAATGGTCGAGAAGGAGGTGTTTGGGGTCTTGAAGAATTTCTAGAAGTAAAAACAGTTACTGGTTGGAATTAGATTTATTTTTTAAATATTTTAATCTTCCTATGATTTCATCTCTATCCATATAATATCCCTGTAAATGTCTATGACCAGAATTTGGGTCAAATTCAGTTCTTCCATGTAATAATCGTCTGTTATTAAAGGAAAAAATATCCCCTGGTTCTAACCTAAACTTAATTTGAAATTTATCATCGTGCAAAAGATTACCAAATCTATGATGTGCTTTATAAACTTTATCCATTAAATCTGGATGGCAATCTAATGCATCCATTGTTGCAACACTAAATCTTATATCATGATAATCCTTATCTTTAGTAAGTGATACAGCGGGAGCATAATAACTTCTAACTGCCTCTTGCGTATAATCCATGTCTCTAAACTTTAAATGAACATTTATTAGAGTGTCAAATATTTCTGGCTCATTTTTTCTAAGATAATCTGCAACTGCAAAGCCATCAACTGCTGATGATTCTCCACCCTCAGCTGAATTAATTAAACAATGTAAGAACTGGTAACCTGGAGGGGTTTCAAACCATGGTAAATCCATATGGTTTCTAAGTGCATGAGCTGTGTAAGCAGAGTTGTTTGGTTTTGGAATATTAATGACCTCAAATGGTGTCTTGAAAAAAGTTTCGCGTGTGTGGCTTATCCTATTTAATACACTAAAACCAGATTTTTTTTCAACGGGTGCATTTTTAACAATTGCAATACCGGTATGATGAAGGAGTTCTAACCATTTTATTAAACCAGCTTCAGAATTCATTATCTCATCATGCTTAATCTCTATTGATTTAAGATTTTGTTGAAGGGAATTGTCCCACAGTTTGTATGGTGAAATATACTGAGAGTTATTTTTTATAGTGTAACAATTTTCTCTTAGCCAGTTTTGATCGTAATAACTTGTGTGATTTCCCTCACTCCACTCAATTTCTAATTTACCTGTGCTATTTATAGAGTATTTCTTTGGATTAATTTGGTTTGATACCTTTAAAATATTAAACATTCTGTGTCGTGAGTCCTTATCATGAGCTGTTGGGCAATTATCTCTTAACCACATATAATTAAATTTACTTTTTTTTCCATCATCCCAAAGAACCTCAAGACAATTTGAGTTTTTTGTTATATTTTTTATAGTAAAGTTTTGCATTAATTTTTATAGTTTGATTTCTCTCTATCCAATTTTCTTAAAAGTGCAGCCCACTCTGTTTTACCATCATAATTATAATCATCTGATTTGTCCATATTCTCCCAAAAGAAAGCTGCCTTTTGCTTATCAATTTCGTGCACTTTTAATCCCATAGATAAATTCTTTACTTGAACTGTGCAGGCTTGCTCTAAATAATATGCCCTAAAGAAAGCTTCGGATGCAGTTTTGCCAACTGTATAATATCCATGGTTTCTTGTGATTAATATGTCATGTTGCTTTATCAAAGACATAAACTTGCTTCCATAATCTTTATCCTCTACAAATTCATAGTCTACATATCCAATTAGATGATTAAGATAAACTGCAGCTTGCGATAAGTACATTAATCCTTCTTTGGTTCCGCCAACTGCCATTACATCATTTGCATGTCCATGGACATAAAAATTGACGTCATCTCTTGCATTAAAAATCCATTTTGCAAGATTATTACATCCATCATTAAGCCAAGGATTATCATTTTCAATGGCTTTACCTTCTTTATTTATTTTAACGAGTGAAGATGCTGTAATTTCTTCATAAAACATTCCATAGGGATGAACATATGAGTTATCTTTATTTTCAATTGAACGGGCTCCTGCACATTGATTTGCAAGATCAGTCATGCCGTACATATGTAAAATTCTGTAAAGCGCAGCTAGTTCGCATCTTATTTTAAAATCTTTATCAGTCATCTTTATAAAATTAATATATTTTAACTTAAAATAAATTGAAATAATAATATTTCAATTAAAAGTTGTATTTATTTATTTTTGCATCACTCTCTTCAAGCTGTTAAGTATTATGAGAAAATGTCAAAGATTGAAATAAATAATGTCTACAAGATATTTGGTAGCAATCCAAAATCTGTCTTGCCAATGGTTAAAGATGGATCATCAAAAGAGGAAATTTTAGAAAAAACTAGCCATACAGTTGGGTTAGACAATGTTTCAATGAAAATTGAAGAAGGCGAAATATTTGTTTGTATGGGTTTATCTGGATCAGGTAAATCTACATTAATTAGACACCTGAACAGATTAATTGATCCAACTGAGGGTGAAATTTTGGTCGAAGGAACAGATGTTATGACATTAAGCCAAGAAAAACTTATTGATTTTAGACGTCACAAAATGAGCATGGTATTTCAAAGATTTGGTTTGTTTCCTCACAAAACAGTAATCCAAAATGTTGGTTACGGTTTAGAGATACAGGGAATTAGTGAGGAAGAGACAAATAAAATTTGTATGGAAAAGATAGAGGCCGTTGGATTAAGTGGGTTTGAAAATCAATATCCAAATCAATTATCTGGGGGTATGCAGCAAAGAGTTGGTTTAGCTAGAGCACTTGCAACAAATACTGATATAATGTTAATGGACGAAGCATTTTCTGCTTTGGATCCGCTAATAAGAAGTGATATGCAGAAGCAACTATTAGATTTACAGGACCAATTAAAAAAAACAATTGTTTTTATTACTCATGACTTGGATGAATCTCTTAGGCTAGGTGATCACATCGGAATACTCAATGCGGGAAAACTTGTACAGGTTGGAACCCCAGTTGATATTATAATGAATCCTGCAGATGAATATGTTGCTGCATTTGTTAAAGATGTAAATAGATCCAAAGTAATTAAAGCTAAGGTTATAATGACTCCAAAGGAAAAGGTTAATGGAATTGATAAATCTAACCTTCTAAGAGTTCAAGAAGATCAATTTATTGAAGAATTCTTGCCCCAAGTTGTTTGTACCAATGCAAATTGTGAAGTTGTGGATAAAAAAGGTAACATTAAAGGATATATTACTAATAAAGAGTTAAAAGAGTCTCTGACTAAAGGCAAATAAAAATTTATACTTTTATTTTATTATCTTCAATATCCATAAAAGGAAAATGAGAATTCTCATAAAAAATGTTAATTGCTTTTTTTAAAATACTAATATCGTCAAGTAATCCAGCATATAAATAGTATTTATTCCATCTCTCTACATAAGTGAGTACGGGAGCTGCGCATTTTTTACAAAAATATTTTTTTATTTTTTTATCACTTCCTCCACTATGTTCATAAATTGATAATCTCTCCATATCTATCTGAATAGCATTTTCTCTGAGCTCAATTATTGAAATCATTCCACCTATTTTTTTTCTACAATCTTGGCAATGGCAATTAAAAACTCTAGGTATTTCATCAAGTTTAACTGTAAAATTAATTGCACCACAAATACAACTTCCTTTTTTATTTACAAATATTTTTTCAGACATTGATGTATAGTCTCATAAATTTTTATTTTTTAAAATAAAAAAAGTGATAATTTAATTTATGAATTCTAAAAATGATAATCCTAGAGGTATAATACTCGTTGTATTTGCAATGTCTTTATTTGCTATACAAGACTCACTTATAAAATTTATTTTTGAAAAATCTGCTTTGTATGAAATATTTTTCGGAAGATATATTGTTGCAGCCTTTTTGTTATTTTGTTTTATTATAGTTACAAAAAAAAAGGTCTCTCTTAAAACCCAATATCCCTTTTTAACAATTTTAAGAGTAGTTCTTCACTTTTTAGCATTCTCTGCTTTTTTTATTTCTTTAACTTTTATGCCTCTTGCAACAGCAAATGCGTTATTTTTTTCTAGTCCTTTCTTTGTTTCAATATTTGCAAAATTTTTCTTAAAAGAATTCATAGGTGTGCGGAGATGGTCAGCAATTGTATTTGGATTTATAGGTGTATATGTAGTTCTGAATCCAAACTTTTCAGATTTCGAATATAAAAATTTACTTCCAGTAGCAAGTGCGTTTTTTTATGCATCATCAATGGTGATTACAAAGTACACCTCGGTAAAGGACGATGTATATACTCAGTTATTTTATTTTTATCTAATTTCTATAACAATTTTAATTGTAATATTTTTAATAATGGGACAAGGACAATTTAATAATTTAAATTACGACCCTACAATGCAATTTATATTTAGAGATTGGTTTTCAAACTTTGATTATACTTGGAAATTTATTTTATTTTTCGGTGTTGCTGCTTGTGTAGCATTTGTATGTATTTTTTCAGCATATATAGTTGCTTCTCCATCCGTGGTTTCATTATTTGAATATTCTCTAATAATTATGTCAATGATACCTGGATACTTGTTGTTTAATGAAATACCATCAGCAAGAACGTTTATTGGTGTAGCTTGCATTATAAGTGCTGGCGTTTATATTTATTTTAGAGAAAAAGTAAGGGATCAATATATTGCAACTGAGACACCAGCGAGAAGATGAAAAAAGATTACATTCCTACAATTAATATTTCAGCATTACTTGATGGAAAATTTAGAAATCAAAAAGAAATGAAAATTCTAAGAGAAATCGAAAAAGCATCCGTCCATGTTGGTTTTTTTCAAATAGTTGGTCATGGAATAAGTGAAAAAAGTATTAAAAATATAACTAATGTTGGAAAAAAATTCTTTGCATCTACAAAATTAAATAAAATGAAATTAGCTCCAAAGAAGTGGAATAAATTAAATAAAAATTTATATAGAGGATACTTTCCAAACGATGTTAATGGTAAAGAAGGTTTGGATATTGGAGATTTAAAAGTTACAAAAAAATATGCTACGAAAATTAATAATCAATACATAGAGTATTTAAATTTAAATAAAGCGTTAAATAAAAGATCGATTAATATTTTAAAAACCTATTATAATGAAATATTTGATTTAGGCGAAATATTATTCAAAAGTATTATTAGAATTTATAATCTTGATATTAAAACTTCAAAAATTGCATTTAAAAGACTAAAAACACTTAGCACTTTAAGATTTAACTATTATCCGAATCAATCAAAGCCTGTTGAAATATCTGAACAAGATGGTGTAGCACTTGGTTGTGAAACACATGTTGATAGTGGGATATTTACAATTCTTTATCAAGATAAAAAAGGTGGGCTACAAGTTCAGAATAGAAAAAATAGAAAATGGTACGATGTGCCATTTAATAAAAATGCTTTAATCGTAAATACTGGTCTCGCACTGGAATATCTTAGCAAAGGAAGATTTAAAGCAACAAATCATAGAGTTCTATGGAATAAGACAAAAAGACTTTCTATTCCATTTTTCTTTGAGCCTTCATATGATTTTAAAATGAATAAAAATTTTTTCACAAAAAAACAAAATAATAATAAAGGAATTATTTTTGAAAAATTTTTAAATAAATCCTTGAAAAAATTTGTTGAATATCAAAGGTAATCACTAAATTTTATTAGCTGTATCAGCAACAACTTTCAAAAATTTTTTTCTTTTCTCATCTGAGACAAAAGGAACTGAAAAAAATCTTTTATATGTTATATCGGAAATACCACAAAGATTAAAAACACCTCTTTTTAATCTTTTAGTAGGCATATTTAAAAAAAAAGTTCTTATCGCAAACTGAGGAGAGCCATAAGTGCAAAATATAATTGCTTTTTTTCCTTTTAAGTTTCCAACTGGATATCCATAATTTCCCACAAGTTTTTTAAAAGTGAAAGCCCAGGGAGGAGCTAAAACTTTATCTATCCACCCTTCTGCTATTGCGGGAAGTCTAAAATTCCAAATTGGGGCTATCATTGCAATTATATCGCTTTGTTCAATTCTATGTCTATGATCCAATACTACACTGTCAGGCTTCTCTCCCGCAAATACTGGATTGAATTTTTCCTTGTATAAATCTACACAATCTACTTGATGCCCTCTTTCTTTTAAACATTTCATGAAAGTTTCTTTTATAGAGGCATTAAAAGAACTATTATTATAGTGACTGTAAACTAAGAATATTTTTTTCATTTTTTCCAAATACTATTTAACCTTTTTTCTCTTCCACATCCTTTTTTATACAACAAATAATTCACAAAATACTCTTGGTAATAATTTTGATGGCTATCCTCAGCTTTGTAAAATTTATCAAATTTTCGGACATAAGTAACTACTTCTTTGTTAAAATCCTTTTCAATTTTTTTAATACTATTTATTATTTGATTTTTTTGATCCTCAGTTTTGAAGAATGCTACAGATCTGTAACTATATCCTTTGTCACAAAACTGTCCTTTTGCATCAAAAGGGTCGATATTTATCCAAAAAATTTTTAGTAATTTTTCAAAGTTTATTAATGATTTATCATAAATTATTTCTACAGTTTCAAAGTGGCCTGTGTCCCCATAAGTAACTTCTTTATATGTTGGATTTGAAGTGGTACCTCCAGAATAACCAGAAATTACCTCGATCACCCCTTCTAGTTTTTCGAACGACTCCTCCATACACCAAAAACATCCACCGGCGAAATATACCTTTTCTATTTCTTGACTAAATGAATTTGTAGAAAATATAATTGAGAATAACAAAATATAAATTTTCCTTAGCATTTACGTTTTATTTATTTTTTTAAAACAGGAAAAACTGGGTTCATTTTTTCAAAAATTTTTTGGTACTCTTGTTTAATGCATAAATTTTCAAAATAATTCATCTTATTTTCAGATGCAATTTTTTTTGCTTCTTCATGTTGTATTCCATATTGTAACCAAAGTGTTTTTGCTCCAATCTCTACAGCTTGTTTTGCAATTACTGGGGTTTCATTGGATGGGCGAAATACATCAACAATATCAATCTCGAATTTAATATCTTTTAAGTCACCAAAAACTTTTTCTCCATGAATTATTTCATCTTTAGCAAAAGGATTTACAGGTATTACTTTGTAACCAAAATCTTGCATATATTTCATAACAATTGTTGATGGTTTTCTTTTAAGATTCTTTGGATCTTCTTTTTTTTTTAAAGAACTAACACCAATCATTGCGATAGTTTTTGAATTTTTTAAAACTCTTTCAATATTTTCCATTGCTATTTGTTTTTCCAATTCGGTTTTCTTTTCTCAATAAATGCTGATATTCCCTCTTTTGCATCTCTTGCCATCATATTTAATGTCATCATTTTACTTGTGTAAGCATAGGCTTTGCTAAGTGGCATTTCTAATTGCTTATAAAAAGCTTTTTTTCCAATTTTAATAGTTAAGTTCGATTTAGAGGCAATTTGTTTTGCTATTTTTAAAACTTCTTTATTAAGTATACTTCTAGAATAACAATCATTTATTAATCCAATTTCTTTTGCATAATTTGCTTTAATAGGTTCTCCAGTTAAAAGCATTTTCATCATCACTTTTCTATTTATTTTACGACTTACAGCAACCATTGGTGTGCTGCAAAAAAGTCCTATGTTAACTCCTGGAGTGGCAAAGATCGCATCTTTGGTGCTGTATGCTAAATCGCAACTTGCTACCAATTGGCAGCCAGCAGCAAATGCAGCTCCATGAACTTTAGCTATAACTGGTTTTCTTCCATCAACTATTTGAAGCATCAATTTTGAGCAAAGATTGAATAATTTTTGATATTTACTCTTTTTTTTTAAACCTCTTACCTCTTTTAAATTATGACCAGCGCTAAAGCCTTTTCCTGTGCCTTCTATAATAATAACTTTAGTTGAGTTATCTCTATCAAGTTTTTTAAAAGTTAAAATTAATGAATTTAAAGTTTTGAAAGATAAAGAGTTATATGACTTTGGATCATTTATCGAAACTAAACTAATTCCCTCATAAATCTTTTTTAATTTAACTGTTTCAAAATTTGTCATTTAAATACCTTTTCCATTAAATATTGGAACTTTTTTAAATTTAAAATAATCAATGTCATCTATACACCCTAGGTTAATACAATATTTATTTGGACTAGTAAAAGATCTATGGTGCGTATAAATCCCACAGATCGAACAAAAATAATGAGAAGCTTGATTTTTTCCAAATTTATACATGATCAAACTCTCCTCACCTTTTAAAATACTTAATTCCTCTAGTAAAACTACTGCCATTATTGATCCTCTTTTGATACATAATGAGCAATCACATCTTGTGAAATCGCTCAAAATATCTGAAGATTGGATTTCAATTTTTATTTTTTTACAATGGCACTCTAATAAAGTTTTTTTTTTATTCACAATTTAATCTGCTAAACCATCCGACCTTGCGTTGTTTCTCTCTAAATGAATTGGTAACACTTTGCCATAAATAGCTTTTGAGTGTTCAGGAGTATTTACTCTCCAAGGGTCTAGAACATATGCTGGGATACACATATATCTTGATTTATTTCCCTCAATTTTTGTTACCCTATGTAAAGTAAATCTACCTTTAAATATCTGAAGATCCCCAGGTTCTAATTTAAGTTGTTTAACTCTTGCTCTATCTCCATCTAAAACTTTTTTAACCTCATCAAAATTTTCATTTCCTGGCTCCCTGATATTTGGACAGTATTCAAATATTCCTCCATTTTCAGGTTTTTGTATCATTAGGCTTAATGTGAATTCACAACTATCAAAATGCCATGGAAGTATTCCGTCTGGTTTCATAACATTATATGCATGACAGGCTAATGGGTCTGCCCATCTATAAATTGGTGAAACGCCAAGACAGGCAGAAACAAATTTCAATAGTTCCTCTGTTTCATATAAATATTTCATTTCAGAGTTTTTAGAAAAACAATTAGAGTTAAGATAGCCGTTATATCTATTCATAAATATCCGTTTAGGATGATCAATAGGTAATGATGGATCATCTTTAGCGTATAAATAAGCGTTTATACTCTCGTTAGACATATAAACTTCGTCTAACTGCTTCTCCAGCTCTTGATTCATGATTTTTAATGATTTTGGTAATATAAAATTAGGAATAGTTGAACAGCTATTTTCATCTAGCTCTTTTTTGCATCTTTTAATTAGACCTTTAATGATTGGTGAATTTAAGTCATGAATTGGGTATTTATCTAAATCTACAATAGATCTTAATCTTTCATTCACTTTAAATCCCCATCCTCTCGCATTTTTGCTCTTATTTTTGTAGCTGAAATTTTTTGAATTTCTTCAGAGAGTACTATTTCCTCAATTTTATATCCAACTCCCCTTCCGTAACAAATATTAGTAATATTTGGAACTAAGATAACTTTAAATCTTCCCCCGAACTCTGGATTTAATCTTTCCTCAATTTTCTTTTTTACTGTCTCAAAATCAAAAGGATTATCGTCAACACCTTGTACGTCTCTTATTTGAATACAAACCTGGCCTGTTTTTTTTATAATTTCTTTAAATAATGCGTAGTGTCCATCATGGAAAGGTTGCCACCTTCCAAGCATTTGAGCTGTTGGTTTTTTGTTATCCCATTTATAAGTCATTTTTTAAATCCTTTAATATTTTTGTAGCCCAACTCTTAGCATCTTGTGAGGTAACATGAAAATTAAATTTTTCTGGTTTAACAAACATTTGATTAGTGTCTTCAAACCTTCCTTGTTTAATTGTATCTACCCAAATAATGTAATCTGCAGGAAATAGATTTCTTGCATCAGGTGTTGGACAAATAAAATCAGCAACTACATTATGTCCCTCCTCTTTAAACTTAAGTGCAAAATCTGCCATTCTTTTAGATTGTCTTTTTCTTCCTTCTTCAGAAAAATCCCAATCATCAGCAACTTTCCTAACTTCATCGGCATTTAATCTTTTAGCTTTAATCATTGGTGCAAGTTCGTTTGCTAAAGTCGTTTTCCCTGCGCCCGGGAGACCCATTATCAAAATAATTTTCATTAAATTTTTTCTAAAGGATGATGTGACATCAGCTCTAAACCATTTTGACCAACTAAATATTGTTGCTCGAGTTTAACACCTTCTTTGCCACCAACTTTTCCAATATAACTCTCAAGAGTAATTGTCATATTTTTTTCAAAAGATCCACCTTGTTCGCCTCCATCAGTTGGATATTTTATTTGTGGCCACTCATCACATAAACCAATTCCATGAACCATACATGAATATCTATTTCCATAATACTCTTCTGGAAGCACCCAAGATTTTTTTACAAATTCTTTAAATGTCATTCCAGGTTTAATTAATCTAAAATTATGATCTATTTGATCCATAGCCATTGAATAAAGTTTTTTTTGTTCATCATTAAATTTATGTCCAACAACAAAAGCTCTCGATATATCTGCACAATATCCGTAGGGACCAACCATGTCGGTATCAAAGGATACAATTTCACTATTTTGAATTACTTTATTACTACTCTCTTGCATCCATGGATTAGTTCTTTCGCCTGATGAAAGAATTCTACATTCAATCCACTCTCCCCCATGTTCAATATTAGTTTTATGTAAAATAGACCAAAGCTCATCTTCTGTCATGCCAGCTTTCATCTCTTCCCTCATTTTAGCAACTCCTATTTCCGCAACTTCTAGAGCTGCTTTCATGCATTTCAATTCCTCAGCTGATTTTATTACTCTTGCTTGTTCTAAAATAAGTTTAGCATCTACAACTTTTATACCTGCATTATTTAATGCTGTTACTGCTGGTCCATTTATGACATCAATGGCAACTTTTTTACTTTTAAAATAATTTTTTGAGAGATCTTCAATCTCATGTACCCATTTTTTTAATTGTGCATTGGCTTGATCACCATTACTAAAATAATCCCAAGTTATTGCAGGTCTAATTTCATCAATTAAATTTAAATCTTTGGATAAAATTTCACAGTTAAAATATTCGTATAAAATTGTAGGTCCATCAACTGGTACAAAACAATATCTAGTCAGATTATGCATATTATAAACACTCATATTTACTGTATCCAATGCATATCGAACATTTACTGGATCAAACAGTATGCAAGCTTCTAAATTATTTTTTTCAAGTTCTTTTTTAACTCGATCTAGTCGATATGATCTTAATTTACTAAAATTAATTTCATCCTCTCTTAATCTTTTTTTTGTAATAAACTTTGGTGAGGATTTTATTTCTGGAGCAATTTTTCTTTTAAATTTCATTTTAAATTAAATTTTGTACTACCCATTTATGAAAATGATGAGTTGGATTATCCATAACTGGAGAAAAATTACCACCATTATAAACCGGCGAGTTTCTTCCAATTTGCATACCTTGTATAATATCAACATCTTCTTTTTGAATATCTTCCCATTGTTTGTGATTTTGTTTTCTTAATGACTCGAATTTTTTTGAATTAGCTGCTTCTTCTCCAACATAATACAATTCCATATGTTCTAGTGTGAATTCATTGTTAATTGGTTCTAACCAATAAGCGTAATAATGATCTTTATGTATACCAAGCATTACATTTGGAAATAAAGCTACATACTCTGCAATATTTTCTTTATTTTTTGGCCAATTAGGAAAACACGGAAATTTTTCTTTTCCCTCAAATCTTGGATTATAAACAACTGTTCCTTGTCCAGCAAACCTATTTGGTAATCCCTGAATATGATAGTGATCTTCTATTTTAGAATATGAATTTAAGCCTGGATGTACCCATGGCAAATGATAGCTTTCACAATAATTTTCAATTGCAAACTTCCAATTACAATTTGCATTTAATTTAAAATAGCCAAAGTCATTTGAGTGGTTGATAAGCTCTCTATCTTTTATTGGCCAAAATTCCTCCCATCGATCACTGAGAGGTTTAATATATTCTTCAAAAGACATTTCATTATTATTTATATTAATCATTATTAAATCTAGCCAAATATATGATCGTATTTCTTTAAGATTGCTTTTAGATCTTTCAAAATCTTTTGTTTGGTGGATATTCATACCACCAATATGTGGTGTTGCAACTAATTCACCATCAAAATTATAAGACCAAGAATGATAAGGACATCTAATAACGTTTTTAATATTTCCTGATTTAGTTACTAATTTAAGTCCTCTATGGCTACAAACATTATGGAAGACTCTTATTTTTTTATCTTTACCTCTAACAAGAAGTATTGGCATACCTAGAATATCTACAGGTTTTGCGTCTCCAACATTTGGTAAAGAGCTTGCAACCCCTATTACCATCCATTTATCTTCAAATAACTTTTTTCTTTCAATTAAAGTATATTCTTTACTAGTGTAACACTCATTTGGAAGTCCGTGAGCATCTTTAATGGGCTTACTTACAATATCAAGTTTTTCTTTATTTATAATATTATAAATATCAGACATGACTTATTTTATCACTTCATACAACCCAAGCCAAGCGTTTACGTCCTTACTGGCAATATAATCTGATTTGAAAAATTCAATCTCTTTCCATTTATTATCTTTGTTTAATTGATCAATTTTTTTATCAAAACCATATTCTTCGTGAATTCCCTCATTTATTGTGAAACAAATTAACCCTTTATCTTTTGTAATTCTTATAAATTCATCTAAAGCAGGCGGTTTAACGTGACCAAAAGTGAAAGTACCCACACACATTACAGCATCAAAAGAATTGTCTTTTTCATTAATGGGCTTATTTAAATCAACTTTATCTAATTTGTGATAAAGACCTTTTGGTACTAAGTCTAAAAGTTTTTGTGATAAATCTGCTCCATAAAAATTAGAAAAACCATGCTTTTTCAGTTCAACACCCACTAAGCCTGTGCCGCATCCAGCATCATAAATTTTTGAATTTTTATTTTTCTCGTACTTTATATAAACTTCGGTTGTTTCTTTTGGACCAGTATAATTCCAATCAACCATATCTTTATCATATTTATTTCCTTCTCCCCATTCATCGTAATATCTCATTACTTCATCTGTTTTTTTTAATTTATATATGGGTACTTTGTTTCCGACATCTTTTTGAGACATAATTATTTTTTTCCTAAATTAATTGAGATTAAACAAATTATTTCAAACATCACTGAAGCAGCAACCATTGCTGTAATTTGATTTGGACTATCTTTTGTTGGCATTAAGCAAACTACATCCCCACCTATTACATTTTTACCTTTTAAACTTTGTAAAAGTTTTCTAACTTCATCCATATTAAAACCATTGTAAGCTGGCTCTATATTGGCAACGCCTGGAGCGACACTAGGATCCAAACAGTCTAAATCAAAAGTAATATAAATTGGATTATCACCAAATTTATCTATTATCATTTCAGAACATTTTTTTTGTCCAAGAGATCTAAATTCATCCATTGTAATCACTTGATATCCAACATCATAACTTGCCTGAAGCCAATCCAAAGTTCTTGGATTTCCCCTAATACCAATTTGTGTGCTTGTATGGGGATCAACGTTACCTTGTTTGACTAAATATGAAGCCCAGTGAGCTGCTGATTTTTTTGCGCCTAAAAAATGATCTAGTTTCTCAAAACAATCAGTATGAGCATCAAAATGCACTA
>CACGON010000005.1 GCA_902574695.1 uncultured Pelagibacteraceae bacterium | reverse complement strand
CTGGAGCTGAAATTATTTTTCCTGAGGCGCTTGCTGATGAAAAAGATTTTGAAAAAGTTAGAAAATCGCTAGATTGTTATCTATTGGCTAATATGACGGAATTTGGAAAATCAAAGCTTTTAAGTTACAAAAAATTAGAAAATCTAGGTTACAATATTGTTATTTACCCAGTTACAACTCAAAGATTAGCTATGAAAAATGTTGAAGATGGGTTGAGGGACATTTATGTAAATGGACATCAGAATAATATTATTGATAAAATGCAGACCAGGAAACGATTATATGAGCTTGTCGATTATGAAAAATATAATAGTTTAGATGAAAAAATTTATAATTTTAATACAGAGGGTCATGAGTAATGAGTGAAGACATAAAAAAGGGTTTACTTGGAATAGTTGTTGATGAGACAGAAGTTTCAAAAGTTATGCCAGAAATTAATTCTCTTACTTATAGAGGTTATGCGGCTCAAGATCTATGTGAATATTGTAGATTTGAAGAAGTTGCCTATTTAATTTTAAATAAAGATCTTCCAAATACTATTCAGCTAAGAAAATTTGAAAAAGAAGAAAAAAACAATAGAGAATTATCTAAAGACCTTTATTCAATTTTGAAAAAGATGCCAAAAAGAGCTCATCCAATGGATGTAGCAAGAACAGCTGTTAGTGTAATGGGTTTAGAAGATAAGGAAACAACAGACTCTTCGCCAGAAGCAAACATGCGAAAAGCTATTAGAATTTTAGCTAAAACACCTACTGCTTTGGCTGCTTTTTATAGATTGAGAAAAGGAAAAACAATTATTAAACCAAAAAAAAACCTGAATATTGCTGAAAATTTTTTCTATATGTGTTTTGGTAAAGTGCCACAAAAAGAAATTGTCAAAGCTTTTGATGTTTCTCTTATTTTATACGCTGAACATAGTTTTAATGTATCAACATTCACAGCAAGAACTATTACAAGTAGCTTATCTGATATTCATGGGGCTATAACAGGAGCTATAGCGAGTTTAAAAGGACCTCTTCATGGAGGTGCAAATGAAGAAGTAATGCATATGATGAATAAAATTAAGACACCTGAAAATGCACTTAAATGGATTAATAATGCTTTAGATCAAAAAGAAGTTGTAATGGGTTTTGGCCACAGAGTTTATAAATCTGGCGACTCAAGAGTCCCAACAATGAGAAAATATTTTGCAAAAGTTGCTAAAATTAAAAAAGATAAAAAGTTTGAAAAAATTTACGACATTGTTGAAAAAGTAATGATTGATAAAAAAAATATACATCCAAACGTAGATTATCCTACTGGGCCTACTTATCACTTAATGGGCTTTGATACAGATTTTTTTACGCCAATATTTGTAATTTCCAGAATTACAGGTTGGTCAGCACACATAATGGAACAACATGCTGCAAATAAACTAATAAGACCTTTGGCTAGTTACAAAGGTAACCAACACAGAAAAGTTGTTCAATTAAATCAGAGATAATTAACTAAACGCTTCAGTCCAGTTTCCTCTAGTTGATGCTTTTGAATACTCTGTTGCTCTTCCTTCAAAGAAGTTCATATGTTCAACAGCATTCAACATAGTATCCAACCAAGTTAGAGGATTTTTATCAACTTTATAAATTGGTTCAAGACCAAGCTGAGTTAGTCTTCTATTACCAATAAATCTAATATAATCTTTTACTTCTTGTGCAGTTAAACCTTGCATTGGGCCCATTTCGAAAGCAAGGTCAATGAAAGCATCTTCATGCTCAATAATTGTTCTACATGCTTCATAAAGCTCCTTTTTAAGTTTAGGAGTCCAAACCTCTGGATTCTCTTTTATAAACTCTTTGAAAATTCTAATCATAGAGTTGCAATGCAAAGTTTCATCACGAACAGACCAAGTTACAATTTGGCCCATACCTTTCATTTTGTTAAATCTTGGAAAGTTTAATAGAATTGCAAAACTTGCAAATAATTGAAGCCCTTCAGTAAATGCGCTAAAAACTGCAACAGTCTTTGCGATATCTTCTTTTGAGTTTACGTTAAAATTTTGCATGTAGTCATATTTATCTTTCATCTCTTTATATTTCATGAAAGCTGAATACTCAGATTCTGGCATTCCAATTGTGTCTAACAGATGCGAATAAGCTGCAATATGAACTGTTTCCATTGCTGCAAAAGCAGTCATCATCATTAAAACTTCTGTTGGTTTAAAGACTGTAGTGTAATGCCTTAAATAGCAGTTGTTTACTTCAACATCAGCTTGTGTAAAAAATCTAAATATTTGTGTTAAAAGATTTTTTTCAGCTTGTGATAAATTTTTTTGCCAGTCCCTTACATCGTCACCAAGTGGCACTTCCTCTGGAAGCCAATGAATTCTTTGTTGAGTTAACCATGCATCGTAACACCATGGATACCTGAACGGTTTGTATACTGGGTTTTCTACTAGTAAACCCATTTTTTTTGGCTGAATAATTTCTTTCTTCTCTTGTTTTATTACTGACATGATAAACACTCCTCGTATTCTGGTTGGTCGTCTTGTTGTTTTTTTGATTTATAAACGTTGGCTGTAATGTCTGTTGAATTTGCGTCATTAACATTTTCAGCACGTTGAATTGATTTTGACCTGCAATAATACAAGCTTTTCAAACCCTTTTTCCATGCTTGAAAATGTATTTGATGTAACTCTTTCTTGTGTACATCTGCAGGTAAAAATATGTTTATTGATTGTGCTTGAGAAATATGTGGTGTTCTGTCAGCACTTAATTCTATTATCCATTTTTGATCTAATTCAAAAGCAGTTTTAAATACATCTTTTTCATTTTGAGTTAAAAAATCCAAGTGTGATACTGATCCTTGGTTTGTTGTAATGCTTGACCAAACTTCATCATTATTCTTACCGTATTTTTCTAATAACTGTTTAAGATGTCTGTTTCTAACGTTGAAGGATCCTGAAAGAGTTTTATGTGTATAACTATTTGCTGCAATAGGTTCCACACCTGGAGATGTTCCTCCACAAATAATAGAGATTGAAGCCGTTGGTGCGATTGCTGTTTTATTTGAAAATCTTTCGTTAATTCCGTAGTCTGCAGCATCAGGGCAAGGACCTCTTTCTTCAGCTAATTCTTTAGATGCTTTGTCTACATATTTATGAATACGCTCAAAGATTTTTTTATTCCATGCTTTGCTCATTACTGACTCGAGTGGGATCATTTTTTTTTGAAAGAAAGAGTGTAATCCCATAACGCCTAAACCAACACTTCTCTCTTTAATGGCAGAATAAGTAGCATCACTAAATTGCTCAGGGGCATTTTCAATAAAATCTGTTAGTACGTTATCTAGAAATCTCATTACATCTCCTATGAAATTTTCATCTTCTTTCCATTCATCGTATTTCTCAACGTTTAAAGATGACAGACAACAAACAGCTGTTCTGTCTCTACCTTCTTTATCAATTCCAGTTGGCAAAGTAATTTCACTACAAAGATTAGATGTTTTAACTGTTAATCCTGCAAGCTTATGATGTTGTGGTATCATCCTATTAACTGTATCAATGTAAATGATGTATGGTTCACCAGTTTCAATTCTTGCTGTTAAAAGTCTAATCCATAAATTTCTAGCTGATACTGTGGCTTGCACCGCTCCATCTTTTGGACTTTTTAAAGCCCATTGTTCATCAAGTTCAACAGCTCTCATGAATGCATCTGAAACTAAAACTCCGTGGTGCAAGTTTAAAGCTTTTCGATTTGGATCACCACCGGTTGGTCTTCTCATTTCTATAAACTCTTCAATTTCTGGATGGTCAATAGGTAAATAACAAGCAGCAGAGCCTCTTCTTAAAGATCCCTGGCTAATTGCCATAGTTAAAGAGTCCATCACTTTAATGAAAGGAATTATTCCAGAAGTTTTTCCAACTCTTCCAATTTTTTCTCCAATTGATCTTAAGTTACCCCAGTAACTTCCTATTCCTCCACCTCGAGCAGCTAACCAAACGTTTTCACTCCATAAATCTAAAATTCCATTTAAACTATCTCCAGCTTCATTTAAAAAACACGAGATTGGAAGTCCTCTTTTGGTTCCACCATTAGATAAAACTGGTGTAGCTGGCATAAACCATAAATTGCTTATGTAATTATAAATTCTTTGGGCATGTAAATTGTCATCTGCGTAATGACTTGCAACTCTTGCAAAAAGGTCTTGGAAGGATTCGTTCTCACCCAGGTATCTATCGCTAAGTGTTGCCTTACCAAAGTCAGTGAGGTTTTCATCCCTGCTTCTATCAATTTTGATTGTTATACCTTTGGAGTTTTGAAATAGTTCAGTATTAGTATTTAATGAAAAAAGATCAGGTCTTTTATCTTTGCCTAAATCTTGCAAATTCTCAGTATTTTTGTATTCAGAGACAGCTTTCTTGATAGCCTGAGACACTAATTTATTCATATTTTACCTAATATTTAGTTAAACAACTATATGTTGTATGTAGATTTCTTTAATATACTATATAAATTAAAAATCAACAGAACATATATAGAACAAAGAAATTTTTTTGCAATAAAAAAGTAAAAAAAATATAGAAATATCAACATGAAAGATATGATAAAAATAGATCCGTTTGGCTTTCGTGAATATGACGCACGATGGTTGTATCCTGAAAACATAAATTTAAATGGAATCGAGAATCTCGGAAAAGGTCTAGGTACTCAAATAATAAAACATACAGAAAAAAATAATCCAAGAGTAATAGTTGGACATGATTACAGATCTTACAGTGAAGAAATTAAAGAGAGTTTAAAAAAAGGTTTAACATCTACAGGATGTTTAGTTGAAGACCTGGGGTTATCATTATCTCCAATGGTTTATTTTGCACAATTTAATTTGAATAGTGATGCGGTAGCAATGGTTACAGCTAGTCATAATGAAAACGGTTGGACGGGTGTAAAAATGGGTATCAAAAAAGGATTAACACATGCACCAGAAGAAATGAAAGAATTAAAAGAAATAACTTTAAATAATAAGTTTACCGAAGGTAAAGGAAATGAGAAATCAATTAAAGATTTTCAAAAAATTTATAAGCAAAACTTGATTAAAGGAAATAAAATCAAAAAAAAAATTAAAGCTGTAGTAGCATGTGGAAATGGGACTGCAGGTATCTTTGCACCCGATATTTTAAGAGGAATTGGATGTGAGGTCATAGAACTAGATTGTAAATTAGATTGGTCTTTTCCTAAATATAATCCAAACCCAGAAGATATGGAAATGCTTCATGCAATAAGTAAATCAGTTAAAGACAATAATGCTGATATAGGTTTTGGTTTTGACGGTGATGGAGATAGATGTGGTGTAATAGATAATGAAGGAAATGAAATCTTTTCTGATAAAATAGGTTTATTAATTGCTAGAAATTTATCAACTAAACATAAAAAATCTAAATTTATTGTTGATGTAAAATCTACCGGTTTATTTAATACAGATAAAATACTAGCGTCAAATAATTGTAAAACTATTTATTGGAAAACAGGACATTCCCACATCAAAAGAAAAGTTCACAACGAAAACGCTTTAGCTGGATTTGAGAAAAGTGGACACTTCTTTTTTAACCAACCTTTAGGTTATGGTTATGATGATGGTATAAATTCTGCAATACAAGTTTGTCATTTGCTAGATAACAAAAATAAAAAAATGAATGAGATTATAAATGAGCTGCCTATTACATATCAATCACCAACAATGGCTCCTTTTTGCAAGGATGGAGAAAAGTATGACGTTGTAGAAGAATTAGTAAAACAAGTTCAAGATCTTCAAAACAAAAAATTTAAGGTTGACGACCAAGATATAAGAGAAATTTTAACGGTAAATGGTGTAAGGTTTTCTTTTGCTGATGGGTCTTGGGGATTGATTAGAGCTTCATCAAATAAACCATCCTTGGTAGTTGTGACTGAAAGTCCTACCTCTCATGAACGAATGAAAAAGATTTTTGACTTTATAGACAGTTTGTTACAAAAAACTGGAAAAATTGGTCAATACGATCAAAAAATTTAATCTTTAGAAACTTTTTTTTTTTGATACAAGCTCATTATGCAAAATAAAAAAGATTTTGGGTTTGGTACACAAATTCGAAAATCTCCTTTCTTTAATTCTACTGTTAAGTGGGGAGCAACTGGTTTTTCTGTTTATAACCATATGTACATTCCACGAGATTTTGGTAGTCCTGAACAAAATTTTTGGAACTTAATTAATAAAGCAATACTTTGCGATGTGGCTGTTGAAAGACAAGTTGAAATAACTGGTCCAGATGCATACAAATTCATTCAATTATTAACACCAAGAGATTTATCAAAGTTAAATGTAGGTCAGTGTAAATATGTTTTAATCATTAATAATGAAGGTGGTATATTAAATGATCCAGTGCTTTTAAGGTTAGCTGAAAACCACTTTTGGCTATCATTAGGTGATAGCGATATTTTATTATGGGCTCAAGGTGTTGCTGTAAATTCAGGTTTAAATGTTAAAATTACAGAACCAGATGTATCTCCTCTTCAATTGCAAGGTCCAAATTCAGGTAAGATTATGCAAAAATTATTTGGGGAAGACATAAAGAATCTAAAATACTATTGGTTACGTGAGTTAGAACTAGATGGAATACCATTGGTGGTATCAAGAACCGGATGGTCTAGCGAACTAGGCTATGAATTATTTTTAAGAGATGGATCAAAAGGCAACTTATTATGGGAAAAAATAATGGAAGCTGGAAAAGATTTTGGACTAAAGCCTGGTCATACATCTTCTATAAGAAGAATTGAAGGAGCGATGTTATCTTATCATGCAGATGCAGATATAAATACAAATCCATTTGAAGTTGGTTTGGACAGATTGGTAAATTTAGACACAGATATAAATTTTGTTGGCAAAGATGCTTTAAAGAAAATTAAAGCAAATGGGATCAACAGAAAACAAATTGGATTAATAATAGATTGTGATCCTCTTGAAGGACCTAATACTATATTTTGGAAGATTAAAAAAAATAATAAAGATATTGGAAAAGTAACATCAGCTGTTTACTCACCTAGATTAAAAAAAAATATTGCTCTTGCTATGATCGCAATTGAAGAAAGTCAAATTGGGAACTTAATTGATGTGGAGATTAATGGTATTGATATAAAAGGTAAAATTGTTGAGAAACCTTTTTATGATCCTAAAAAAAAAATAACATCAGCAAAATTATAAACTATGAAAATTAAAGAAAATAAAACAGCACCTAATTTTAAATTACCATCTACTGATGGAAATATATTTGAATTAAATAAAAATAAAAAAAAAAATATTGTTTTATACTTCTATCCAAAAGATGATACTCCCGGTTGTACCTTGGAGTCACGTGACTTTAGCAAGTTAAATAATTTGATGTCAAAAAATAATACAGTTGTTTATGGTATATCTGCTGACAGTATTCAATCTCATTTAAAATTTAAGAAAAAGTATAAGCTCAAATTTGATTTATTATCAGATGAAAAAAAAGTAGTACTAAAAAAATATGGTGTATGGGGTAAAAAAAAATTTCTTGGAAAAGAGTATATGGGAATAATTAGAACTACAGTCATTATTAAAGCTAATAGTAAAATTCATAAGATTTGGAATAATGTTAGAGTCAAAGATCATGCTAACGAAGTTTTTGAAGAAATTAAAAATATTTAATTTTTAAATGAAAAAAGATAGTTCCAAACCACTTATGCTATACGTTGCAGAAAAAATATATAACGATGTATCAAAAATTAAAGATGATAATCCTGGCATTACTTTAATCGAAGCAATTGAAATGTTTTCTGTATCTAAAGAATATATAAATATTAAGTGTGGAAACTTTCACAATGAATTATTTGACGACATAAGAGAAAATAATTTTATAAATAAAGAGACTAAATTAAAAATTCCAGAAGAAACTATCAATCTATTAAAAGTGCAAAGAGATACTGTTATGGAAAAACTTAATTTTTCAAATAATACATATTTTGCAAAAAGTGCCTTTCCTTTATCAAACACTCAAAATTCTTTTGATTTATTGTGGCGTATGTGTGAAAGTTATGAGCTGTGGTGTAAAGAGGTTGGTAAAAAAAGTTTAATTAAATTAAATATAACTGCAGAAAATTAATTGTTAAAGATTTAAAAATCGGTAAATAAAAATTGTTCCTATAATATAAAGAAATATTCCAAAAAATTTTTGTACTTTAATCCTATTCATAGAATGGACTGTGTTCGCGCCAACTCTAGCCATTATTGTTGTAATTGGAACAAAAATTAAAAACGCAGGTATATTTATAAAACCAACACTCAGTGGTAAATCTACCTTCAACAGAGTGCCAGAAGTAAAAAATCCAATTGCACCAAATAAAGATATTATAAATCCGATGGAAGCTGCGGTACCTATGGCTCTTTTGATATTATAGCCAAAATACTTAAGTATTGGTACGTTTATCATTGCTCCTGTTATTCCCATAGGTGCTGATATAAATCCTGAAAAAAACCCCAATATTACTTTTGATAAAATGCTAAATTTTTTTTTAGCAATTTTTGAACTTTCTTGAATTAAAAGAAGGTAGGCTCCAAAAAAATATACAATAAATGAAAAGAATAAAACTAGGGTTTTTGTATTCAAAAGTGATGCTAATAAAGTTCCAAATATGACTCCAATACCAACAAATAAACCAAATGTTTTTAACAAATTGAAGTCTACTGCTCCATGTTTTCTGTGTGTCATAACAGAGGCTGATGATGTCATAATAGTTATTGAAAACGCTGTGCCAACAGATAAGTGCATCAGATATTCTTTATCTATAATTAAAGTATCAAAAATAAAAAAAAGGAAAGGTACTGATATTAAGCCACCACCTATTCCAAATAATCCAGCACAAAAACCCACAGGAATGGCCGCAATTATCATCAGTATAATAAAAAAAATATAATTATTGGATAAAATTATATCAATCAAAGAAACCTACAAATATTTCTTTAGTTTATCTGAAACATTAATTTTTTTATTATTAATATAATTTTCATGATTTTGCTCAATATTTTTTAATTCGTACAAATAATTAACCATAATTCCAAAAGATCTTTTAAATCCTACCTCTGAGACGTTGGCATTTATATTAATATCATCTATTATTGCTCCATTTCCTAAATGAAATCTACTTACGTCATTTACAGGAAATCCTTTTTTATTTTTTTCATTAATTAAATAATGCATTACTAATTTAATCATAGACTCTTTGTTTTCTAAAATTCTTGTGTCTCCAATTTTAAGATCTGATGATTTAAGAAAATTAATACTGTCAGAAGTTGAGCCAGTAATTGTTTTAATTTTTTGATCATCTAAATAGGAAAACCAGTCTCTAAAACCTGGAATTGGTGATAATGTTCCAAAATTTTTAATATGAGGTAATTCTTCTTGTATTTCATATACTACTCTTTTAATTAAAAAATTTCCTAATGTAACTCTTGATAACCCCTCTTGACAATTGCTGATAGAATAAAAAGTTGCTGTATCATTTTTTTTATCACCAGCAGTTGTTGGTTTAAGCAATTCTTGTATTGATTTACCTAAACCTTTTGTTAATGCAACTTGAACAAATATAATTGGTTCATCATCGAGCGCTGGATGGAAATAAGAAAAAAATCTTCTATCTTCTCCCAATCTTATTTTAAGATCACTCATGTCTTTAATATGATGAACACGCTCGTATTTAATAATTTTTTCTAAAATAGCCGCCTTAGTTTCCCAAGTAATTTTTTCTAGTTTTAAAAAGCCTGGATTAAACCATGATTTAAACAAGTGCCTTAAATCATTATCTAATGATTTAAGTTCATTATTATCTTTTAGAAAATTAATTAAATCTTCTCTTATACTTAGAATTACAGGTGTTCCGTTTGGTGCCATATTCATTCTCGTGAATAACTCTCTTCTTTTTCCTTCTGCAATTCTGAATAAGTCAAACAAATTTTTGTCATCTTGTTTTTTCTTATATACTTCGATAGCTGCTTCTACTTTGCTATGGCTTGGTTTATATTTTTCATTTATTTTTTTAAAAAATAATAATTTATTTTCATATGATAATGTCTGATATAATTCTGTAACATCTCTTGCAACTGTTATACCAAAAGCAGCGCCTTTATTTGAAAGCAAATCATCACAAAGAGATATTATAGTTTCAACATCATTTTTTTTAGCTACAACATTTTTTTTAAATAATTTCTTTCCAGCATCAGCAATGGATGAAATAATATCTTTTAAATTAAACATTTTATTATCTATATATTAATTAGCTTATATTTAAATATTCAATAAATGATCTTATTGAAACAACTATAAGAAATGTTCCAAAAATCTTACTTAATAATTTCTTATCTATTTTATAAACAGCTTTTGCGCCTAAACGAGCCATTATCATTGTCACAGGTACGAAAACTAAAAAACCTAATAAATTAATATAACCAAAACTAAAAGGTGTATTTACGTTGTTAATTATTTTTCCACCAGATATCATTGTAATTGTTCCACTAACAGCTATTAAAAATCCTACGGCTGCAGCTGTTCCAATAGATTTTCTTATGTCATAGCCAAACGTTCTCATAAAAGGAACCATCAAAGAGCCGCCTCCAATACCTAAGGGTACAGATATAAAGCCAATTATTATGCCAGAAATTTTTTTCACGAATTCAGATATTTTCTTTGGATTATCGACCAACTTTTCTCTTAAAAAAATAAAAAATAATCCAACCATAAAAGCAAAAATAGAAAAAAATAAAACTAATGCTGGAGTTTTCATATTTACAGCTAAAAAAGTTCCTGCAATTACTCCTGTAAGGATAAATAAGCCAAAGGACTTTACCATACCAAAATCAACTGCATCATACTCCATGTGAGTTTTTGTTGAGATAATTGAGGTTGGTATAATTATCGCTAAAGAAGTACCTACAGACAAATGCATTCTTGTTACAATATCAAAATCTAAAACAGTAAATGCATAATATAAAGCTGGAACCATTATTATTCCTCCCCCTACCCCAAGGAGTCCAGCCATAAAACCAGCGACAGCCGCTGCTAGTGCAAGAACTGATAATAGATTTATTATCTCGTTTAAATTTAAAGTTTCCATTAAGTATTTGCTTGATTTGCCTTTTCGTTATTTTGAACAATTGTCATTATATGTTTTGATTTTTGAAAATCAGAGTCTCTTGCCATCATGTTATCACTTAAATATTTTTTCCATTCTTTAGAACCTGGTTGGCCATAGTAAAGTCCAACTGTATGTCTCATTACTTGATTTACTTTAGTTCCAGTTTTAACTTCATCCTCAAGATATTTTAAGATTTTTTTAACAATTTCTTCCCTTGAAGATATATTTGAATTTTTAAAAATATTATTTTCAATATCTTTTAGAAAATAAGGATTTTGATATATTGCTCTACCAATCATTACACCATCACAAAATTTTAAGTGTTTTTGAATTTGATCAGTATCAGTAATTCCCCCATTAATAATTATTTCTAAATCGGGATTTGATTTTTTTATATCATAGACCATTTCATAATTTAATTTTGGTATATTTAAGTTTTGTTTTGGGGTTAATCCTTTTAATATTGCCTTTCTTGCGTGTAAAATAATAGTTCGACAACCAGATGCTTTCATCTTGTTAATAAACATATTTAAATAATCAAATTCTTCAGTGTTATCAAATCCTATTCTAGTTTTGGCAGTTACTGGTATACTGCAAGCATTTTTCATTTCTGCTAAACATTCAGATACAAGATCTGGCTCTTTCATTAAGCAAGCACCAAAAGAATTTTTTTGAACTTTTTTACTTGGGCAACCTAAGTTAATATTTACTTCATCATAACCATAATCTTCTGCTATCTTAGCCACTTCGGCTAATTCTTTTTTTTCTGATCCTCCAACCTGCAAAGCTAGTGGTTTTTCTAAATCATTGAATTTTAAAAGTTTATGCTTATCACCTCGTAATACAGCTTTTGTTACCACCATCTCAGTGTATAGCATTACATTTTTACTTATTAATCTTAAAAAATATCTATCGTGACGATCGGTACAATCCATCATCGGTGCCACAGATACTTTTCTATTTATCTTATTTTTAATATCCAAGAGGTTTCCCCATTAATTTATCTGGTAACCAAGTTACAATTTCTGGAAAGATACACAATATTACAATTGCTAATGCCATCATTACCATAAATGGTATAGATCCTTTTAATATTTCAGATAAACTAACGTCAGGTGTAATCCCTTTTATTATATAAAGATTTAATCCCACAGGTGGTGTGATTAATCCTATTTCCATATTAATTGTAAACACAATTGCAAACCAATATGGATCAAAACCAAGTGTTGTTATAACTGGTAATAAAATAGCTGATGTCATTACTATTACCGCGACAGGAGGCAAAAAGAAACCAGCTACTAATAAAAAAATATTTATTAAAAAGAAAATTACCCATTTGTTAGCACTTAGTTCTATCATGCTTTGAGCTAATGATTGTGTTACGTATAACTGTGATAGAGTGAATGAAAAAAAGTATGATGCTGCAATAATAAACATTATCATTACACTTTCCTTCATCGATACTTTTATGATGTTCCAAATCTTTTTTGGTTGATATATTTTGTAAACAACAGCAATTAAAACAAATACTAAAAAAGCACCCACTCCTGAAGCTTCAGAAGGAGTGGCAACTCCTCCGTATAAAACATAAAGAACACCAGCAATAATAAATAAAAAAGGTAAAACCCTAGGTAATACCTCTAATTTTTCTTTTAAAGTTGGAGGCTTCTTATTTCTTAGGGCTTTTGCAGAGTCTTTATCGATAAAGTAACTGTGTATAAGTGCCCAAATCGCAAAAAGGCCAGCTAACATAAAACCAGGTATTAAACCGCATAAAAATAATCTTCCAATTGATGTTCCAGTTGCCATACCATAAACAATAAGAACAATACTTGGAGGAATTAAAACTCCTAGCGTTCCTCCTGCTGCAATTGTTCCTGTAGCTATTTGATCTGAGTATCCTCTTTTTCTCATTTCAGGAATGCCCATGGTACCTATCGCAGCACACGTTGCAGGACTTGAACCACTTAAAGCTGCAAAAATTGAACATGCCCCAATATTTGAGATTACCAATCCACCAGGAAGTCTCCAAAGCCATCTATCTAGACCAGTATATAAATCTTTACCAGCGGGAGAATTTGCAACAGCCATACCCATCAAGATAAACATCGGTATTGATAAAAGTACGAATGAATTTAAGCCCGCATAAAATGTTTCTGCAAAAACATCTAACATTTGAAAACCTTCAAATGAAACTAACAATACTACAGATACAAAACTTAAACCAAAAGCTATGGGAATGCCTGAAAACAAGGTTATCAAAGTGAATACAGCAACTATAAGAGCTATTATAAGTGGATCCATTATTTAAAATCCTTATCGTCAAATAATTTAATTATCTCAGCAATGTATTGAGTTATCATTAAAAAAGAACCAATTAACATTGAAGAATACGGAACCCAAAGAGGAGGATCCCAAATGCTTCCTGTTGTATATTTTTTAATAAATGCTTCCTCAGTAATTAAATAACCAAAATAAAAAAGCATTAAAAAAAATAACAAACTTAGAAGTGATGTAAAAATTTTTAATTTAATAATATTTTTCTTTGATAGAAAATCATAAATCCATTCCATGCTCACATGTGCTTTTTCACTTAGTACATAAGCACTTCCAATAAAAGTTGATGCAACAAGTAACATAGTCACTAATTCATTTTGCCAAGTAATTGCTCTTTGGAAAAAGTATCTTTCAAATACTAGTTCAACTATGATTAAGATTGATAAAGCTAACGCAATTACAGCAAAAGCACCACAAACCTGTGAAACGTAATTACAGAATTTTAAGTATTTTGATTTCATAAAAAAACCCCTACTTACAAAAGTAAATAGGGGTTCTTTATATATTATTTTTATTTAACTGCCAAAGCCATATCGATCAATTTTTGACCGCTTGGTACTTTGTCAGAAAACTGTTTATATGACGATTTTTTTGCAATATCTAACCACGCATTAAAATCATCTTGATCCATATACGCTAGCTCAACACCAGCTGCTTTGTAAGCTTTTTCAAAAGTCTTATCTAAGCCTGCTGCTTGTTTAGTCATATATTTTTCAGCTTTTTTTCCAGCTTTCATTAATGCTTTTTGTTGTTTTTCGTTTAGAGCATTAAAATTCTTTTTAGACATTAATATTGGCTCATACATAAACCATAGTCCAAATTTTCCTGGAGGTGTAGCACACTTAACTTGTTCATAAATTTTATAACTAACAAAACTTCCTGAACTTGTGTTAGCACCTGTTAGTACGCCTGTTTGTAAACCAGTATAAATTTCTGATGATGGCATTTTTTGAATACCAGCACCTGCCGCAGCTAACATTTGATTGAAAGCTTTACCTGCAGCTCTCATTACTTGACCTTGAACGTCAGCTGGATTTTTTATACATTTTGTT
The DNA here is from genome assembly GCA_902574695.1 of uncultured Pelagibacteraceae bacterium. Taxonomy (GTDB): domain Bacteria; phylum Pseudomonadota; class Alphaproteobacteria; order Pelagibacterales; family Pelagibacteraceae; genus Pelagibacter. Next base: position 48,700 of record CACGON010000005.1, on the reverse strand, counting down.
TTTGATGCAAAACCACCAGCTAACCATGCATCTGAAAGCACGATTACACCAGCATCATCCATAATTTTTCTTATTTCATCCATCATAGGTGATTTGTTAACTCTTAATGCATGTTTATGATTTTTAACCATTCCAGGCATTAAAGTAATATCAAACTCTGGGTGAAACTTTGCTGCATAAGCTAAAGGGAAAGCAGAAATATCAAGTTGCCCTGTTGTCATTGGTTTCCATTGCTCTTTAGGTTTATATAAAGATTTAGCTGGATAAATTCTGATATCCATATCCACTTTTGCTTTTGCTACTTCATCAGCAATTATTTGTACCATTTCATGTCTTACATCATATGAACCATCAGCTCTTGGAGTTCCTGGCCATTGGTGACTAGCTTTAAGTGTCACTGCATAGGCAGATCCAATTGTTGAAAGAACTAAAAATGATGAGACTAAAAATAAAGATATTTTTTTAAACATTATTATCTCCTCTATTATTATTTAATTAATGCATTAAAATGAAAGTATTGATAAGAGTCAAGGCTACAAAGTAGGCAATATATATGGATGGACCTTTAAAAAACCTTTTGGTTGTGGACTTAACTAGAGTATTAGTTGGTCCTTACTGTACAATGATACTATCGGACTTAGGTGCAAGAGTTATTAAAATTGAAGCTCCTGAAACAGGTGATGACTCTAGAAAATTTGGACCTTTTGTTAAAGACTACTCTGCATATTTCATGTCATTAAATAGAGGCAAGGAAAGTATAGCGCTTAACTTAAAAAATGAAGATGATAAAAAAATTTTTGAAAAAATTTTATCAAAAGCAGATATCCTTGTTGAAAATTTCAAACCAGGTACTTTAGAAAAATGGGGTTATGGTTGGAAAGATGTTAATAAAAAATATCCAAAATTAATTTATGCATCTGCATCTGGATTTGGTCAAACTGGTCCACTAAAAGAATTGCCTGCATATGATATGGTAGTTCAAGGTATGGGTGGATTAATGAGTGTAACAGGTCAACCAAACTCTGAACCTACAAGAGTTGGGACTTCTATTGGAGATATTACGGCAGGACTGTTCACAGCAATAGGAATTAATGCAGCTCTTTATGATAGACAAAAAACAGGTAAAGGAATGTTTATTGATGTTTCGATGTTAGATTGTCAAATTGCAATTTTAGAAAATGCAATAGCTAGATATTTAGCAAATAATGAAATACCAAAGCCTTTAGGATCAAGACACCCATCTATTGCTCCATTTGAGGCATTTAAAACAAAAGATAGTTACATAATTATAGCTGCGGGGAATGATAAATTATTTGAGAAATTATGTAGTGTTTTAAATATACCAGAAATATCAAATGATGAAAAATATAAATCTAATTTAGAACGATCGAAAAATATAAATCAACTTAAAAAAATACTTGAAGATAAACTTATTAACAAAACAACATCTGAGTGGGTAAAAGAAATGGAAAAGGATAAAATTCCATGCGGGCCTATATATAATATTAAGGAAGCGGTTGAAAATCCACAAATTGAATCAAGAAATATGATTGTTAAAGCATATCATAAAGTTATTGGTGATTTTAAGTTAGCAGGAAACCCAATTAAAATGTCAAATTACAAAGATGAAACAACAAGAGGAGATATTCCTGATCTGGATGAACACAGAGAAAAAATAATTAAAGAATTTGTAAAATAGTATTAAGAGTTATTTTCTGTATCTTCAGAACTTTGATCTTGTACTTGTTCCTCGGCTTCAGTAACTTGATCTAAAGAAACATCTTCACTTTCAGTAGCTTCTGTTTCGGGTGTTTCTACATTTACTTCTGGCTGAGCTCCTCCAGAAATCTCTGCTAAATCATCTTTTGATACTTGAATTTTTTCTGGAATTTTTCTTGCTCTTTTTGATGGCAATATTGGTGCACCACTTTTTGAAATTTCACCTTTGTAAAGATTTTCAAAATCATCACCAACTTCTTCGTCTTCTAATGAAGTGTCGTCAACCTGCTCAACATGTTTTCTAAGCTTGTAAACTGCGCTATCTTTTAAATCTGATACTTTTACATTCTCGTTTGCAATTTCTCTTAATGAAATTACTGTGTTTTTATCATTATCAATACTAACTGTTGGTTCAACACCTGAATTTAATTGTGTTGTTCTCTCTTTAGCAACTAAAACTAATTCGTAAGGACTTTCTACTTTATCTATACAATCTTCAACTGTTACTCTAGCCATGCGAGGTATTTATACTTAAGATTTCAATAAATCAAGGTATTTTATTATTAAATTTTCACTGGATTTAATTTGGTTTTAACCAAAAAAAGTAAAACTAATGATAAAAAAATATAAATACCAGATATCGTAGCTATTTGTTCTATTGAAAACCCTTTATCTATCAAAAGTCCAAAGAGTGCCGTTCCAAAAGCAGTAGCAAAAACCATCAATGCAGTTGTTAAAGCCTTAATTGAACCAATATACTTTACACCATAAATTTCTGCCCAAGTGGAAGAGCCTAATACGTTAGCTAAACCATTTGTGATGCCAATTAATCCTAAAAAAACAAAAGATGTAAATTGATGATCAAAAAATATAATTACAAAGATAGACAATAATAAAGGTAGGTTCATATAAATTAGTATTTTTCTGCTTGTAAACTTATCAATTAGAAAGCCTGCAATAAAAAGAGTTATTACTGAAAGAACTGAATAGACCATAAATGATTGTGCAATTACATATGGGCCCCACCCTTTTGAAGACAGAATAAAAGATTGATAAACAAAAGTTCCTGTTGCAATCCATGGCATAGCAAGCATGTTTGCACATAAAATATAGAATCTATAATCCTTTAAAACTTCAATTCTTTTCCAATTTTTAATATTCTGATTATTTAAATTTTCTTGATCTGGTTCCCTAGATTCAAAATTTAGTTTTCTTATTAAGGAAAAAGATACAATGGGTAAAAATAAAATTATTAAAATTGATGTATATATCCAGATATTCCTCCAATCATATATTGTTAAAAGATAAACAATTAAAACTGGTAAAATAAATTCAGCGGTTGATAGTCCAAACCATCCAGTGCTTAAAGCTTTACCTCTTGATTTAGTAAAATATCTAGAAATTGTTGTTGTGGCTGTGTGAGACATCATTCCTTGTCCAGAAAATCTCATTAAAAAAATGGCTATAAATAAAATAGTTACAGATGATATTTTAGAAAAGAAAAAACAAGAAAATGATAATGCAATAATTACAAAAAAAGCAAATTTAAAAATATTGATATCATCAATTTTTTTTCCAACCCAAATCAAAACAACACTGCTTAAAAGTGTTGCAGAGGCATAAATTGAGCCAAATTGTCCATGAGTTATAGAAAGAGCATCACGTATACTAGAATTAAATAATCCGAGAAAAAAACTCTGTCCAAAACTAGAAAAAAATGTAAAAATAAATCCAAATAGAATTACTTTTAAACTTAAACTTTTAAACATATAAAAAAAATATGAGTTGTAATGTTGCTTTCATAGGTCTTGGTGTCATGGGTTATCCAATGGCTGGTTATATATCAAAAGGTGGACACAATGTAAGTGTTTTTAACAGAACCAAATCTAAAGCTGAAAAATGGATTAAGGAATATAAAGGTAAAATGGCAGAAACGCCTGCTGAAGCAGCAAAAGATGCAGAGTTTGTTTTTACTTGTGTTGGAAATGACAGTGATTTACGTGAAGTAACATTTGGTGACAATGGTGCTTTTAAAACAATTAAAAAAGGTGCAGTTTATATTGATAATACTACAGCCTCAGCAACAATTGCACGAGAGATACACGAATACGCAAAGAAAAATGGATTCGGATCATTAGATGCTCCGGTATCAGGTGGTCAAGCTGGTGCTGAAAACGGCGCACTTACAGTTATGATTGGTGGTGATCAAAATGATTTTGATAAAGCAAAAGATAAAATTGATTGTTATAGCAAAAAAATGAAATTACTTGGTAAAGCTGGTAGTGGACAATTAGCTAAAATGGTAAATCAAATTTGTATAGCTGGATTAGTTCAAGGTTTGTCTGAGGCTATTAATTTTGGAATGAAAGCAGGGTTAAATATGGAAGATGTTATTGAGGTTATTTCGAAGGGTGCTGCTCAATCTTGGCAAATGGAAAATAGATACAAAACTATGATTGATGATAAGTTTGATTTCGGTTTTGCTGTTGATTGGATGAGGAAAGATTTAAAAATTGCAATGGAAGAAGCGAAGAATAATGGTTCTTTATTACCTGTAACTGAACTTGTAGATAAATATTATGGTGAAGTCCAAGGAATGGGTGGAAACCGGTGGGATACATCTAGTTTAATTAAAAGGTTTAGAAAGTAATAAGGTATGCAGCCAGCATACTATGAAAATCTGGAAGAGATAAAAAATAAGTATTGGTCTATGTTGGATGATGCAGTGACCAACAGAGCTTCACCTTTTAGAATTCCTGTTTTTATGTGCGCGCATCAAGATGAAGTTGATGGAAGGATAGTTGTTTTAAGAAAATCTGATAGAAAAAATAATTTATTACAATTTCACACAGATCTTAGGTCTCCAAAGGTAGATATCATTAAGAAGAATGACAATGCCTCACTACTTTTTTATGATAAAGAAGAAAAAATTCAATTAAGAGTTAAAGTTGTGTGTGAAATTAATAATCAAAACCCAACAACGGAAGAGTCTTGGAATAAAACTAAGCATATAAGTAGACGTTGCTATTTAACTGATAATCCTCCTGGAACTACATCAGAAAATCCAACATCTGGTATGATTTCTAAATTAGAAGATTTTGATTATACGATGGAGCAAAGTGAAGAAGGTTATAAAAATTTTACTGTTATAAAGTGTAAAATTAAATCTATTGAATGGTTATTCCTTGCTGCCAAAGGGCATCGCAGAGCAAAATTTGACTTGGAGAATAATAAAAATACTTGGTTGGTACCGTAATGAAAAAATATAAAGCTATGGTTTTATCTTGTATTGATCCTAGATTTCAACCAAAAGTTTTCAATTATTTAAGAAAAAAAAAGCTAACAGGAAAATATAGTAGTTTCACTATAGCTGGAGGATCAATAGGCGTGACAGCAAAAAAATTCAAAAAATGGCATGCTACATTTTGGGAAAACTTTGCAACATCAATTAAATTACATAAAATAAGTAATTTAATTGTAATTAATCATAATGATTGTGGTGCTGCTAAAATTGTAAACGGTAAAAATAAATTTAGCACATCTATAGAAAATAAAATTCATAAACAATCATTTCAAGTTATTAAAAGGAAACTTAAAAAAAAATACCCTAATATAAAAATAAGTTTTAAAATTCTTAAAGTTTAAAACTATATTCTAAATAGTAATAATTTTTTAATGGTGTTAAATACAAATAATAAGAGAGTGTAGGTTTTATAGAATATTTTATATTTAATAAAATATTGTAGTTTTTTTCCTGTCCTTTTAGATTTTTCTATAAATTTCATATCCTCATAGGAATGTTTAATTACTTCTCTGCTTTGTACATCGTTATTACCTTTTCTTAAAAAAATCATATTATGATAAAAGGAAATATTTGTTATTTTTCCGTCGTATTCTTTTTCAATATAAAAAGGATTTGCTATTTCTTGATAGTTTAAACTATCGGTGAGTTGTTTAAAAAAATTCATATGTGAGTTTGAGTATTTTAAATCAAAGGGGTTCCCTCCAAAAAAATGATTGTAACTTGTTTGAATGTCTTCAACTACATATAAACCATCATCTTTTAAAGCTGGAAATAAAAGTTCAAAACTTTTTTTAACATCTTTAGCTAAATGGCTTCCATCATCAATAATAATATCGAATTGTTTATATTCCTTTATTAATTCTTCAATAAATTTTTTATCACTTTGAGATCCCTGATGAATGTAAATGTTTGGTCTATCAAGTTTTTTTTCTTCTGTATTAATTTCATGAATATCTATGCCAATTATAGAAGAATTTTTAAAATAATCTGACCACATTAATAAAGATTTTCCATCTGCTATACCTATCTCAAGTATCTTTAATCTTTGATCTCTTAAACCTTCAAAATATTTTTCATAGACTTTAGTATATCCATGCTCAAATTTGTCAGTTTTATAAGTTTCGGCAATTGAGTTTAAATTTTTATTTGATGTCATTAACTAAAATATAGATTTAGAATATTTTTTCCAATTATCCTGATAGTGCTTTGTATTTTCAAACACTGCCTTTTTTTCTTCTGCAGTAACTTCTCTTACAACTTTGCCAGGCGAACCTATCACTAAAGAATTGTCTGGTATTTCTTTATTTTCGGTAATTAAAGCTTTCGCACCAATAATGCAATTTTTTCCAATCTTTGCATTATTTAAAATGACTGCACCAATTCCTATTAAACTGTTATCTCCAATCGTACATCCATGAAGCATAACCATGTGGCCAATCGTTACGTCTTTTCCAACTTTTAATGGACAACCTGGATCAGTGTGTAAAACACTTCCGTCTTGTACGTTTGATCCCTCTCCAATATGAATGTTTTCAATATCACCTCGTAAAACGGCATTAAACCAAATACTTGAATTTTTTTCTAAGGTAACATCACCAATTATAGTCGCATTAGGAGCTACCCAATTTTCGCCAGAGTTTTTTGGTTTTTTATCTTTTAAATCGTAAAACATAAATTATATATTAACTTACCATGGCTCTTACAAAAACACCAATATGTGATTTTGGAAAAAAAGCAGAAGAATTTAAACTCAAATCTACCGATAATAAAATACTTTCATTAACAGATATTAAAGGTGAAAAAGGAACCCTTATAATGTTTATCTGTAATCATTGTCCCTATGTGAAGGCTATCATTAAAGATTTAGTTGATGATTGTGATGAAATTAAAAAGATTGGAATAAACTCGGCTGCTATATGTTCAAATGATGTAAAAAATTATCCTGAAGATTCTTTTGAAAAAATGATCGAATTTGCCAAAGAAAATAATTTTAAATTCCCCTACCTTCATGACGATACACAGGAAATAGCAAGAAAATATAATGCTGTATGTACACCAGATTTTTTTGCGTATAATAATAAATTAGAACTTCAATACAGAGGAAGAATTAGAGAGCTGAAAGATTTAAAACCAATTAGAAACGGTGATAGTGAATTGTTAATGGCATTAAAACAAATATCACAAACAGGAAATGGCCCTAAAAACCAAATCCCAAGCATGGGATGTAACATTAAATGGACAAAATAACATGTTTTTAATCATAACACGAAATTTTCCTCCCGATGTAGGTGGTATGCAAAATTTAATGTGGGGACTGACAAAATCATTGTCAAAATTTAATATGGTTAAAGTCTTTGCAGATTTTCATGAAGATCATAGTGAGCACGATGAGAAGGTTTCATTTTCAATTGAGAGAGTCAAAGGTCCAAAATTAATTAGAAAATATAGAAAATCCTTTTTAATTAACGAATTTTTAAAAAAAAATAAAGTAAGTTGTATAATTGCAGATCACTGGAAAAGTCTTGAGAACATTAAGTCAAATAAAAAAAAAATTTGTTTGATTCATTCGAAAGAAATAAACCATAAAAAAAACTCATGGCTTAATAGAAGATTGCTTAAAATATTAAATAATATTGATTATGTGGTTGCTAATTCTAATTTCACCAAAAATTTAGCAATTGAATTAGGGGTAAATTCTGAAAAAATAATTGTTATAAATCCAGGAATTGATCCAGTTAAAAAAATCCCTGAAGAATATATAACTAAAGCTGAGGATATATTTGGTGAGAAAAAGAATAGACTAATCACAGTTTCTCGATTTGATAAAAGAAAAAATCATGAAAAGATTATAATGGCTTTAAGAAATTTAAAAGAAATTTATCCGGATATTATTTATGTTTGTGTAGGTCATGGTGAAGAGGAAGAAAATATTAAAAAGTTGGTTGAACAACTTAATTTATCAAATCAAGTAATATTTATGAAAAATATCTCAAACGAATTTAAAAACGCTTTGGTTGCCTCTTCAAATATTTTTGTAATGCCTTCAGTAATAGAAAAAAAATCAGTCGAAGGATTTGGAATTGCGTATATTGAAGCTGCACAATTTGGTGTTCCATCATTAGGTGGTAAGCATGGCGGTGAGTCAGATGCAATAATACATGAAAAAACAGGTTTAATTTGTGATGGTAATGATTTGGAAGAAATTTATACATCAATAGATAAGCTTCTCAAGGATCGAAAATATAAAGATTACGGGAAATTAGCCAAAGAAAATTCAGAAAAATTTCATTGGGACAAGGTCATTGAAAATTATAAGAGAATCTTATAAATTTTTAATATGATCGATAAATTTAATAACATTTTTTATTTAATAATTTTTTTAGTTCATTTCCTTGGTGTTGGTATTTATGCATTTCAAACAATAGTAGGTACTAAAAGTTTTATGGAGAGATTTAACATAGAGCCATCAGCTGCGATAATGACGCGTATGGCTGGTGCTTTTATGCTAGCTGTTTTTTTAATGTCAATTTATGTTGGATTTATAAGGCCTGCTGGACTTGAGGGATCTTGGGCATTTTTTAATTTAGTTTTTGTAAATAATTTATGTATTTTTCTTTGTAATTTTTATTCTGTTAAAATAGATAAAACAGGTGTTACAGAAAAGACTGGTAACGAACCTGTGATAGCACCACTTGTATTTACAATAATGAGTGCATTACTTTGTTACGGTTTAGCAGACAAAATTTATTATTAAATTTTTTCTTTTAGTCTATTAAATACTTTTTCAGCACTTAATTTATTCAAATCACTAACTTGAATGGCTTTAAAATTTTCTCTCTCTATACTAACCTTATAAGCAGTTGTATGCGATCCAAATAAACTAAATCCTTTTGCGTTTAAATGAGCAGCCATATGTGCTGGCCCAGTATCGTTTGCAATTACAAAAGTGCTTTCTTTTATTAATGATGACAACTGAGAAATACTTACTGGTTTCCCATTGTCTAAAATACAATCTGCTTTTACTTGTTTTGCTTGTTCAATCTCATTAGGACCTGGTGCAACAATAATTTTATATGTGTCTTTAAAATTAATTTTAATTATATCAATTAGCTCATTAAAGAATGGCCATTTTTTTTGTTTTAAGTGTGGTGAACAAAATGGAAATAATAAAATATATTTTTCAAGATTAAACTCTGATTTTAATTTAGATATATTTTCGCAACTCCATGAAAAATTTGGTTTCATTGTGTGATAAGTTTTAAGTCCAGAGATCTTGAGTTGATGTTCAAATCTATTAAGAACTGGATTTTTATCAAATTCCTCTTTAGTCTTATCTTTTGGTAATGTAGTTTCAGACGAAGACCATTTATCTAATTCTGAACGAGGAAATAAAATTTTTTTATAAAAATTAGTTCTTGTTGAATTTTGTAAATCATAAACTTTTGAAAAATTAAATTTTTTAATATTTTTCATTAAAAGATAAAGATAAATTAAATTAAATTTGGATGCTCTTTTATCTAAAATTACGTCTGTAAGATAAGGATTTTTTTTAAATAAATCAAAATATGGTTTGGTTGTTAATAAATAGATTTTATCTTTCTTGTGATTCTCAAATATATCTTGAATTACCCCACTTGACTGCGCTATATCACCTAAAGAGCCATGTTTGATTATTAAAATATTAGACATATTTTTAACAATTTAACATAGTATTATTTTTTATGAATAAGATTTTAGTTGAAGTATCTGTTGGTGAGCTTTTAGACAAATTATCCATATTAGAAATTAAAAAAGACAGGATCAAAGATCCTGATAAACTCAATTTTATAAATGAAGAATATGTCATTTTAAAGAATCAGTTTGAAAACAACGTAAAAATTGATGAAAAATTAAGTGATCTTTTTAAAGAACTCAAAGATATAAATAATAAGTTATGGGATATTGAAAATGAAAAGAGGCTTTGTGAAAAAAATTCTGATTTTGGTGAAGTTTTCATAAAAACATCAAGAGATATACATTTTTTAAATGATAAGAGAGGAAATATTAAATTAGAAATCAATAACTATACTGGATCTAAAATCAAAGAAATCAAAGAATATACTGGCTATTGATCATTTTAATGGGACTTCATTTTTCAAAGCAAGAATTTTCACAAAGAAAAAATAAAGTTTTAAAATCAATGAAAGAGCAGAATCTTGATGCTTTATTGATGTTTAGACAAGAGTCTATGTATTGGTTGACAGGTTATGACACTTTTGGTTACGTTTTTTTTCAATCATTAATTATAGATAAAAATGGGAACACAATACTCTTAACTAGAGCTCCAGATTTACGACAAGCACAGAATACCTCTAACCTTGAGGATATCAGAATTTGGATTGATAAAGATGGCTCTAATCCGACCGATGATCTTAAAGTTATTTTAGAAGAGTTAAATCTTAAAGGAAAAAAATTAGGGGTTGAATACGAGGCATACGGTTTAACTGGACGTAATGCACTTAGACTTAATAAATCTTTAGAAAATTATTGTAGTTTCGAAGATAAATCAGACTTAATAACAAAGTTAAGAGTTATCAAATCCAAAGAAGAAATTGTTTATGTAAAAAAAGCTGCTGAGCTTGCTGATAAAGCTTTGGATGAAGTATGGAAGCATGCAAAAGCTGGAGTAAGTGAGTCTAAGATATTAGCTGAAATGAATAGAGTTATTTTTGAGGATGGAGGAGATTATCCTGCTAATGAATTTATTATTGGTTCTGGGAAAAATGCTCTTCTATGTCGTTATCAATCTGAAAAACAAATTTTAAGCAATCAAGATCAATTAACAGTAGAGTGGGCAGGAACTTACAAACATTATCATTCAGCTATGTTTAGAACAATTCCTATTGGTAAAGCAGATCCTAAACATTATAAAATGCACGAGGCTTGTATTGAGGCATTAAAGAATTGTGAAAGTAAACTTAAACCAGGAAATAAAATTGGAGAAGTTTTTGATGCTCATGCAAAGACCTTTGATGACCTTGGTTTTAATAAAGCTAGAATGAATGCTTGTGGTTATTCATTAGGAAATACTTTTTCACCGAACTGGATGGACTGGCCAATGCTTTACACCAATAATCCTTATGAAATTCAGCCTGGAAATGTTTTTTTTATGCACATGATATTAATGGACTCTAAAAACCAATTAGCAATGAATTTAGGTGAAACTTATCTGGTAACTGAAAATGGAAATGAAAGACTTGGGAAACAAAAGTTAGATCTTGTCGTCCTTTAAAACTTTCCTATTTTTTTTGAGCCACTATAAAAAATCTTAGATAATTCTTCGTTAGCTTTATTTTGAGAAGATACTTCACTTTTTCCCATTAATTCTACAGGTACTTTAGAATACTCATGATATTTATATTTATCTATTCCCCTAGCTAGCTGAACATACATTTTTCCAATTACTTGATTAACATTACTTCCTATATAACTTTGAATAACAAATCCTATTCTTCTATCGTTACTTTGGTTTAACCCTGATCCATGAACAATTAATGGATGATGCAATGATACTTGGCCTGCTTTAAGAATTATAGGTTCTGTTTTGTCTAATGGAACATTTGTTATTGTCTGACCACGAGTTAATAAATTATTTTTATCGAACTTTTGATCATGCTTTTTTAAATTTTCCTTATGTGAACCTGGTAACATTCTCATGCATCCATTTTGTTCATTTGCATCAGTAACAGCTAACCAAACAGTTACCCAATTATGTGGCTCCAGACCAATATATTTAGCGTCTTGATGAAAGCTTACAAAACCCTTTTCATTAGGATTTTTTATAAATAGTGTAGTACCACAAATTAGAATATTATCACCAACTATACTTTCGACTGCATCTAGGATATTTTTATTTAAACAAATTTTATTAAATATTGGTGAAATTAAATGGACGTAGTTTCGATTAACTCCCTCTAGTGCTCCTGGCCAATCTTTTTCAATTTTTTCTATTTCATTTCTAATTTCTTTTGCTTCAGATAAGCTCAAGGCATTTACAGGTGAAATATATCCTTTGTTTTTGTAATGATCTAATTGTTTTGCTGTTAACCCTGTCATTGAGAGAAACTATATTTTTTTTCTAGATACTTGATTACATTATGAATTATAAAAGTCATAAATAAGTAAATTCCACCTGCAACAATAAATACTTCGATCGGCTTAAAAGTTGTTGAAATTATATATTTTGCAACACCAGTTAGATCCATTATTGTAACAGTGCTTGCTAAAGAAGTTCCTTTCATCATTAAAATAATTTCATTACCATAAGCTGGTAAAGATTGTCTAATAGCAATTGGAATTTGAATTTTATAAAATATTATTTTGTTAGAAATTCCTAAGCTTTTGCCAGCTTCAATTATTCCAGGTTGAATTGTTTGAAATGCAGATCTTAAAATTTCAGAAGTGTAAGCACCAGTGTTTAAAGCAAAAGCAATAATTGCACACCAATAAGGTTCTTTTAAAATCACCCACAAAAATGTTGACCTTAAATACTCTATTTGACCTAGACCAAAATATATAATGAATATTTGCACTAATAATGGTGTTCCTCTAAAAACATATGAATACCCATATGCAAATTTATTAATAAAAATATTTTTATTTAATCTTAGAATTGCAAATAAAAGACCAATGAACAATCCTACAATTAAAGACACGGACAAAAGTTTTAAAGTAATAACAGCGGCATTTAGTAATTTGGGAAAACTATTAATCATTAATTCAAAATCCATTAATACCCCCTGCTATACTTAAGTTCTAATTTGTTTATTAACTTCATACTTAAGAAAGTCAGCAATAGATATAAAATTGCTGCAAAAGAATAAAAGAACAAAGGATCTCTTGTAGATCCAGCTGCAATATAAGATTGTCTCATAATTTCAACTAAACCTGTTACAGAAATTAATGATGTATCTTTAAGTGTAATTTGCCAAACATTACTTAAATTAGGAATGGCTAATCTTAACATTTGAGGCATAATGACCTTAAAAAAATGTATTGGTTTTTTTAAACCTAATACTTTTGAAGCTTCAAACTGGCCTTTGTCAATTGATTGGATGGCTCCTCTAAAGACCTCAGTTGAATATGCTCCAGAAATTATTCCAATTGCAAGTGATCCTGTGATAAATGCATTTATTTCTATATAGTCATTATAACCAAAAATAGAGGCAACAAACATTACTGCACCGCTCCCCCCAAAAAAGAAAAGATAAATAACTAATAATTCTGGAACCCCTCTAATTATTGTTGTGTAACAATTAGCTATAATATTTAAAAATTTATTTTTTGATAGTTTTAAAGGTGTAAAAATTAATGCAAAAATAAAACCAATTAGCATCGCTGTTATTGAAACAGCTATAGTCATTAACGTTGCGATGAATAGTTCGTCGCCCCAACCAGTTTTTCCAAATGCTAGAAGTTCCATAAAGACTGGCGACTATATATTATAGTCGCCAAATCTAAAATTAATTACATAGAAGCGTCGAAACCAAACCATTTAGTAGCAATTCTACTAATGTCTCCATTTTTTCTAGCTTTATCAATAGCTTTATTAAATGCCTTTAATAATTCAGTATCATCTTTTCTAATACCAACGCCAACACCATTTCCAAATGCACCACCTGAAAATGTTGGTCCAACTAAGACTACTGGTTTACCAGATTTTTCTGCATAATCTGTAAATGCTACTGCTGCAGCTAATGCAACGTCACATCTTCCTGAAGCTAAATCTAGGTTTACCTCATCTTGAGTTTTGTAAGTTCTTACATTTACCTTGCCTACGTCACCAGATTCTAAAAAGTTTTGGTGAATTGTAGCAGTTTGTGTACATACAGTTTTTCCAGCTAATGCAGAAGTTAAAGTTTTAAGATCTTTTTTTACTGTACCTGTTTTTTTTGTAAGATTAATTCCTTCAGATGTACTTATTCCCTCAAGATCTGAACCTTTCATAACAGCTAGAGAAGCTACTTCATCAGCATAACCTTGAGAAAAGTTAATTGCTTTTTGTCTCTCTGCAGTAATAGACATTCCAGCCATAATTGCATCGAATTTTCTCATAATAAGTGCTGGTATCATTCCATCCCAATCTTGTTCAACTATTTCACATTGTTGTCCAATATACCTACAAAGTGTCCAAGCCAATTCAACTTCAAAACCAATTAATTTGCCTGAAGCGTCTTTAGAATTCCAAGGTGGGTAAGCACCCTCTGTTCCTATTTTTATTTTATCAGCGTTAGCAGATATTGTTAAAAATAAACTTATCAATACTCCTAAGCTGAATTTTTTAATTATATTCATTTCTCCTCCAATTTTATAAGGCGAAGTATTTCACAGAAAATTAAATTTAAAAAGAAGTTATTTATTTACTGAGGATGCAAAGTTCCAAGAACAGTCAAAACTTGGAATATAAATTCTATCTAAAGATGTATTGCCGAAGCTTTTTTCAAATAAATTTAACCATTTGTCGACTTGTTTAGGCTTTTTATCTTGGCTTCCAACTTGAGCAGTAATTGTGCCATCAGATTTTAAAATCCTTTTTAAAGATTTAATATTTTTCGCGGCAAGATCGATGCAATACTGATCATCATTTAAATCAACAAAAATTTTATCATATTTGTTATCTTCTACTTTTTTAATACTCTCAAACGCATCGCCCCAAACACACTTTACAGAATTTTTTGTTGTAGCCTTATCTCCAATTTTAGATAGGTGTTTTTCACAAACTTTAACAACCTCTGGGTCAAGCTCATACCAATCAATTAAATTAAAACCTTTAGAAATTAATTCTCTGGCAACACCTCCGTCTCCGCCTCCAATAATTGCTGATTTATCTTTATTAGGGTTAAGCTTAATACCAGAATTTACAAAAGTAGAACTGTATAAATGTTCATCTTTTTCCGATACTTGCAATTCATTATCTATAAATAAAGATTTACCAAATTGCTCTAAATCTAATATTTCAATGTGTTGACCAACTTTAGATGTAAAATTTTCTAATACATTTTTTACCATATAATATTTCTTTAATCCTGGTGAGCTATAAATGTCATCATAATAACTAACAGTATCTCTATTAAATTCTTTTTTAACGATACGTTTATGTTTAATGTCTTTTTTTAATACATCTAAGGCAACAGCTGGGTTTACCTTTCCACAGGTAAAAAAATCAAAACTGATTATACCTTTTTCTGGAAATGTATGAAAACTTATGTGACTTTCTGCAAGTAAAGCTACTAGAGTAAACCCTTGTGGCTCAAATTTATATTTAGAAATCTCTAATACAGTTACCTTTGCTTTTTTAGCAATTTTGTATACAAGTTTTTCAAAAAATTTTGGCTCATATTCTTTTTCTGTACCAATTATATCAAGAGTAATATGCTCACCTACTTTAGTCATAACAAAAATACTTTTAACTTTTTTTATAGTTTTTAGTTTTTTCTAAAATTTTATTCATTTCTTCAAATGAAAGAATCTTAGGAATACCTAATTTTATTGTATTTATATATTGATGACAAATATTTTCTATCTCTTCGGCTAATTCAAAAGCCTCGTCCAAATTTTTTCCAAATGCAACCTGTCCGTGGTTTGACATTAAACAAGCTTTTCTTTTTTTTAAAGCGTGAAGAATATTTTCTGATAATTCTTTTGTACCAAAAGTCGCGTATTGAGCGCATTTAATATCGTTACCACCAGCAAGAGCAATCATATAATGAAAGGCTGGAATATTTTTTCTATGAGCTGAGACAGCTGTAGCGTGTGTAGAGTGGGCATGTACTATTGCTTTAGCATCTATTCTTTCAATATAAATATCCTGATGAAATCTCCATTCTGAGGAGGGATTAATCCCTTCTCTTCTAATTTTTTCTTCATTTATTTTCTCCTCTAATTCCAAAAATACAATATTATCCTCTTTTAATTGATCATACTTTATACCCGAAGGTGTGATAAAAAATCCCTCTTTATTATTTTGGTTTGCCCTAATCGAAATATTGCCTGATCTAAGTGGTGATAAATTGGAACTGTTTAATTTTTTTGCAAATTTAATTACATCTAATCTTGCATCGTCCATTATTTATTTAGATTTTTATTAATTTCATTTTCACAAAAAATTTTTATATCTTCTATGTTTCTATCTTTAAATAATTTTTTTTGTGCAATTATGCATGATTTCATAGATTTATCTAAACTAAAAGAACCATACTCTATTCTGGAAATATATAACATTATAAATGCTATAATTAAAAAGAGTATATAATATATATTTTTCTTTATCATTTGAACAATTTTCTTAAACCATTTTCAGATGCTTCACAAATACCTTTTTCAGTTATCAAACCTGTAATATATTTAGCGGGTGTGATATCAAAAGCTAAATTCATTGCTTTGCTTTTTTTTGGATAAATTTGTAATTTTTTAATATTACCTTCTTTATCAATGCCCTCTATGTGTGATAATTCCTCAGAGTTTCTTTCCTCAATTGGAATATATTTGTGATCTTTAATATTCCAATCAATTGTTGAGCTTGGAAGAGCTACATAAAAAGGAATATTATTATCATGAGCTGCTAGTGCTTTTAAGTAAGTTCCAACCTTATTACAAACATCTCCATTTGCTAAAGTTCTATCTGTACCAACAATACACATATCAATTTTTCCTCTTTGCATTAAGATACCACCTGTATTATCTGCAATGATTGTATTCTTGATGCCCTCTTCGTTTAACTCATAAGAGGTTAGATTTGCACCTTGATTTCTAGGTCTTGTTTCATCAGCCCAAACATGAACTGGAATTCTTTTTTTGTGAGCATGATAAATTGGTGAGGTTGCAGTGCCCCAATCAATCGTTGCAAGCCATCCTGCATTACAATGAGTTAAAATATTAACTGTATCTTTTTTTTTATTATAAATTTCTTCAATTATTTTAAGACCATTTGATCCTATATTTTCACAAAATTTTATGTCCTCTTCACATATTTCTTTTGCTTCACTCAGAGCTATTTCCAAAATCTTATCACTATTAACACCTGATAATTTACTCATCATTCTATCAACTGCCCATTTTAAATTAATAGCAGTAGGTCTTGAACTAATTAAATTTTCTGCAGATTTATTTAAAAATGATTGATTATTATTTTCAAGAATCGCTAAGACTAACCCATAAGCTGCGGTCGCTCCTATTAATGGAGCTCCCCTTACCTCCATATCTTTAATTGCATTTATTGCATCCCTAGCGGTTTTAAGATCTTTAATAACAAACTGATGTGGAAGTTTTGTTTGGTCAATAATTTTTACAATATTATTTTCAAACCAAATAGTACGATATTCTTTCCCTCCTATTCTCATTTAATTAATGCTCTTCCAGCAACGGTTTTTAATTTTTCTATAGTTTTTTTTGTTCTTTTCTCCGTTGCGGTAATTATTGCAACATCTAAACAGTTATTTGTTGGGTCTTTAGGATCAATATGATCTTCAAAATTTTCTATTAAATTTTTAATCATATTTTTCGCTTTTTCTGCATTGCCTAAAAGAACTTTAATAACTTTTTGAACATCAACATTTTCATGATCCGGGTGCCAACAATCATAGTCAGTAACCATTGAAACTGATGCGTATCTAATCTCTGCTTCTCTTGCTAATTTTGCTTCAGGCATGTTGGTCATTCCAATTACATCCGCTTTCCAAGATCTATAAAGTTTAGACTCTGCAAGGGTAGAAAATTGTGGCCCTTCCATAACGACATATGTGCCGCCTCTTTGATAGTCAATTTTATTTTTTTTTATAGCTTCTTCACATGCATTCATTAAACCGTTTGAAGTTGGATGTGCCATCGATACATGAGCAACAATTTCATCATCAAAAAAAGTTTTGTTTCTCGCAAATGTCCTATCTATAAATTGATCTACAATTACAAATTTTCCAGGTGATAGATTTTCCTTTAATGATCCTACTGCAGATATAGATACTATATCCGTAACACCAAGTTGTTTTAATGCATCAATATTTGCTCTAAAATTTATTTTTGAAGGTGAAATGAAATGTCCTTTTCCGTGTCTAGGTAAAAAGTAAACTTCCTTTTTATTAAAATTTGTTTTTAAAATTTGATCGGAGGGCGAGCCCCACGGAGTTTTAATGTCTAAAAAATCACGGACCTTAAATTCTTCAACATCATAAAGTCCACTACCCCCAATAATAGCTAATTTATTTGTCATATTATTTAAAATGATTTATTTATTTATAACTTAAAAAATTATGGATTTAAAAGATTATATTAGATCAATTCCAGATTATCCTAAAAAGGGAATTTTGTTCAGAGATATTACAACACTTATAAAAGATGAAAAAGCATTTGCAGAAACAATTAATCAGATTGTTCAAAGGTCAAAAAAATTTCAAATAGACAAGATTGGTGCAATTGAATCAAGGGGGTTTGTTTTTGCTTCAGCCGTTTCATATATATTAAAAAAACCTTTTATAATGTTAAGAAAAAAAAATAAGTTACCAGCAGATACATACTCTACTGATTTTGAGCTAGAATATGGTACAGCAACTATAGAAGTGCATAAAGACTCTATAAATAAAAATGATAGTGTATTGATTATAGATGATTTGATTGCAACTGGTGGAACAGCTGAAGCTGCTGCAAAATTAGTAAAAATGTCTGGAGGTAATGTTGCTGGTTTCATTTTTGTAATTAATCTTTTTGATTTAGGTGGATCGGACAATTTAAAAAAAGCAAATTATCAAGTCGAAAATTTAATTGAGTTTCCAGGTCATTAAATTTTTATTTAAAAAATTTTTTTATTTTATTATTATTTATTTTATTTTTAATAAACTTTGTAAATTTATTTAATCTTATAAATGGAATTTTTGATAAAAAGTTTTTTATATTGCCGATAAAAATTTCATTTCCTCTTTCACTTAAATCTTCTATTGAATGAAAAGCTCCATTATTTTTAATAGGATAATTTTTAAAAGCCTTTTTTCTATTTATTTTAAAAACAACAATACTCTCAAAATATTCAATTGAATATATCATCTTCTTTAAATTATTATTTTTTTTCAAGTGCAAATTCAAATCTATATTTGAATTCAGGTCATCTATTAAATTTTTTGTAAAATTAACGAATGAATAACTTAAATTTGAATTGTAGTTTTTCAAATAACTAGTATGGGTATCTTCTATTATTAATGCACCATTGTCATTTATATGGGGTATGGTATTTATTGTAGTAACAATTTGATCTAAGTTAGTATGTCCCCCATCATCTAAAATAATATCTACATTTCCAACTTTATCAAAAAAACTTAACCAAAATTTTTCATCTGATTGGTTACCTATAAAAACTTCTATATTATTTTCTTTATCCTCAAATTGTTTACATTTTTCATTAATATCTATTCCTATAATTTTAGAATTTTCGCCAAAAAATTTTTTCCAAAGTTTGAGAGATCCACCATTAAAAATACCTATTTCGACAAAAATAATATTTTTGTTTTTATATTTGCTTAACAAATTTTCATATACATCAAAATATTTTTCCCATTTTGTTGAATAATTTTCTAGATCTAAAAAATATTTTTTTAATTCTGACATTGAATTAATCCTTTGGTCTCAAGAATGATCGCTTTCCTAAAAATGACATTGTTAGTCCACAAAGTCTCATTTGATAAATTTTTTTCATATGTTTATTAAATGATATTGAGTAAATAATATATTTCAAACTTGCAGATATAAAATTAAAAAAAACTTTTTTTATTGCTACGTTGGCTCCATAATGTTTTTTATTAAAATAATATTTTGACCACATCCAATGCCAATTTCTTAAATATTCTAACTGATCATTTTTACCTATTCCTCCACTATGATGTATTGTGGCATTTGTTATTATAAATATCTTTTCATTTTTTTCTTTTACTCTTAAGCACAAGTCATCATTTTCTAAGAATAAAAAGAAATTTTCATCAAAGAAAATTTGATTTTTAAATTTTTCCAAATTAAAAATCATTGAAAATCCATCAATACTATCTACTGACTTAATATTATCGCTATAGTTTTCATTGTCAGAGTTAAATATTTTAAAATTTGGAATTTTTTTATCACTATTTAATGGGGATGCTAATGAAAAATCTGGATATTTATTTAGCTCTTGAAGTAAAATGTTAAATGTATCTTCTTTAAAATGAACATCTGGATTAATCACATAAGCTAATCTTGTTTTACAAGATTTAAGGCCAATGTTATTGCCGCTACCCATTCCATTATTTTCTGACAAAATGACCTCAATATTGTCATAATTAGAAGTAAGATCTTTACTTAAATAAGTATTATTTGAATTTTCAATAATAATTTTTTTACACTCTTTTGGTAGTGAGCTTAAACACTTGTGTATAATTTCTTCACTTCTATATACAACTATAACAAAAGTGATGTCATTTAATTTAAAATTCATTAATAATAAAAAGTATACTTAAAAGAGCAATTATTGTAAAAAAAAAAATTATGAAAAAAGTAATTGTAACTGGTGGTCTAGGTTTTATCGGAAGCAATCTTATAAGTTTATTACTTAAGAAAAAATATTCAGTGATTAATGTTGATAAAGTTACTTATTCAGCAAATTTTTACAATGTGAGAGAGTTTAAAAAAGTGGCAAACTATAAATTTATTAAAGCTGACATAAATGATAAAAAAAAATTAAAACAAATTTTAAATAGATATAAACCAAAAATAATATTTAATTTAGCAGCAGAAACTCACGTTGATAGATCTATTGATGGACCCGAAAATTTTATTAAAAGTAATATTTTAGGAGTTTTTAATTTATTGGAAGTCTTTAAGAAATTTTCTAAAAATAATAAGGTTTGTAAGTTAATACATATCTCAACTGATGAAGTTTATGGTGATGTTCTTAAAGGAAGATCAAAAGAAGATGATAAGTATAAGCCTAGTTCGCCATATGCTGCATCGAAGGCATCTTCTGATCATCTAGTATCGTCATATATAAGAACTTATAAAATTCCCGCGATAATAACGAATTGCTCAAATAATTATGGGCCAAAACAACATCCAGAAAAGTTAATACCAAAACTTATTTATAATATATTAAATAATAAAAATTTACCCATTTACGGAAAAGGTTTAAATTCAAGAGAATGGATACATGTTGAAGATCATTGTAATGCTTTAATAAAAATTTCTGAAAAGGGAAGTATTGGTAATTTTTATAACATAGGATCCAACATAAACTTGAATAATCTTAAAATTACAAAAACATTAATAAATATATCAAAAAGAAAATTAAAAATTGGTAATAATGTGAAAATTAAGTTTGTTAAAGATAGGCCAGGCCATGATTTAAGATATGCTTTAAACAGTAACAAAATTATAAAAAAATTAAAATGGAGACCAAAAATTAGTATATTTAATGGTTTGGAAAAGACTTTTGATTGGTATTTTAAAAACCCTGGGTACTACTCAAAATTAAAAAAAAAAGATATTGTCAGAAGGCTAGGAAAAAGTAGATGATTAAAAAAGGTATTATTTTATCTGGTGGAAAAGGAACAAGAATGAGTCCTTTAACAAAAGCAGTAAATAAACAATTGTTACCAATCTACGACAAGCCGCTAATTTATTATCCATTATCAATCTTAATGTTAGCTAATATCAGAGATATATTAATAATAGTTAACAAAGGACAATTAGGTCAATATAAAAAAATACTACCAAATGGTGACAATCTTGGAATAAAAATTTCCTATAAAGAGCAAGCTTCTCCAAAGGGTTTGCCTGAAGCATTTATCTTGGGTGAAAAATTTATTGCAGAAGACAATGTAGCTTTAATATTGGGTGATAATTTTTTTTATGGTCAAAATTTAACACAACAATTGAAAAAGAATACAACTTTGAAAAAAGGTGCAAGAATAATTTTGCATAAAGTTATTAAACCAGAATTATATGGAGTAGCAAAAATTAATTCTAATAATAAAGTTTTACATATTAAAGAAAAACCAAAGAAATATATTTCTGACTTAGCAATTACTGGATTATATTTTTTTGATAACAATGTTATTAAATATGCAAAAAAGCTTAAACCATCTAAAAGGGGCGAGCTAGAAATAGTTGATTTAATTAACATTTATAAAAAAAAAAAGAATTTATCCGCAGATTTAATAGGTCGAGGAGGTGCGTGGCTTGATACTGGCTCAATAGAGGATTTTTATAAAACGAGTGCATTTGTCTCTGCCATTGAGAATAGACAAGGCTTTAAGATAGCTTGCTTGGAGGAGATTGCGTTAAATAATAAATGGATAAATAAAGGAAATATTCAAAAAGCTATAAAATTTTATGGAAATTGTGAATATTCAAATTATTTAAAAAAATTGGTTTAATGCAAAAAAAAAAATTTAAATACAATAGTATTGTAGAGGGATATTATGATCATATTTTTCATAAGAAAAAAGGAGTTAGAAGTGCTTGGCATCATGCGAAATTCGATTTTGTTAAAAAGTTAATTAATAAAAAAAATAGTCATTTAGATATTGGTTGTGGACCTGGGACTTTTGTTTCTTTATTAGAAAATAAATTAACATTTGGAGTAGATGTTTCTAAAAATCAAATCAAATATGCGAAAAAAAAATATGGATCGAAAGTTAAAAGATTCTACTCGTTTAAAAAAAAATTTCCGTTTAATAAAAAATTTGACACAATCTCAATGATAGAGCTAATAGAACATTTGACTAGTAAAGAGATTCAATTAACACTAAATAACTGTCATAAATCTTTAAAGAAAAAAGGTGAGATTTATATTACAACGCCTAATTATTTATCCCTTTGGCCTTTATTAGAATATTTTTTAAATAAAATATCTGATATGTCCTATCAACACCAACATATTACTAAATTTAATAAATATAATATTAAAAATATTATTGATAAAAAAAAATTTGAAATTGTAAAAATTCAAAGTTTTTTATTTTTGTGTCCTTTTTTATCTTTTTTTTCTTTTAATAATTATAAAAGATTTTCTTTCATAGATAAATTAATAACATTAATTTTCCCAGGATTTCTTATTTTCGTAAAAATCAGAAAAATATGAAATTAAAAAAAAATTATTTTCAATTTTCAATTTTTTTAATTTTTCTATTATTTGCTTTAATAATTAGATCTTATAATATTAATTCTGAAGACTTTTGGACTGATGAGATATTTGCTTTTTTTACTTCTGAACCAAATATTTCTTTCAAAGAAACTTTAGTCAGAACATTAAGTTCTAACTTTAATTGTCTATATGACTTTTTATTAAAGTTTTTTCATTCTTTATTCGGATATGATGTTTATGTTTCAAGATATTTTTCATTATTTCTCAGCTTTTTTTCTTTAATAACTTTTGCTCTGCTATTCAACAAAGTTTCGAATTTTAATTCATTAATATTTGGTTTTTTTATTTTATCTATAAATTTGTTCCACATTAGATATTCAATAGAGGTAAGATCTTACATACTAACTTTTTTTCTTACTACTCTTTTTATTTATTTAAATTTTAGGAATGAAAAGCAAGAGGAGAAGCTTAACTTAATAAAACTTATTTTTATTGTATTTGTAGCAATACTAATGGTTCTTAGTCATGCTTTTACATTGTTAGTGCTTGGCTCATTTGTATTATACAAAATAATTAAATTTATTAAATTTCAAAAATTTAATTTATTTGAAGTTTCTCTAGTTTTAAGCTTAATATTAATTTCCTCTCTTTATTTGTTTGTTTATCTTCCTGTAAATATCAAATTTGCTGACCAACTTTTAGGTCTTTCTCCTCATTGGATAAAACAATTAAAACCAAGTTTTTATACAAATTTTTATTTTTCTCAATATTTTGGATCTAGAATTTTAGGACTGATACACCTATTTGTTTTGTTTTACCTTATCTATAAATTTAGATTAAAGTTATTTAGGGAAATAAATATATTTACTTTTTTTGTAATATTATTATTTTTTTCATATTTCATTCCAATAGTTTACGGTTATTTATTTAGTCCTGTTTTAATTAGCAGGTATATAATGTTTACATTGATACCAATTATATTTTTACTAGCACATTTTACTTTTCAATTAAGCAGTAAAACCAAAAGATATATGATTGTTATATTGATTTGTTTCACATCTTTAATTAATCATATTTTTTATGAGAATACCTTTAAGCAATTTTACACAGAAACCTACCCAACAAAACCTCAATTCAAAGCAGCTTTAAATGCTATAAACAAATCAGGGGAAAAATATTTGACTGTAAGAAATTATAGTGCAAAAGAAAAAAACACTAATGAAGCATATATAAATTATGTTAAAAAATATATTGAAAAAAAAGATTTGAAATTACGGTATTTTAAAGTTGATAACGCAGATATACCAAAATCATTTTGGGTAATTAATATTAGAGATACCATAAAAAAAGATTATACAATTCCTCAAAAACTAACAAATTATGATATTAAAAAAAATATTTTTTTTAATAGTTTAGAAATCATTTTATTAAGTCGCTGAAGTAAAATTTAAAATATTTTTTTTAAAAAATTTCTTAATAATAATATTATTAATAAATAAATTATCTTTAAACTCATTTTGCTTAAACCATCAGCTCTATTTTTAAAATTTATATAAACGTCTACAATTTTTAATTTTTCCTTTGAAGAATAAATTAGATCTAAAAGTATTTTATATCCCTTATTAAAAAGTCTATTTTTATTATTAGTGTATATTTTTTTTTTAAAAATAAAAAAACCACTCATTGGATCTTTTGTTTTCAATCCAAGTAGAAAGTTAACAGCAAATATTAATATTACGGAAGAAATTAGTCTAATTGTACTCAGCCCATAGTTCTTCCTTTCAAGTAAACCACGATTTCCCACAACAATATCGAAATCTTTGCTTTTAATCTTTTTATAAAGTTTATTTATTTCCTCAGGTCTATGTTGTAGGTCTCCATCCATTACCATTACCATATTAAATTTGGCTTTTAAAAAACCAAATGTGCATGATTTAGATAAATCTCTTGGTTTTTTTTTTCTTATAAAATAATTAAGTTTATTATATTTTTTTTTTAACTTTTTTAAAATTAAGTCAGAACCATCTGTAGAGTCGTCATCTACTATTATTATTTCATAATTTTTAATTTTAAAATTTTTAACAATTCTCTTTAATAATTGATCAAGATTTTTTCTTTCATTAAAAACTGGAATTACTATTGATAAACCATTCATAATTTTAAAGTGGTAGCGGGAAGTGGGATCGAACCACTGACCTCGGGCTTATGAGTCCCGCGCTCTAACCAACTGAGCTACCCCGCCGTTAAGTTCACGTTGATATATACTACTTATTTTTTTTCATTCAAACAAGAAATTAAGAAATTACGTTTTAAAAGGGTTTCTTTGTGGACCACAAATAAACTTATATTTATTTCTTAGAATTATAAAAATCCTGAGAAGTATTTATAATATATTTTGCAGTATAATTTGTAGTTAGATATTCCTTGGTATAGTTTATTAAATTGCTTCTTATTGAGATAATATCAGGATTTTGATCTAAAAAATTTTTTATATTCATTTTTTTTTTAAAAACATTTTTAAAATATAAAGCAAAATTTTTATAGGTTAAAAGTTCTTTTCTATAAATTTTTGATGGAAAATATTGGTTTAATATCCAGGAATATTTATTAAAAATATTTAATAAATTTTTTTTAGGAAATAATGTAAGTGTTTGTTCTGGACAGTTTTTTAAGCCTACAAATAATGGAATACATCCATTCATCATCATTTCATAGTATTTAACAGACTCCCACCAATGGCCCCAAGGAGGTTTATAAGTAATTCCAAATAAGCTATCTCTCCACATTTGATAATATTCGTTTTCATCTTTATATACATAAGTTTTATATCTATATGGAATTAATGGGGCTAATAAGTTATTTGGGTTTTTATTTACATGATCTTTTATTTTTTTACTAGGGATAGAAACATTTATTGGAAACACATTTCTAAAATTATTTTTTGTTAGCTCTCTTTTAAAATAAATTATTTTATTATTCTCGACTATTTTATTAAATTGATTTGTATCTCTTCCGTCAATTATTATTATTTTACTATTAGAATTTAAGGATTCTTCAAAATAAAGTTTAGACTTTTCAAAAGCACCATAAATTATAAATTCAAAATAATTTTTTTTTATTTTATTTTTTATATCTGATCGATCAATAGAGTTGTAATTATCTAAAAGATTATAATATGTGAATCCATTGCCCCATAATTTTTTAATGTCATAATTTTTTTTAACGACCTCATCTTTGTACATGTACCATGCACCAGGATAGTCAATTAAGTTGTCTCCATGAACCTCTTTTAAGCCATGTAATGTCATGTCGCTAATAATGTCGTTAATTAAATTATCATTATAATTATTAGTTTCTGAAAGTTGAGTTATAAATAAAATTTTCATTAATTGGATATCCAATCCAATAAAAAATTTTTATTTTTTTTAATATACTCAGGATAAGATTCATCAATTTCAATTTTTTTTAATTTAATATCAGTATTTATAAAAAAAGTTTTTGCCTCAATATTTTTGGCTATATTATCAATAGTAGATAATTGGTGGTGTTCACCGTGACCATAAGATTGCATCTTTTTCTTTATTTCTTCTGGGGTTTTTAAAAAAGAAAAATGCCAACCACCATTTTTTATTATTTGAGTTTTAAAAAATATTCTTCTAAAAAAACCTCTTCTAAGAAATCGTTTATTTCTTAGCCACTGTGGTGAATTTAAAAATTTCTTGTAACAAGCACCAGTACCAAGCCAATTTTCAGGGCTTTGTAAATTTAATTTATAATAAAAGTTTTTTTGACTAAACAATGCATATTTTTTTATTTTAATACTATCGAGCATTTTAAGATTTGGTATTTCGTCTGCATCAGAAATTAAAATTAAATCATTTTCATTACAATTTTTGATAGCATTTGATATTGAATTTCTATGAAAATTTTCTCTATAGAAATTTTCACTCCACCCTTTTTTATAATTAATAACCTTTTTGGGTATATCGTCTACTACATGATAAATAATTTTATTTTCAAATTTTTTAAAGTTTTTAATATTAAAATTAAGTTTTTTTTCATTTCCTGCATGATCTCTTGTTGCTTCAACTATTACAAATTTATCTACCCGATCTTGCAATATATTTAATCTAAGATCTGTAATTAGATCTTCATCAAAATACATAAAACAATCATAAATACCCATAAATTAACTTAGCCAATCTTTATATTTTGCTTTGTTCTTAATTAAATAATCAGGTAAAATTTTATCATCAGCTTTTTTTAAAGAATAATTATAACTCCATTTATTTGGATCAGACTGGTCTGCAAAATGATTATAAAATACTACGCCTGAGTCGACAAATTTTTTTAACTTATCTTTAGTAATACCACTTTCGTCAAATTCGTTGTGATGTCCAAAATTTTTAAATTTTTCGTACAATTCTTCAGGTGTTTTTAAATTTGTAAAATGCCATCCACCATCATTAATAATTTCCAAATCAATTACCTTGTTATTAGTAAAATAGGTATCTAGTCTCCAAAAAGGGTATTTTCTTGGTTTTAAATTATTTAACCATGAAAATGATTTTAATGATTTTTTTTTACAAGCCTTCGATCCAAACCATGGAATTAAATCATAGTGTAAATTAAATTTATAATAAAAAATTTTTTGTTTAAATAAAACGATATCTTTTTTAATTTGGCTAAAATGCTTAGAGCCTAAATTGGGTATTTCATCATTATCACTGAGTATTATTAAGTCGTCCTCTGCTAAATTTTTTATACCCTCGAACATAAAATCATATGATTGTTCAATCCTTTTAATGCTATTTAATCTCTTATTACCTGATAATTCTTTTCCCTCATTTATTAAATCATCTGGCTCTTTTTCAATCACTAAATAGATAATTTTATCTTTGAACTTAGGGTAATTATCAATATTAAAATTAAGATCTTTTTTTCTTCCACTATGTGAGAATTTGGATTCAGTAATTATAAATTTTTCTACATATCTATCCAAAATATGAAATCTAACATCCATCATCATATGTTCTGAGTAAAATGTTGTGCAATCGTAAATTTTCATATATTTTAAAATATAATCTTATTTCATAAAAAATGAACTAATATCAATTTTAGCAAGACAAATATATTAATAAATGAATAAATTAGAAATTTACTGTATTACAAATAAAGATTCAGAAAAATTAGATAATTTGGATATTAATTTAGTTGGAGTGGGCACAGGTAAATTTAAATCTAATTATATTAGATGCGAAGGTGGAGAAAATATTAATAATAAAGAAAAAAATTATTCAGAATTAGCTTTTCATTATTGGTTTTGGAAAAACAAGTTATCAAAATATAGTGAAGATGAGTGGATTGGATTTTGTCAAAGAAGAAGATTCTGGCTTAAGTCTAAAAATGAGGATTTAAACAAGCCTTTAAAAGATATAATTTTAAGAGAAGTGCCTAACGATTGGCATAAACATAACGCTGTCATTTGTGAGTCAATTCATCTCGGTACAAAATTTATGAAATTAATTAAAAGAGGATGGCGAAATTTAATAAGAGATCCTAAAATTTTATTTAACTTAAAAAATTCAAGTATTAAGCTGCATTTTGATATGCATCATGGTTTTGGTATTCTTGACAAAGCAATAGATGTATTAAAAAAAGAAGATCGAGAGGAATTTAGAAACTACGTGAATAATAGATCCTTCTACAATCCTCATATAATGTTTATAGCTAAAAAAAATATTATGGAAAAATACTTTAATGATGTTTTTCCTTGGCTATTTGAGTGTGAAAAAGTTTTTGGTTTTGAAAATTTAAAAGGATATGATCAAACTAGACTATATGCTTATTTGTCAGAGAGATATTTATCTTTTTGGTTCAAGAAATATTCGAATTATATTGAGTGGCCTTGGATTTTTAAAGATATAAATTAGTCTCTTACTTTTATATTAGCTATATAAAATAATAATGCGCAATATTGTAATAAAGCATAAATAGCGATAGGAATAAGATAAACAACGTCATCATAAATTAATGATCCGACCACAAAACCCATTGCTCCGTTTTGAAGCATTCCCTCAATTATAATAGCTCTTCTTGAAGGAACGTCTTTTACAAAAATATTAACTATAATTGTGATAATTAAAATTATAGAAATTAAAAGACAAATCACTACAAAGCCAATATCGTCAAAATAATTCACCAAATTATCTTTCTCCATGAAGATTGCAATGAAGACAATTATTAAGAATAAAGCGAATGCCAATCGATCTAAAGTAAAAATATTTTCCTCAATTATTTTTGGAAATTTTCGTCTAATAAAAATTCCAAGGAAAACTGGAACAGTAATGAATAGAAATGTTTTAAACGAAAAAGCAAATAAGTTTAATTCAAATGCATCATTATAAATAAATTTACCAAAGTAATTTAAATACAGTGGTATAGTTATAAATGAAAGTAAGGCGCATGATGAAGTTAAGGTTATAGACAGAGGTGTGTTACCATCTGATAACTTTGTTGCAAAATTTGACATAGCAGCAGATGGCATAATTAAAAGTAAAAATATTCCAAATTGAAATTCAGGCTCAAGCTCCATCAAACTAATTAGAATTAATCCAATAACCGGTAATATTATTATTTGACAAACAATTCCTGTTATCAGGCTTTCATAATCTCTAAATACTTTAAGAAAATGCTTTATGCTTAGGTTTAAACCTAGGGCAAACATTATAAAAAAAACACCACCAGGTCCTACTAATTTGACAAATTCCATTAAATTTCCCTAAAGTTAAGATTTTTATTTATAAATTTTTCTTGATGTAATTTCAATAATATTATTATTTCACGATAAATAAATTTTAAAAATGAAAGAAACTTTAAAAATTTTCTCAACAGAAATACAAGATAATCAGGTAGCTAATATTTATTCAAAAAACTACCATGAATTTCATACTGATTACTTAGAAATGCAAAGGGAATGGTTATATAGAGCATACAGTCAATTTCAGGATCTTGATAAATACTTTATATTGATAAGCTTAGTTCATAAAACTATGGGAGCTTATGGTGATTATATGTTGAGCTACTCTTGGGATGAATACTATAAACCTAAAGAAATCGAATTAAAAAAATTCAGTATAGTTGATATTGCTAATGAACTAGATATTTCAAAAGAGACAGCGAGAAGAAAGATTCTAGAATTGGAAAAATCAGGTGTTTTAAAAAAAAATAAAAAAAGCTTAACAATTCAACGTGATGGTTTTGAGTTTCAGAAACCTTCTACTGCTATAAGAAACATTTCGAAATTACTATCTACTATATGTAAAAAACTTTTTGAGAATAAATTAGTAAATAATAAAATCTCAACCGACGAATTTGTAAATTTAATTAAGAAAAATTACACTCAATGTTGGAAATATTTTCTTGAGTTTCAAATTTTATTTATGACTGAATTTAAAAGAATTTTTTTTAAAGATTTTGAAACTTTTTCAATTTGGACCGTAATAGTTTATAATCAAAATCTGCATTTAAATAATAAAATTAAAGGAGATAAAAATTATAGTAAATTTTTGGATGATATCAGTGAAGAAGGAATTAGATTTTCAAAAGAGATACTTGGTATAAGTGGAAGTGTTGGTTTAAATGCTATGACTATTTCAGATTTAACCGGTATACCAAGACCAACTGTTATTAGAAAATTAAAAAAATTAGAAAAAGAAAAATTTATTTTAAAAAATGAATCTAATTTATACAGTATTAATGACGGTCAAAGAGTTAGTGTAGATATAGAAAATATGAGATTAAAAAATTTAAATCGAATATCTTCGATGATTTGTAAGTTACTGAATACTGCTAGATTAAATCAACAAAAAAATTAAAAAGAAGCTATGAATGCTGTGATAAGCACCACAGATGAAATAAGACTCAAAAAAATTAGGTTTTCTTTCTTTTCTTTCTTTTTTTCAGCTCTTACTTTTTCTAATAAAACATTAATGTCTACTTTATTTGAATTTGGCGTTTTTAGTTCGTCTTGATCTAAAAAATTTTCTTTAGGCTCTCTTAAAATTTGTTCTGTAGACATAGCGTAATAAATCATGGGTTGCGAATCGATACAACTCAATCGTTGTTCAAATTGAGGTTAACTAATGATTCAAATTGTCCAAGATGGGTATTCTATCTCAGATTGTCTTAAAATTGTTTTGATTTAAGGGTTTAGCTAAGTATTCCGCTTCATATTTAATTTTGCCAACTTCTACATAAATTTTATTTTTACTTGTGTCTAAATTAGAAAGATCTTTGTTTACGTATCCAAATGTTAAATTTTTATTAAAATTAAATGAATAGTTTCCAGAAGTAGTTCTTCCAATTATTTTATCATCCAGATAAATTGGCTCATCATGTAGTAATAATGGTTCCCCAGGCTTTTTACTTTTTAAAGTTAACATCGTCATTTTTTTACCTGGTTCTTTGTCTTTAATTTTAAGTAGTGCATCTTTACCTAAAAAGTTAGTATTCTTTTTATAACTAATGGCAAAACTTAAACCAGCTTGATATTGATTTTCCTCAGGTGATATATCATGTCCCCAATGCAGAAAACCACTTTCCATTCGCATCGTATCCATAGCATGCATTCCGCAATGAGATAAATTAAAACTTTTTCCCTCTGTAACTATTTTTTTATATAATTTTTTAGCATTAGAACTATCAACATACAGCTCGAAGCCTATTTCTCCTACATAGGAAAGTCTTTGAGCCCATACTTTTATATCATTAATATTCACATATTTGCCCGATCCAAACCTGAAAGTCTCATTCGAAAAATTTTCTTTACTTATTTTAGATAGTAAATCTCTTGATTTCGGACCAAACAATCCTAAACAACAATAATCATCAGTCACATCCTTTAACGCAACTTCATTAGAAATGTTTTTCGATATAAAAAACTTATCTCTTTCTCTAGTTGCGGCTGAACTTATAATTCTAAAAAAATTCTTATCTAAACAAACAACTGTGCAATCAATTTCAATACCACCATCTTTGTTCAATATTTGTGTATAGGTTGTTTTACCAGGATTAGATTTAATATTAGCTGTACAAATTTTTTGTAATTCTTCAAAACTTTTTTCCCCAATTAAATCAAATTTTGAAAAAGGACTTAAATCAAATAGTCCAACATTTTTTTTTGTATTTTTTGTTTCTTTTTCTACAGAAGGGTACCAATTTTGATAACCATAACTATATTTATATTCTGTAGGTGATCCATTTAAATTAAACCACATTGGCCTTTCATAACCTCCTGAAACACCAAAGCATGCTCCAGCTTTTTCAAGTTCATCATGATATGGAAGTATTTTTTGTTTCCGCGATGTTTTGTGTTGTTTGTATGGCCAATGCATACCATATAAATCTCCTAACGTTTCAGTTACTCGTTCTTTGATAAAATCTATATTTGAGTGAAAGTTTTGAAATCTTTTTATATCATAGATAAATAAATCTTCATTAATATGACCTTTCATCATCCACTCAGCAGTAACTTTACCAACTCCTCCACCACTTCCAATTCCAATACTATTTAACCCACAACAAGCAAATAAATTTTTGAAACCAGGAATTTCACCTAACAAAGTATTTGTGTCTGGTGTAAAAGATTCTGGACCTGCAAAAAATTTTCTTATTCCAGCTTTTTCTAAGATCGGTGCTCTTTTCATTGCGGCTGCAAGATAAGGTTCAAAGTGATCAAAATTTTCTGGAAATTCACCAAAAGAAAAATTTTCTGGAACTCTATTAGTTTTATTAAAAGCTGGAATTGATTTTCCCTCAAATATTCCTACGAGCATTTTTCCTGCATCCTCTTTTAAATAAAGACTGTCATCAAAATCTCTTAAAACAGGGAGATCTTTAGGTAGGTCATTAATAGCTTCGGTGATTATATAAAAATGTTCTGCTGGATAAAGTGGAACACTAAACCCCATATCTTCACCAATTTGTCTCGACCACATACCTGTTGCTAAAACAATATATTCACATTCAATTGTTACCCCATTTGCTATTACCCCAGCTACTCTTCCATTTTTTTTTAAAATTTTTTGAACTGGTGATTTTTCAAAAATTTGAACCCCTTCCTTTTTTGCAGCTTTTGCTAAAAGGTTTGTAACTCCAATTGGGTCAGCTTGTCCATCGCCAGGCATAAAAATTCCGCCCAATACACCGTCATTATTGATTATAGGATATTTTTTTTTTATTTGATCTAAATCTAAAACTTCAACATTAACATCATAGAGTTGGGCGGTGGTTGCTTGTCTTTTTAATTCTTCCCATCTCCCCGGTGTTGTTGCTATTGATAGAGCCCCATTAAGTTTTAATCCTGGTGAAAAATCAATTTCTTTTTCCAATTTTTTATATAAGTCCAATGAGTATTTTCTAATTTTTGTAATTGCTGCTGAAGGCCCTAATTGGCTTACCAAGCCGGCAGCATGCCAAGTCGTTCCAGACGTTAATTGGTCTCTTTCAAGTAAAATTGTATCTTTCCACCCGTATTTAGCTAAATGATAGGCTGCTGAACAACCAACAACACCCCCTCCAATTACAACAACTTTACAACTTACTGGTAATTTTTTTTCCATCTACAACATTTGCAAACCTACGCCTGTTTTAGGGTAAGTATAAAGATTATAGTTAGCTGTTAATTCTTCACCAGCCTTTATATCTTTGGCGGCAACCATAAAAAAATATTTTGCATCGGGTTTTTCTTGTAAGTTAAAAAATACATTCTCACCGTCATTTTCTTTTCCTGGAAATTTTTTTGTAGTAGAACTCACGTCTAAAATATCACCGAATTTAAGTTTTGGTAAAGTATCTGTAACCATCCTCACAACTGACGGAACATCAGAATGGTTATAAAACCCACCTAAAGGCGTTCTTATATATTTATTTTCAAATTGTTCATCTCGTATATGTGTAACACCAATAAATGAGTTCTTTTTTATATCTACATTGGTAAATAATCCCAGTCCTTCAATTGGAGAGTTTTTAATTGTTAACCCATCAGGTAATGGTCTGTACATTATGCAATTGCCTCTTCTGCAGATAAATATTTATGTCCAAAAGCTTCGGCAACCGCTTTATAAGTAATATTTCCTTTACATACATTTAGACCTGCTAAAAAGTTTTTATCTTCACCTAAGGCTTTTTGATAACCTTTGTTAGCTAATTTTACTAAATAAGGAAGTGTAGCTTGATTTAAGGCAAAAGTTGAAGTCCTGGGAACTCCACCCGGCATGTTAGCTACACAATAATGAACAACATCATCAACTATATATGTTGGATCTCCATGAGTTGTTGGTTTACTTGTTTCAACACATCCACCCTGATCAATTGCAACATCAACAATAACTGATCCTCTTTTCATCAATTTTAACATTTTTTTTGTTACTAATTTAGGAGCTTCCGCACCAGGAATTAAAACACCGCCAACTAATAAGTCTGCCTCTGCAACTAATTTATTTAAGTCTATTTTATCACTATGCTCTGGGATAATTTTGTCTCCGAACATTTGAACTAGTTGTTTTAGTCTTGCCTCTGATTTATCTACAATATGAACTTTTGCTTTCATTCCTGTAGCTATTATTGCAGCATTCTCTCCTACTACTCCACCTCCAAGTATCAATACATTTGCTGGTTCACCCCCTGGAGCTCCCCCTAATAATATTCCTCTTCCTTTTTGATTTTTCTCTAAACAATGTGCTCCAGCTTGAACTGACATACGTCCTGCAACTGCACTCATTGGTGCAAGTAAAGGAAGTCTACCATTATCATCTGTAACTGTTTCGTAAGCAATATTAATACTTTTTGATTTAATTAAACCTTCTGTTAATTCTCTTGCTGCAGCTAAATGTAGGTATGTATAGACAATTTGATTTTCTTTTAACATGTCAACTTCAACTTTTTGAGGTTCTTTCACTTTGACAATAATTTCAGCATCATCAAAAATATCAGAAGCACTATTAGCAATTTTAGCTCCAGCTTTTGTATACTGGTCATTTTCAAAACCAGCTTCGAAACCACCATTATTTTCTACAATTACTTCATGACCTTCAGAGACTAGAGTTTTTACACTCTGTGGTGTGAGTCCAATTCTATTTTCTTGAGGTTTAATTTCTCTTGGCACGCCAATTTTCATAATATTTTTCCTCTTACCCTAACAAGATGAAAATTAATTTTTTTTACTTTTCGAATAGTTAGTAATACCTGTTCTTAATTTTTCAATAATCTCATCAATATGTTTTTTTTCAGAAATAAACATTGGAGCAATTATTAAACAGTCACCTGTTGCTTTAAAATTTACTCCTGCTTCATAACAATGTTTGAAACATGTAAATCCAGCTACCCCAGGTTTTTTGTCCATCTTGAGATCAATTCCACCCATCATGCCGTACCCTCTTATATTATCTACGATATCAATATCTTTAAGAGAGAATAAACCTTTTTGGAAGTATGGTGACATGTCTCTAGCTCTATTAAAAATATCATCTTTTTCAAAAATCTCTTGAACAGCTAACGCGGCTGCAACTGAAATTGGAATTCCTGAGTAAGTGTAACCGTGAAACAGTTCTATTGTTCCTTTTGGAGCGCCATCCATAAGTGTATCGTAAATTTCATCTTTGCAAGCAACTACTCCCATTGGACTAATTCCATTTGTAGTGGCTTTTGCCATTGTCATTATGTCTGGAGTAACACCGAATTCTTGAGCTCCAAATGCAGAACCCATTCTTCCCCATCCGGTTATAACCTCATCAAAAATTAAGAGTATACCGTGTTTATCACAAATTTCTCTTAGTCTTTGTAAATATCCTTTCGGTGGAACCAAAGTTCCTGTCGATCCAGCTACTGGCTCAACTATACAAGCTGCAATATTTTCAGCACCAAAGTTTGTACAAATTCTCTCTAAATCATCAGCTAACTCGGCACCAGTATCTGGTTGTCCACTTATAAATTTATGTTCAGGTAAATGAGTGTGTCTCATGTGAAGCACTCCAGGCATTAATACACTCGCAAAAGTTTTAACATTATTAATCATTCCCCCAACAGAAGTAGCTCCTATATTCATTCCATGATAAGCTCTTTCTCTACCAACAAATCTGTATCTATGGCCATGTCCTCTTGCCTTGTGATATGCAATTGCAATTTTTATAGCTGTCTCAACTGCTGTTGATCCACAAATAGTATAAAACATTTTATTTATATTTCCTGGTGTATGTTTAGAAATTTTTGTTGCAAGGTCAAAAGATCCACCAAAGCCTTGTTGAAAGGGTTGGCAATAATCTAATGTATTTAATTGATTTGTTATAGCATCTATAATTTCTTTTCTTCCGTGTCCAAGTGGATTACAAAAAAGTCCTGAGCTTGCATCAATCATGGTTTGACCTTCATGATTTTTTAGATAACACCCTTTTGCTTCTGTGATTAACCTTGGTTTAGCTTTAAAATCTTTATTGGATGTAAATGGCATCCAGTGCTCATTCAAAGAATTGGGTATTTTGTTTTTATTTTCTGAACTCATTATTAAAATATATTTAGACTATTACAGTATTCTTAACTAGAAAAATATAACAACAATAGCGCGTCATAATATACAACTTTTGGTTGTTTTAATTAACTTAAATAGAACTAAATGATCATTTACATCTATCAGAATATGAACTTAAATACCGTTTATTAATAATTATCAAAGGGGATAAATATGAGAAAAATAATAAGCTATCTTCTAGGAGTAATTGTTGCTCTTAACTTAAGTATTTCTGTTGCTAATTCAGCAGCTAAAGAAGTTAGAGTTGCTTACTTTTTAGAATGGCCAAGTCCAAATTTAGAGGACATGCAGAAGAAAAATTTTGCTAAAGCTCTAGGTGTGCCAGTAAAATGGACTAACTTCACAAACGGTGGAGCAATGACTGATGCTATGTTAGCAGGAGACATTGATATTTCTTATTCGCAAGGTTTAGTACCTTTCATTAACGCAGTAAAATCTAAAGCGCCAATCAAACTTGTAGATATTGCTATGGAATATGGAATGGGAGGAACAACTTGTGTAACTTCTAACGCTTCTGGTATTACAAAAGCAAATGCTACAGAACTAGAAGGTAAAAAAGTTGCTGTACCACTTGGAACAATGGCTGAATACGTTTTTGATGAAAGTATGAAAGTTGTTGGAGCTGATAGAAAAAAAATGGATATAATTCAAATGGACCCTGAAGAAGGTGCTGCTGCATTAGTAAGTGGAGATGTTGTAATGGCTTGTCTATTTGGTGGTAATTCTATTAAAGCTGCAACTGCAGTTGGATCAAGATTACTTACTGTTCAGGAAGCTAGAGATGCGGGTATCTTAGGTATAGATATTACTTCTGTAACTACAAAGTTCATGAAGGAAAATCCAGGTATGCTAAGAACTTTCATCGAAGTAACTCATGAGGCAAATGCTAGATATAAAGCTGGTAAAAGTAACATGAGTGTTATGGCTAAAGCTTCAGAAATGAAAGTTGGTGATATGAAAGAAACTTTAAGTGGTTTTAAATTCTTAACACCAGAAGAAACTAAACAGTCTATGACTAAAGGAAATCTTGATGCATTCTTAAAAGGAATGGGAACGCCAAGAGGAAACGTAGATACAAGTTTCTTACCTTTATAATTTAAAGGTAAATTAAAATTAAATAGGCGCCAATTTTCTAAATTGGTGCCTATTTTTTTTGCTAAAATTTTAATATAAAGTCAGCTTATGAGTGATTTAATTTCTCAAAATCTTAATATGATCTTTAAGACTCCTAAGGGGGAAACTGTACATGCATTAAAAGATTTAAATTTTACATTAAAAAAAGGAGAGCTTTTAACGGTTCTTGGACCGTCAGGTTGTGGAAAAACAACTTTATTAAATATCACTGCTGGATTTATTAGACCAACTTCCGGAACTATTACTTTAAATAAAAAAGAAATTGATGGACCAGGTGTTGAAAGAGGAATGGTTTTTCAACAAGGAGCTTTGTTTGAATGGCTGACTGTAGCTGAAAATGTCAACTTTGGATTAAGAATGAAAAAAGAAGATCCAATTAAAACACAAAAAAAAGTTGATGAATGGTTAGAAATAGTTGGGCTTCAAGGTTTTGGAAATACCCCAACTTATCAATTGTCTGGTGGAATGCAGCAAAGAGTTGCCTTAGCAAGATGTTTAATTAATGATCCAGATTTAATTCTTATGGATGAACCACTTGGAGCTTTAGATGCATTAACAAGAGAAAAAATGCAGTCATTAGTTTTAAAAATTTGGAAAGAAACTGGAAAAACTATCATCTTAATTACACACTCAGTTGAAGAAGCTTTATTGCTTGGTGAAAGACTATATGTCATGGCACCTAGACCAGGTCGTATACATAAAGAATATAATCTTCCATTTGCCT
Source organism: uncultured Pelagibacteraceae bacterium (assembly GCA_902574695.1). GTDB lineage: Bacteria > Pseudomonadota > Alphaproteobacteria > Pelagibacterales > Pelagibacteraceae > Pelagibacter. The sequence goes on along the minus strand of CACGON010000005.1, from coordinate 10,104 downwards.
CAATGGGCTTAAAACAAGACTTAAGAGAAATAAAAAAAAATAAAGATTTTTCGTCTACTAGAGAAGAAATATTGGAAATGATTTGGAATATGGAAGAAGAAATTATGGGAAAAGATATTTAAATGCTTACACAAATAGTAACATTCTTAATTTTTTTTGCTGTTATTGGCTGTATTCTTTATGGAAGACGTTTAATTAAAACTGAAAAAATTGATGCAGTTTTTGGAAACCCTGAAAGAGCATTAGGTGGAACTCATTGGGTTATAGTTGGTAGTAGCTTTTTACTTTTGGTTTGGCTTTACTATTCTTGGGATATTGCAAAAGGTTTTTATCCAAAATCAGCGAATGAACTTTGTCAGGTAGCTAAAGTAAATGACTCGTTACTAGGATTAAAATATCAATTTCCTATTGAAGAAAGAGAGCTAAAAAGTACTTCACAAATTAAACAAGAAAATAAAAATCTTAAAAAAATAACAATAGAAATTCAAAATTCGAATGAGCTTGATAGTCAGCAAAAAACAATTCTTGTTGATTTCATAACTAAAACTAACCAATTAATTCCATTATTAACCAATGAAGATTTACTTGAGAATGAAACTAAACAAAGAATTGATGATATAACTGGTAAAATAAATCTTTTAACAGAAAATTTTCAAAAATCTGATTATCCATTCGAGACAGAACTAGAATTTAATGAAAGACTTAAAGCTGTTAGTGAAGAAGGTGGTTGGGGTATTACAAAAGTTGATGCTGGATCAGGAACAATTGAAAATACTATTGAGGTTCCTTTAATACCTGCGACTAACAGAGGTTTGAAATTTCACGTAGCGGCTCAAGAATTAAATCTTATAAGTGACGAATTTTTTCAATTAAGAAATCATAATCCAGAATTCAAAAAAAGAATTAAAGAACTGAAAGACGATATTAAAGCTTATAGAAATGATTTAAGTGATAGCGAAGAAGTAGCTTCTACTTATGCAAAAAATATTGTCAAAATTGCAAGGAGAATAGAATTTGCAAGTATTTACCCTCCAAACGCACTTGATAAAATGCAAAATGCAATTGTTCAATTTGATAATGCACAAATAAAAGCTCAAGGTGGATTAAGATTTATTGATATTTTTTTATTTCCAGCAGGAACAATTGTTGCAAGTGGTCCAAGCTGCTCAGAGCAAGGTTCTGGTAGATGGTTACCAAAACCTTCTGATACTTTTAATAAATTTATCTTAATGTCAAAACCGAGTGTAGGCTATAAAGACATCCCTCTTCTCTGGATTAACATGGTTGATGTAAGTAAAATAATTGGTTTCATTTTACCTGATTGGATTGCAGATATATTGCCTGGAGAATATCCTGTTCACACAAAAGATGGAATAGTTAAACAAAACTTTAAGGGAAAAGTTCTTAAATTTGTTACCGGTGATTTTAAATTATTTAAAATTCCAGTTCCATATGGACATATTTGGGATTCATTTTTGAGGGTGTTTTTAGGATTAATTTTTGGAATATTAATTGGTGTTCCATTAGGTTTGTTCATGGGCCTAAATAGATTTGCAAAAGGTTTCTTTGATCCTTTGATTGAGCTTTATAGGCCTGTACCACCTTTAGCTTGGGCTCCTCTTATCATATCAGTGCTTGGTATTGATAATACTGGAAAAGTATTCTTGTTATTTATGGTTTCATTATCAATTATGATCATTTCAGCGAGAGCTGGTGCCTCAGGAACTCAATTATCTAAAATCCACGCCGCCCACTCTCTTGGTGCATCTAAAAAACAAATACTAAGATATGTAATATTTCCAAACTCTCTTCCAGAAATTTTAACAGGTATTAGAGTTGCTGTTGGAATGTGCTGGGGAACATTGGTAGCGGCAGAATTTTTGGCTGGAACAACTGGTATTGGTTTTGTTGAAAACGTTGCAAAAAAATACTTTCAGTATGAAGTAATATGGATAACTATATTTATAATGGGTATGCTGGGACTTTTATTCGACGTTACTTTAAGAAAAATAATCGATAAAACCATCCCATGGCGTGGAAAAGGTTAATATTTTTTATATTTTTTATTTCATCTATAACTCAAGCAGATGAGATTAGACTTAATAAAATAGTAAATTTAGATGAACCTTGGGGATCTTCTTTCATAAACGATGATGAGATCATTATTACAGAAAAAGAAGGAAAAATTAAAATAGTCAATATAGACACAAAAAATATTTCAAATGTAGATCACAATCTTAATTTCTTGGTTTATGGTCAGGGCGGATTATTAGACATCTTACATAAAGAAAACAGTCTGTGGGTTTCCTACTCTGAAAATAGAGGAGATTGGAAAACAAGTACATCTATTGCAAGAGCTAAATTAAATAAAAAAAAATTATCTTTTACAAATATATTTCAAGCTGAACCACCAATAGACTCTGGTTATCATTTTGGATCTAGATTAGTTATTAAAGATAATTACTTATATGCATCAGCTGGTGAAAGAGGTCAAGGTATGATTGCTCAGGATCCGGCTTCCCACCCTGGAAGTATTATTCGTATACATTTAGACGGAAGTATTCCTAAAGATAATCCAAAATTTAAAGGCAAAGATAATTGGTTACCTGAAATTTTTCAGATTGGTATTAGAAATCCTCAAGGGCTTTTTTTGTCTCCTTTTGACCAGAAGGTTTACATGTCAAACCATGGCGCAAAAGGTGGAGATTGGTTCGGTGAAGTCAAAAAAGGAGAAAATTATGGATGGAAAATTTTAGGATGGGGAGGTACAAATTATAGTGGAACAAAAATTGGTCCTAAATGGAAACCAGGTTTTACTAAAGCAATAAAATATTGGGTTCCATCAATTGCAGTAAGTGCGATAACAATTTACAAAGGAAAAGAATTTAAGGAATGGAATGGTTTAGCATTGATCACATCTTTAAAGGATATGTCATTAAGATCGCTTGATTTTTCAAACCTTCAAGATGTCAAAGAAAAAGTTATTTTTAAAAATCAAATTGGACGAATAAGAGATATACAAGTGCATCCAACCACTGGTAAGATATATTTTTTAACTAAAGATGCACTATGGTTGATGGAAAAAAATTAAAAAAACAAATAATCCATATTTTTAAAAAACATGGCTTAAGTAACAAGCATGCAGATATTGCATCAAGTGCAATAATTAATGCAGAAATAGTTGGTGCACATACTCATGGTCTCTCAAGATTAAAAATGTATTGTGACCGAATAAAAAAAAAAGTAATAAATTCGAAGCCAAAAATAAAAATTAAAAAAATTTCACAATCAATTTCGCATATTGATGCTAATAACAGTATAGGATTTGTAGCGGCAGACATTGGTATTAAACAAGCAATTATAAATGCAAAGAAAACAGGAATTGGATTAGTTGGTATAAAAAATAGTGGCCACTATGGTTTGTCAGGATATTACGCTGAACAAGCGGTAAAAAAAAATCTTATAGTTTTATGTTTTACAAATGCGCCCCCTGCAGTAGCACCTCATGGTTCGAGAAAAAAATTATTTGGAACAAATCCAATATGTTTTGGATCCCCTACCTCATCAAAAACACCTTTTATTTTAGATACTTCAGTCTCTGAAATTAATAGAGGTAAAATAAGAGTTGCAGCAAAAACAGGAAAAAAAATTCCTGCCGGTGTTGCTTTAGATAAGTTTGGCAAACCAACAACTGATGCAAAAAAAGCTTTATTAGGCGTTCAATTGCCATTAGGCGGATTTAGAGGATCAGGTTTAGCTTGGATGGTAGATATATTAAGTGGAGTTATGACTGGTGCTAACCATGGTGGAAAAGTCAAAGATCCGTTTGATGACTTTTCAGGACCACAAAATGTTGGGCATATGTTTTTGACAATTAAACCAAATTTATTTGTAGGAAATTTCAATGAAAAAATAAAACAAAATATTAAAAGAGTTAAGGGTTTGCCTAAAATCAAAGGTGTGAAAGAAATTTTATACCCGGGACAAAACAAGCAGAAAAGATTTAAAAAAAACGTAAATAAAAAAATATATATTCCAGAAAATATTAAAAATGATTTAGAGAGTTTAATTGCTTCTTGACAATTAATTATCTCTAATTATAGTTTTTTTCATAAGCTTAAAATTATGGAATCAATAAAAAACTGGTTTATAGACGCAGCAAATATACTGTTTGATGATACAAAAAATGATCTTCGAGCATTGCCAAGAACTGTAAGATTACAAATATTACTTGTTTTAAGTTTCATTTGGTCAACGGTATTTAGCTTGTATGTATTTTCATACGCTACATTTGCTTTTGGATGGGCTGGAGTTTTTATTGCACATATTGGTTTAATATTTGCAACATACTGGACTTTTAAACAGTTCCACAAAGCAGAAGCACAATCATCCAGTGTATTTAAAGTAAAAAATTATAGTCCTTTTAAAATCATGGCTTTAGTTTTTATTATTGTATTCATGTTTGTTTTTTCAAAAGGTATTGAGGTATTGACAAACACAAACTCTTATAAGATACCTTATGACGGTCCGGATAAGTCTGCTTTTGAAAAATGGCTACCGTTTACAAAAGGAAAATAATGGAAAAAATTACAAAAAACGTTCAATTAATTTTACTTATAATAATTCTAGTGAGCACAATTATTGCTGTGGGAATTGAAATTTATACAATGTTTATAAATAAAAACGTTACTCTAGCAGATTTATTATTAATGTTTCTATACTTAGAAGTGCTTGCAATGGTAAGAGTATTTTGGGATCAACAATCTATAAGTATAACTTTGCCTTTGCTTATAGCTATTACTGCTTTAGCTCGATTTATAATTCTACAAGGTAAGGAAATGGATCCTTCTGCTCTTGTTTACGAAGCAGTTGCAATAGTTTTAATTGCGGCAGCAATTGTAATCTTAAGATTAAGACACAGCGATAAACTAGGTCTAAAGAGTAAAAAAGGCAGACGATAAAATAAGATCTTAAATTAATTCGAATTTCTTAAAAATAATACAAACAGTATTGAGGTTGCAAACATAATTAGGCTATAAGTTGCAGCTGGAATAATATAAATACCACCTTCAAACATTATTGTTCCAACAAATATAGCTAATGTTCCATTTTGAAGTCCACACTCAATAGCGATAGTTTTTTTTTGTTTAATTCCTGAGCCAAAAAAATGAGCTAAAAAAAATGCAATTACCATCATTAATAAATTTAACGATAAAGTAATAATACCAGACTCTACAAAATAATTAATTATATTATCTTTCTCAGAATAAATAGCCCCTACCAGAACGATTAAAAATAAAAATAAAGATATTTTATTTGCAATTGGTTCAAATTTTTGTGTAAATCGATTTAACATTTTTCTTATTATCATTCCTATTAAAGTTGGTACTGATACAATAAAAAACATTTGCATTGCAACTGATAACAAGGAAATATTTTTATTAACGATATTAAATCCAAGAAAATTTATAGAATTAAAAATTATAAATGGAACAGTTATAATACTTAATAAACTAATAACTGCTGTTAGAGATATTGATAAAGCTACATCACCTTTTGCATATGACGTAAGTACATTTGATGTAACGCCACCTGGAGCTGCAGCAATAATCAACAATCCTACCGCAATTTCTGGAGATATTGGCCAAACTTTAATTAATAAAATTGCAACAAAAGGTAAAATAAGAATCTGACTAAACATTCCCAATAAAAAATCTTTGGGTTGCTTTATAACTCTTATAAAATCTTGTGTGGTTAGACTGAGACCAAGGGTGAGCATTATGAATGCTAAAGCAATAGGTAAAATTTTAGTTACAATTTCCATTTTATGCCATAATAACTTAATATATACACATCATATAAATATGAAATTAAATAACAAATGCTATCAGATAAAGAAATAATTTGCCCGCATAATTTATTAGATGTTGCACATAATAAAAAAGGTGTGCCAGTAGCAATTGTAAATGCGGGAAAATTATTACCAATGCAATCAGCTATGGATGCGGTTAATGAAAATTTGATAGTTCCCATTTTAATTGGTGATAAATCTGAAATTGAAAAATGTGCTGGAGAATTAAAGTTTGATATATCAAGGTTTAAAATCATTCATGAGCCAGTAGAAAATAATACTGCAAAAGTTGCAGCAAAACTTGCTGCAAAGGGTGAGATTAAAATTATCGTAAAAGGTCATATTCACACAGATGTATTAATGAAAGAGGTTTTAAAGAGAGAATATAATTTACTTGGAAAAAATAGAATGAGCCATATTTGGCATATGACTTTGAATAAAGATGACCATCCATTGATAATTACTGATGGAGCATTGAATGTGTTACCTAATGTTAAAACTAAAATGCATATTCTAAGAAACGTGATTGATTTTTGTAATAGAATAGGAATATCTAGACCTAAAGTATCTGTTTTATCTGCAACAGAAGAAGTACTGGATAGTGTTCAAAGTTCTCTTGATGCAAAGGAAATAACTGAACTTGCAAAGAAAGAAAAATTAAATGCTGATGTTTTTGGTCCTTTAGCATTTGATAATAGCATTTCAAAAAAATCTGCTGCAATCAAAGGCATTAAAAATATTGTTGCGGGTTCTGCAGATGTTTTATTAGTTCCAAGTTTTGAAACTGGAAATGGTTTAGTAAAAATGATGATTTATTTTATGGGAGCCTGTGCTGCTGGTGTTGTGGTTGGTGGAAAAGTTCCAGTTGTAATAACAAGTAGGTCAGATGATGCTCCAGCAAGATTAGCTTCAATTGCAGCTGCAGTTGTTGCATTAGATTAGCTTTTGATTTAAAAGTTTATAAAATTATGCCAATTAAATATCTTAAAAAATCACCAAAAACATCTTCAACGGACGACAACAAAACAAAAGAAATAGTTCAAAAACTTCTTAATGATTTAGAGAAATCAAGAGAAGAAGGGTGTAAAGAATTAACTGAAAAATTTGATAAATATAATGGAGAAATAATAGTTTCTGAAGAAAGAATAGATGAAATTAAAAAAACTCTAGATCAAAAAACAAAAGATGATGTTCAATTCTCACATGAAAGAGTTAGAAAGTTTGCAGAAGCGCAATTAAAAAATTATGGTCAAGATTTTGAGGTTGAGTTATCTAAAGGTTTGTATGCCGGTCAGAAACTTATACCAGTAAATACTGCAGGTTGCTATATACCTGGGGGAAGATTTGCGCATATAGCTTCTGCAGTAATGAGTGTTACAACAGCTAAAGTCGCTGGTGTTAAAAATATTATTGCTTGTTCTCCACCAAAAGAAAAAGTGGGAGCTCATCCTGCAATAATTTATACAGCTAATTTGTGTGGTGCAGATAAAATTTTAAATTTAGGCGGTGTTCCAGCTATTGCTGCAATGACTTATGGAATGTTTGGAAATACACCAGCAGATATATTGGTAGGACCTGGTAATCAATTTGTTGCAGAAGCAAAGAGAATTTTATTTGGAAAAGTTGGAATTGATTTGTTTGCAGGACCGACTGAGATTGCAGTTATTGCAGATGAAACTGCTGATCCTGAAATTGTTGCTGTAGATTTAGTTGGACAAGCTGAGCATGGATATAATTCTCCAGCCTGGCTTTATACAACAAGTAAAAAGCTAGCCGAAGATGTAATAAAAAGAGTTCCAGAATTAATTTCAGAATTACCTGAAATGCCAAGAGCTAGTGCAGAAGCAGCATGGAGAGATTATGGAGAAGTAATTTTATGTGATAATGATGAGGAGATGGCTTCTATTAGTGATGAATATGCGCCTGAACATCTAGAGGTTCAAACTAAAAATCTAAAATGGTTTCACGAAAGACTTAAAAATTATGGATCTCTCTTTATTGGGGAAGAAACAACTGTTGCGTATGGAGATAAGTGCTCAGGAACAAATCATATTTTACCAACTAAAGGTGCAGGTCGATATACTGGTGGATTATTTGTCGGAAAGTTCATTAAAACTTTGAGTTTTCAAAGAATGACAAAAGAATCTACTAAAGAAGTGGGCGCAGCAGCAGCGAGAATTTCTAGATATGAAGGTATGGAAGCCCATGCTAGAACAGGTGACGTCCGACTAAGAAAATATGGTTACTCAAATTAGTGACAACTAATATTAAACTTCTTTAATCTCCAATAATTGTAAGGCCAAGGTGTTAAAAAACCTATCACTAACATAATTGGTACAACCCACCACGTAAGTATCGCACCACCTGTTAAAAAATAATCAGTTAGGTTCATTGTAATTTCCATACTTATCATAGAGATAAAACTCATTCCCAATGCTGTTTTTAAAGCATTCAAAAATTTAAAATTTTGTCTAAATAAAATAATAGTTTCTAAAATAATACTTGTTATCAAACCATTAATGATTGCAAGTATCATAATTGCTAGAACAGGAAATGGTATTTTTGTTATTTGAAAAAATAATATTGTTCCAAAGTCTCCAATCGCACAGCCAAGCAAACACCAAGCAGTATTTTTTGCACTTTTTTTCCAGGTATGCTTACATGACCAATTAAAGATTATAGTTTCAGAACTCATTTTTACTAGATTAGTTAATAAATATTTAGTCTAGTTGTACTTTGGCAATCATTCCTATTTGATAATGACCAGGTACATTACAAGCGATTTCAATATTCGTTGCGTTATCGAATTTCCAAACTAAATCTCTTTTTTCTTTAGGAGCTAGTAGAACGCTATTACTGTGCGAGTGTGCCATGGCTTTATCCATTTTTGCCATCTTTTTCATTTTTTCTCTATCAATTGAGTCTGCAAGCAGTATCTCATTTTCAACCATTCTTTCCATTTCTGGCTGATGTTTTTTATGCATCATTGCGTTAGCAATATTAAATTCATGAACGAGGTTGCCAGCATTAACAATTTCGAATTTAATTGTTTCGCCTTTTTTAATATTGAAAAACTTTGGCTCATAGTAATTGTCATACATTTTAACTTTAATTACCCTATCTACCTCACTCAACTTCCCTTTAGATCCAATTTTCATATTTTTATCAGCAAAAGATGCTGTATTAAAAAGTATAAAAATTACGAATAAATTTAAAAATTTCATAAATCTCCTTTAATTATTTTCTTTTAAGGTTTGAGAATCTTTAATTTGCTCTTTATTTTTATTTGTTTCTGATTTTGGTTTAATTTTGCTATTGATTATATCTGCAAAGCTATGATTTACATCTCTGTGTCCTGCCTCATCATCTCTAATAACTTTTACAACATCTTTCAAAGTTGCATTGAGTGGCAAGTTCCAATAATTAATAGCAATTTCAGGTGCGGAGATATTTTTAATTTTACCCATCTCTAACTCATTTAAATACTCTGTATAACTTCTAACAGCTTCCTCTTCGAAGTATCCTACTATTCTATGAGCAGTTCTTTGTGATGCAATAAAAATTATCGCATAAGTGATAATAAAAATGAATTGAGCTATCATTATAATAATTCTTTCAATCAAAGTTGGTTTTGCAATATGTATAAAAGTCATTAGATGCATTCGTTCATTTTCGGCTTCATCTAATAAAATTTTTATCCATCCTCTATCATCTTGCATTTTTCTTAAAGATTTAAGGTGAAGTAACATTCCAGCTACCATACCTGGCACTGCTGCAACCGTTTCAAGGACAACAGCTCTATGACCGTATCTTTTTTTGAAAAAAGTATCAGCAAGGAATCTTAAAAATTTAGTGAAACCAAGTGCAACCTTGTCACTAAAATTTTTTGGCGTAAAATGTTTGTCTAGACTCATGCTTTATATTTAGTGACAAATTTTAAATTTCCAATGAGTTATTATGGTCTGCTAAAAGCTAGATTTTTCAATAATAATTAATTATTTCTCTTAATACAAATAAAGCTATTCCACCCATAAATAGAATTATAAAATTATTTATAATTTTCCAAATCCTCGGACTCTTCAAATAATTAGATGTAAATTTTGATAGGTAGCCAAGTGTAAAAAAAAAAATAAATGAAGATAAAGAGGCCCCTATTCCAAAAGAATATTTATCTGTTAATTCAAAATTTTTAGATAAATTTCCTAAGAAAAAAACTGTATCTGAGTAAACATGAGGGTTTAAATAAGTAAATG
>CACGON010000004.1 GCA_902574695.1 uncultured Pelagibacteraceae bacterium | reverse complement strand
TTTTAAAGATGGTATGATTTCTCCAATTGCTTTAGATGCGCCTGTTGATGTTGGAACAATCGAAAGACCAGCAGATCTTGCTCTTCTTGGATCTTTATGAGAATTATCTAAAATCCTTTGATCACTTGTAAATGCATGTATTGTTGTCATAAAACCTTTTTCAATTTCAAACCTATCATTTAATACTTTTACAACTGGAGCCAAACAATTAGTAGTGCAAGAAGCTGCAGAAATAATTTTATCATCATCTTTTAATGTTTTTTCATTGACACCATAAACAATTGTTTTGTCTGAATTTTTACAAGGAGCAGAAACAATGACTTTTTTTGCACCATTTTTTAAATGTGTTAAGAGCTTCTCTTTTGAATTAAACTTACCTGTACACTCCAAAACAATATCAACTTTATTTTTTTTCCAATTTATATTGTTAATATCGTTTTCTTGACTAAACATAATTTTTTTTCCATCAATAAAAATATTATTTTTATCAAAACCGATTTTTGACTTAAACTGACCGTGAACTGAGTCGTACTTGATTAATGAAGCACTTACCTCAGAATTTGATCTATTATTTATATGTTTGATTTCAATATTATTAAATTTATTTTCAATTATGGATCTGATAACCATTCTACCTATTCTTCCAAGTCCATTAATTCCAATTTTTACTGACATAATTTAATTTTTATTAATCATCTTTTTTGTAGCATTCACTATATCTTCTTCAGTTAATTTAAAATTTTTATAAATATCCATGTAAGGTGCGCTTTTTCCAAAATCATTTAATCCAAAAGAAATTCCATCATTTCCTACGTAACTATTCCAACACTCTGTGGTACCAGCTTCAATTGATATTTTATTTTTCGTTTCCTCTAATATTTCTTTTTTATATTCATTATTTTGTTTACTAAATAATTCCTGACATGGAACTGACACTACTTTTGAGTAAATGTTTTCTGTGGCAAGTTTATGACAAACTTTAACCGCTAATGAAACCTCTGACCCTGATGCGAATATTGTACAGTTTATATCTTTTGAACTTCTAAGAATCTCATAAGCACCTTTTGCACATTTATTGTCCGATGAATTTTCCTTTCTTACAGGATCTACTTTTTGCCTAGTAAGTGCTAATAGACTTGGGGTTTTTTGACTTTCAATAGCTAATTGCCAGCACTCAATTGTTTCAATTGTATCAGCTGGTCTAAAAACATTCAAGTTTGGTATTGATCTTAATCCTGATAGTTGTTCAATAGGTTGATGCGTTGGTCCATCTTCTCCTAGCCCGATTGAGTCATGTGTCATAACATAAATTACCCTAAGTCCCATTAGAGCTGACAAGCGTATAGAGGGTTTGCAATAATCGCTAAAAATTAAAAAAGTTCCACCATATGGAATTATCCCACTATGCAACGCTAAACCATTCATAATACCAGCCATTGCATGCTCTCTCACACCGTAATGAATATAGTTACCCTTGAAATTATTTTTTTTAATTGGTTTATGATAAATAGTTTTAGTATTATTTGAGCCTGCCAAGTCTGCCGATCCTCCAATTATTAATTTATTTTGTTTAATAATTTCATTTAGTATTTTCTCAGAAGACTTTCTTGTAGCTAGCGACTCTGCTTTTTTAAGCATAATATTTTTTTGATCAGAAAAAATTTGTTTTAAATCTGGGTTAAATTCTTTATCGATTTTTGATTTAATTTTATTATATTTTTTACTCCATTTTTCCTCAATTTTTTTTCCTTTTGAACCAATTAATTGCCAATTTTTTAAAATTTCATTTGGAATGACAAAAGGGTCATAATTCCATTTAAATTTTTTTCTTACAAGATTTACTTCATCTAATCCCAAGGGACTTCCATGAGCAGAAGCTTTCCCTGATTTATTTGGTGATCCAAATCCAATTTTAGTTATACAAGATATTACTGTTGGTTTTTTAGAACTTTGAACCTTTTTTAACGCTTTAAATATTTGTTTTTCGTTATGCCCATTTATTTCAATGAAATCCCATCCATAGGAGTCAAATCTTTTTTTAAAATTATCAGAAACTGTAAGATTAGTTGGGCCATCTATTGAAATAGAATTGTTATCGAACAACATTATTAAATTTTTCAGTTTAAGATGTCCCGCTAAACTTAAAGCCTCATGACTAATTCCCTCCATTAAACATCCATCACCAGCTAAGACATATGTCTTATGGTTAACAATATCTTTACCAAATTTATTTCTCAGAATTTCCTCAGCGATTGCAAAACCTACAGCATTTGATATACCCTGACCCAAAGGTCCCGTGGTGGTCTCAATTCCCGAATTTTTGTGATACTCAGGATGTCCTGCACAAATAGAATCTAATTGTCTGAAATTTTTTATGTCATTTAAGCTTACACTTTTATAACCAGTTAAATATAACAATGAGTAAAGAAGCATAGATCCATGACCAGCAGATAAAACAAATCTATCTCTATTAAGCCAGCTTGGGTTTTCAGGATTAAACTTTAAGAAATCTTTAAATAAAACTGTAGCAACATCAGCCATTCCCATCGGCATACCTGGGTGACCAGAATTGGCTTTTTCAACCGCATCAATTGAAAGAAACCTTACAGCATTTGACAAGTTTTTATGTAAAGTACTCAATAATTATCCTATCTAGACTAAGAAGACTCAATTTAATAATATAATCATATATATATGAAAACTTTAAATGAAAAAGAAGAAAAACTTAATTCTTCACTGAAGAGGTTAAAAAATTTAAAAATGCAAAGTCCCGATTTAACAGAACAAACAAAAAAGTTAGCAGATCAAAAAAATCAATTAGAAATTGAAAAAAAGGAAATTGAGGATAAGTACAGATTGCTTGTTACCCAGCATGATGGCTTGAGAAAGAAAATTAAAGAAGAAAAAATGTCTCAAAGGCTGAAAGAATTAAGATTTAATGAAAAAATAGATGAATTAAATCAAGAAACAGATATTTTGTTAGAGGAAGTAGATAAATGGCAAACGTAAATATTAAATTTAATGGTAAAGACTTTTTATTGTCTTGCGACGATGGTCAAGAGGAACATTTAGAGGAGCTATCTAATGTACTTAGTAAAAAATTTGAAGAACTAAAATCTGAATTAGGCAATATAGGAGAAAATAAATTATTACTAATTACTTCAATTAAAATAATAGATGAATATTTTGAAACAAAGAAAAATATAGATAACAAAAAGAAAGAGCTAAAATTATTAAAAGAAAAGTTTTTAGATCTTAAAAAATTAGTTTATCAATATAAAGATGACAAAGAGAATGAAATTAACACTTTGACTAACAGCCATGATAATCTAAAAAAAGAAATTGATGAAGTTCATGATAGTTATACAAAAATAATCGAAAATACCACAAAACAAATTGACGATTTTGTTGATAATATAAGTACAGAAAATCCTGTACAGTAAATTGTGTTAAAAAATCAAATAAGAAAAAAAATTTTAAAAATTAGAAAAGCTAAAAATTTTAATTTATGTGAGATAGAAACAAATAAATTATTCAAGATTATTAAAAAGACAAAAATAAAAAAAGTAATTATTGGATGTTATTATCCAGTTAACTCAGAGATAAATACCAAAAAAATAATGAAGTTTTTGGAAAAAAAGAAATTTATAATTTGTTTACCCGTAATTAAAAATAATCTAGATATGGAATTTTATGAGTTCAAATCAGAAGATCCATTATACGTAAACAAATACGGCATACCTGAGCCCATTAATAAAAGAAAAAAAAAACCAAATATTTTACTTATACCCATAGTAGCATTTGATAGAAAACTAAATCGATTGGGTTATGGAGGAGGATTTTATGATCGGTTCTTAGAGAAAATGGAAAAATATAAAATATTAAAAATTGGTTTGGCATTTTCATATCAAAGAATTAAAAATGTACCTATAGAAAAATTCGACAAAAAACTAGATTACATTCTTACTGAAAAAGAGATATTTACGAAATGAAAATTTTATTTTTAGGCGATGTTGTTGGAGTATCTGGATGTAATGCAATCAAGAAAAATTTAAAAAGTTTAATTAAACAAAAAAAAATTGATTTCGTAATAGTTAATGGGGAAAACGCTGCCGATGAGGGAGTTGGAATTACTGAAAAGATTTCAAATGATTTTTTTGAAAATGGAGTAGATGTAATTACAACTGGGAACCATGTTTGGGATCAAAAAGAAACTGCTGAATTTATTAACAAAGAAAAAAGATTACTTAGACCTTTTAATCTATTTAACCCATCACCAGGAAAAGGATTCGAAATATTTGAAACCGGGGACAAGTCCAGGATAGGTGTACTTAATTTAATGGGAAATGTTTTCATGAAAAAATGTGACAATGTTTTTGAGGTTGCAAAAAAATTTATTTCACAAAATAAATTAAAGGAGACTTACGATTATTTGGTTGTAGACTTTCATGGTGAAATTACAAGCGAGAAGATGGCTATAGGACACTTTATGGATGGAATGGCCTCTCTTGTAGTTGGCACACACACACATGTTCCAACAAACGATACCAGAATTTTGAAGAAAGGAACTGGATATCAAACCGATGCAGGAATGTGTGGTGATTATGACTCCGTTATCGGTATGAATAAGGAAAACTCAATTAAAAAATTTTTCCGGCTGGAAGCGAAAAAACATTTTACATCAAATGGAGAAGCTAGCTTATCAGGAGTCATTGTGGATTGTAATAACAAAACAGGTTTGGCCGACAAAATAAATAGTTTTATATTTGGTGGAGATTTAAAAAATACAAATTAAGTATGGCAGGACACTCTCATTGGGCAGGCATAAAACATAAGAAAGGAAGAGCAGACAAACAAAGATCAAAAATTTTTTCAAAATTATCAAAAGAAATTACTGTTGCTGCAAAATTAGGTGACAGAGATCCAGAAATGAATCCAAGGCTAAGATCAGCTATACAATCTGCAAGGTCAGCAAATATGCCAAAAGAAAATATTGAGAGAGCTATAGATAAATCATCAACTAGCAATTCAGTTAATTTTGAAAGAATGCGATATGAAGGTTTCGGACCAAAAAATATTGCTGTTATAGTCGAAGCTCTGACAGATAATAAAAATAGGACTGCTTCAAAAATAAGAACAATTTTTCAAAAAAATGGTGGAAGCCTTGGATCTTCTGGTTCAGCATCACATAACTTTAAGCAAGTTGGTATAATTAGAATTAATAAAAATGAAATTTCAGAGGAAAAGCTTCTAGATATTGCAATAGACTCTGGAGCAGATGAATGTTTATTGATTAAAGATATACATGAAATACACTGTGAAAAAAATAAAATTTATGAGGTTAAGAAAAGACTAGAAACTCAAATAAATGATTTTATTTCTACGAATATTGAATGGGTATCAATTAACAACCAGATCATTTCAAAAGAAAATTTTGATGAAATAAAATTTTTTTTGGATTCACTTGATAACGATGATGATGTACAAAATATTTATACAAATTTTAAAATTGGGAGTTAACAATGTTAATTATTGGAATTGATCCGGGAATATCAGGAGCAATTTGCTTTATGGAAGATGGAAAAATTATAAATGTAATTGAGATGCCAAGCATGGCAGAGGGAAAAAAAAATAAAAAACAAGTAAATAGTTCTCAAATTTTTAACGAAATTTCCTCTAAAATTGATAAGTTAGATAAAAAAGATGTGAAAGTGGTAATTGAGCATGTTACTGCTATGCCAGGACAGGGCGTTACCAGTATGTTTAATTTCGGTCAATCTTTTGGAGTATTAAAAGGTATATGTTCGGCAATGAATTTATCAATGTATTTTGTTAGACCAGCAAAATGGAAAAAATATTTTAATCTAATAAATTCAGAGAAAGATGCTAGTAGAACAAAAGCAATAGAGATATTTCCATATTTTTCATCAAATTTGTCAAAAAAAAAGGACGCAAATAAAGCAGATGCAATGCTTATTGCTAGCTATTTTTATGAAAATTTGAGATCAGAATAGGCTAATTTCCCTTTAAGACAAATTGATGACACAATTAAGTGTGAAATCATAAAGATGGAAGCAGATTTAACATCACAAGCTGTAGGTTTAGCAAGCAATACAGACTTTTCATTAATTCAATTATTTATCAGAGCAGATGTTGTAGTTAAAGCAGTTATCATAACTTTAATAGCATGTTCAATATACTCATGGGCGATAATAATTGAGAAATTTAAATTATTTAAAAAAATAAATCAGACATCTGAAGAATTTGAGGAAAAATTTTGGAAATCTAAATCTGCAGAGGCTTTTTATAATAATATTCCAAAAAATATTGATGACCCAATGGCATTAGTTTTTAAAGCTTCAATGGAGGCAGCGCTTAAAACAAGATCAAAATCTCAATTAAATGATAAACTTTCAAATATGTTACAAATTAATATAGAAAAACAAATGAATAAAATCGAAAAAAGTTACACTTTTTTAGCAACTGTTGGATCAACAGCACCATTCATTGGTTTGTTTGGAACAGTTTGGGGAATTATGAACTCCTTTCAATCTATAGCCATTTCTAGAAATACCAGCTTAGCAATAGTTGCACCTGGTATTGCTGAGGCATTATTTGCGACAGCGCTAGGTTTGTTAGCAGCAATTCCAGCTGTTGTTGCATATAATAAATTTAATAGTGACTCAAAAAAATATTCTCAAAAACTCGAAAATTTTTCAAAGAGATTTTTAACAATAATTTAAAATGGCTTTTAATTTTAAAAGGTCCTCAAAAGAACCAATGAGTGAAATTAATGTGACACCTTTTGTAGATGTTATGCTTGTATTGCTTATAATTTTTATGGTGACAGCTCCACTTCTCACAGTAGGGGTTCAGGTTGATTTACCAGAAAGCTCTGCAGACTCTCTTCCAGAAGAGCAAGAACCTTTAACACTCACCATAAACTCTAAAGGGGAAATCTTTATTCAAGAGTCTAAAGTTGAGTATGATAAAATAATTGCAAAAATTTTAGCTGTTTCAAAAAACAGAACTGATACAAGAATTTATGTTAGAGGTGATAAGACCATTAATTATGGAAGAGTTTTAGAGGTGATGGGAATGCTGTCAGGCTCTGGATTTACAAAAGTAGCCTTAATTTCAGAACCTTACAAAGAGAGGTAACAAGTTGATTAAAAATATTGCCATTTCATCAGGTTTTCATATTTTTATTATTGCAATCACCGCTTTAAGTTTACCGTTTTTAACAAAAAAACCTATTGATCTTCCGCCAATTGTTTCAGTTGAGCTAATTCAGATAAGTGATAGCACAAATATACCATTTGCTCCTAAAGCAAAACAAATAATTGACAAAATTAAAAAAGAGAAGGAGAAATTAACTTCAGAGCAAGCACCACCAAAAAAGGTGAAAAAAGAGAAACCAGATGCTGTGCCACTTCCAGATGAAGAATTAGATAAAGTTAAAAAGATTGAAGAAAAAAAACAAAATCCGGAAAAACTTGATGAAGAAGTAAAACAAGTATCAGAGTTTGAAAAAAAAGAGCTTTTTGATCCAAATAATATTGCTGCATTAATAGATAAATCAAAAGAGGAGTTTGCTGAAACAAATAAAAAAATAAGTAAAATTACACAATCACAGGATAAAGATTTAGGCACAGTCGGACTTACATTGAGTGAAGAGGACGCGCTTAAAGCTCAAATTTTTGGTTGCTGGAGTATTCCTTTAGGATTACCATACAATGATAATTTATTAGTAAGAATAAAATTACAATTGAAGCCTGATGGAACAATTATTAAATCTGAGATATTGGATCATGCAAGAATGAATAAACCAGGACAAGGCTTTTATAAAGTTCTTGCTGAAAGCGCATTGAGAGCAATTAAGATGTGCCAACCTTTAAGGGTGCCAACACAAGGTTATGAAAGATGGAAAGAATTACAACTTAATTTTGACGCAAGGGAGATGCTAGAAGGATGATTAGAAGAATTAAATTAATTATTATCTTTTTCCTTATTTATACAAATCATGCTTTAGCTTTAATCGAGGTTGATATCACAAGGGGTAACCTTAATCCACTACCAATAGCAGTCTCTCCTTTGTCAATTGACAAAGAATCAAACGATGGGTTAAAAAAAATTTTAAAAGTAAAAAATATTGGCTCTGAAATTTCAAAAGTTGTAGAAAATAATTTACTTACTTCAGGACTATTTAATCCATTAAGTAAAGATGCCTTTTTACAAAAAGCAGACATTGCACATTTAAAACCAAGATTTGAAGATTGGGCATTGATAAAAGCTCAAGCATTAATAACAGGTAAAGTGATTTTTAAAAACGACAAACTAAGAGTAGAGTTTAGACTTTGGGATGTGTTGGCTGGCAAAGAAATGATGGCCTTGGCTTTTACAACTGTGCCAACTAATTGGAGAAGAGTTGGACATATTATTACAGATAAAGTTTATGAGAGATTGACAGGTGAAAAAGGTTATTTTGATACAAGAATAATTTATGTTGCAGAGGAAGGACCAAAGACACAAAGAGTAAAAAAATTAGCAATTATGGATCAAGATGGTTTTAATACAAAATATTTAACTTTAGGAAATGAGCTTGTGCTAACACCTAGATTTAATCCAACAAATCAAATGGTGACTTATTTGTCATATTTTAGAAATTTACCAAGAGTTTATCTTTTAGATATTGAAACTGGAGTACAAGAGGTTGTTGGAGATTTTCCAGGAATGACATTTGCACCTCGATTTTCACCTGATGGAAAAAAAATTATAATGAGTTTTGCTATGGATGGTAATTCTGAAATTTATACAATGGATTTAGAAAACAGAATAGTAGAAAAAATTACAAATCATCCATCAATCGATACATCTCCATCTTATTCGCCCGATGGAAAATATATTTGTTTTAATTCTGACCGAAGCGGTTATCAACAAATCTACATTATGAGAAGCGATGGATCAAAAGTGAAAAGAATTTCTTTTGGCAAAGGACTTTACGGAACACCTGTTTGGTCTCCAAGAGGAGACCTAATAGCATTTACAAAACTTCATAAAGGTAAATTTTATATTGGGGTTATGAGAACTGATGGTTCTGGAGAAAGACTATTAACTGAAAATTACTATCAAGAAGCACCCTCATGGTCACCTAATGGCAGGGTGTTAATATTTTACAGAGAGACAAAGTCAGATTCTGAGGGAAAAGGATTTTCAGCAAAATTATGGTCTATTGATTTGACTGGGTATAATGAGCGTCTGGTAGATACTGAATCTGACGCTTCTGACCCATCTTGGTCGTCTTTATTAAGTAATTAGTATTAATTAGTTGATTTTTATACTTGAAAGATCTATTGAGTTATGGAAAACTTAAAATATTCAAATAAGGAGTAGTTAATGAAACTATCAAAAATTTTCAAAAATGCATTTTTAATAATGTTGACTGGTTTAGTACTTTCTGCATGTGCTACTAAAAAGGTAACAAATCAAATGCAAGGAGATGTTTATACTGGAAAAGATACAGTTGAGTACTTAGCTTCAGGAGTTGCAGATAGAGTTTTTTTCGCAACGAATGAATCAGTTTTAACTACTGCTTCTAGAGAAACATTAAGAAAGCAAGCAGCTTGGTTAAGAAAGAATTCAAAAATAAATGTTGTACTTGAGGGTCATGCTGATGAGAGAGGCACTAGAGAGTATAACTTAGCTTTAGGGGAAAGAAGAGCCAATTCAGTAAAAGACTATTTAATGACTTACGGAATATCTGGTAATAGAATTTCGGTAATTAGTTACGGAAAAGAAAGACCAGTAGACTCAGGCTCTAATCCTTTAGCGTGGTCAAAAAATAGAAGATCAGTAACTGTAAAAGCAAATTAGAAATATACTATAAAGACCCCGGGGATAAAATTCTGGGGTCTTTTTTTTGCCATCATTATAACTATTAATCTTTTTAATGAACACACAAAAAAAGCTTAAGATTATTTTTATAATTTTATTCATTTCTTTTAATCCCGTTAAGTCTTATTCAGACAATCATGATGTTGGAGAAATTCTAAAAATCATCCAACAAGATTTAAAAACTTTGGAAAAAGCAGTTTATTCAAATACTCAAGACAATCTAACTAACGAAAACTCAACTAAGATGGATCAAAACTCAGAGGAGGTTTTGACAAGACATTTATTAAAACTTTCAGAAATTGAAAATCAATTTCAAGTTTTGACAAATAAATTTGAAGAAATTAATTTTAAATTAGATAAATTATCTAATAGATTATCAAAAGTACAAGCAGACAATCAAATGAGGTTTCAACAACTTGAAAATTCTTCGTTAGATGAAGATGGTCAAAAAAAAGTATCATCAATTAAAAAAAATAATGAAAAAACTTTGCCTGGGTCCTCAGAGCCACAAGACTTAGGATCTATATCTTATAAAGACAATCAAACAGAATTGGAAGAACAACAAATTCAATCAATTGATACTACTGGCACTGTATTAACCGAAACATTTGCATCAGAAGAAAAAATTCTTCCAGAAGGAAGTCCGAAAGATCAATATGAATTTGCTACAAGCTTTCTAAAAAACGGAGACTATAACATGGCCGAAAGAGCTTTTAGAGAATTCGTCGTTTCAAATCCAGAGCATCAATTGGCTGGTAATGCACAATATTGGTATGCTGAAACATTTAGAATAAGACAGTTATTTACTGACGCAGCGTCAGCTTATTTAGAAGGTTATCAAAAATATCCAAAAAGCGATAAGGCTCCTATAAATTTACTTAAACTTGGTGTATCATTAGTACAAATAGGAGAAAAAGATCAAGGATGCTTAATGATTACTGGCGTAAAGGAACAATATCCTAAAGCTAATCAATCTGTGCTTCAAAAAGCAAAATATGAAGAAAAAAAGTTTGAGTGTAAAAAAGACAAGTCATAGAAATTTAAATAAAGTTCTTAATAAAAAATTCTTAAAATCAATTTTTAATAAATTTGAGCAAAAATTAAATAAAAATGAACGTTATTTGGTAGCAGTCTCTGGTGGATCAGATAGTTTGGCTTTAGCGTTTTTTTGCCAATGTTACCAAAAAAAATATAATACCAGATTTATTTTTTGTACTGTTGATCACGGCCTAAGACCTGAGTCCTCAAAAGAGTCAAAAAAAGTGGTAAAAATATTAAGTAAAATAAATATCCCTTGTAAAATTTTAAAATGGAAGGGCGTAAAGCCAAGTAAAAATATCCAGGCAATTGCAAGACATAATAGATACGCCTTGTTAGAGAAACAGTGTAAAATTAACAAGATTAATAATATTTTATTGGCTCACCAAAAGGATGATGTAAATGAGAATTTTTTTATTAGACTAACTAGGGGCAGTGGACTAAAAGGACTGGTATCATTAGATGAAAACGTTAAAATTAACAGAATTAACTATTTGAGGCCTTTTTTAGATTTAACTAAAAAAAAACTTGAAAATGTTTCTTTAGAAGTTTTTAAAACATTTATAAATGATCCTTCAAACTTAGATGAAAAATTTAAAAGAATCAGGTTAAGAAAGTTAATTGATAGTTTAAATAGTGAGGGTCTAGACAAAAATAAAATTGATTTAACTATTCAAAACCTTAAAAAAGCTGATAGAGCTTTGGAATATTATACATCAAAGAATTTAGATGAAAATTCAATAATTTTTTATGACAAAAAAGCAACTTTAAAGAAAGATTTTTTTTATCAACCAAATGAAGTCATTCTGAGATCTTTAAATGTTTTAATGAGGAAAATTGGAAATAAGTACTATCCTCCTAGAGCTAAAAGCACTTATAGCTTGATTAATGAGCTTAAATCACAATCTAGTGTTAAAAATACAACTCTAGGAGGCTGTTTATTTAAAAAAATCAATGAAACTATTATAATTTCTAAGGAAACGGGCTAAAATGGCACTTGTTTAATTATTAATAATTCTTATTTTACTACTATGAATTTTAAAAACCTCGCCATGTGGGCATTAATCGTCTTCTTAACTGTTGGATTATACAATATGTTTAAGAACCCCCAGGCAAATATTAACAGTAAACAAAAAATAAATTTTTCGACTTTTTTAACTGAAGTAGATAATGGTCGTGTAGTTCAAGTTGAGATTAAGGGTAACAATATAGATGGAGTATTATCCGATGGAAATAAGTTTTCAACATATGCACCAAATGATCCAAATTTAATTGAAAAGCTTTCTGAAAAAGGAGTGAGTATAACTGCTGCGCCTTTGGACGAAAAAATGCCTTCGCTCTTTGGTGTTTTACTTTCTTGGTTTCCAATGCTCTTATTAATTGCTGTATGGATTTTCTTTATGAGACAGATGCAAGGTGGAAAAGGTGGCGCAATGGGCTTTGGTAGGTCTAAGGCAAAAATGATGAATGAGTTAAAAGGAAAAGTTACATTTAACGATGTAGCAGGGGTGGAAGAAGCCAAAGAGGAAGTAGAGGAAGTAGTAGAATTTTTAAAAGATCCAAGAAAATTTAGTAGACTTGGTGGAAAAATTCCAAGAGGCTGTCTTTTAGTGGGGCCACCAGGCACTGGAAAAACTTTATTAGCAAGAGCTATAGCTGGTGAGGCTGGAGTGCCTTTTTTTACTATTTCAGGTTCTGACTTTGTTGAAATGTTTGTGGGTGTGGGCGCTTCTAGAGTTAGAGATATGTTTGAACAAGGAAAAAAACATTCACCATGTATTATATTTATTGACGAAATTGATGCAGTAGGAAGAAGTAGAGGAGCTGGACTTGGTGGAGGAAATGATGAAAGAGAACAAACGTTAAACCAATTACTAGTTGAGATGGATGGTTTTGATACAAATGAAGGTGTAATAATTATTGCCGCAACCAACAGACCTGATGTTTTAGACCCAGCACTATTAAGACCTGGTAGATTTGATAGACAGGTTGTAGTTTCAAATCCAGATATAATTGGTAGAGAAAAAATTTTAAAAGTTCACTCTAAAAAAATTTCAATGTCTCCAGATGTAAATCTAAGAACTATTGCAAGGGGTACACCAGGGTTTTCTGGTGCTGATTTAGCTAACTTAGTTAATGAGGCCGCATTGTTAGCTGCAAGAAAGAATAAACGAATTGTTACATATCAAGAATTTGAAGAGGCAAAAGATAAGGTAATGATGGGCGCTGAGAGAAGATCAATGGTAATGACCGAAGATGAGAAAAAACTCACTGCTTATCATGAAGGTGGTCATGCATTAGTTTCATTTAATATGCCAAGTTATGACCCAATTCATAAAGCTACTATAATTCCTAGAGGAAGGGCATTAGGAATGGTCATGAATTTGCCTGAGAGAGACAAGCATGGTCATTCAATAAAATATCTTAAAGCTAGATTAGCCGTATGTTTTGGAGGAAGAGTTGCAGAGGAATTAATATTTGGAAAAGACAATATTTCAACTGGAGCAGGTGGTGGAAGTGGATCAGATATTAATCAAGCTACTCAATTGGCTAGAGCGATGGTGACTAAATATGGTATGAGTGAAGAATTAGGACCGGTTGAATACGGAGAGAACCAAGAGGAGGTTTTTTTAGGTAGATCAGTTACTCAAACACAGAGTGTATCAGAGGCAGTAGCTCAAAAAATAGATAAGGAAATAAGAAAGTTAGTTGATGAGGGGTATAATCAGGCAAAAAAAATATTAAGTGAAAAAATTGAAGATCTTCATAAAATAGCAAAAGCTTTACTCACCTATGAGACTTTAACTGGAGAAGAGATAGAAAATATAATTAATAAGAACATTTACCCTACAAATAAAGAGGATTTAAAATCTGATGAAAACGAACAAAGTTCTGCTTTAGGCTCTATAGGACTCAAACCAAAGATTGTTCATTAGTACGTAATGTCAAAATATTACACTAGAGCGTGTAATTTTTATTATGGAAAAACATCAAAACTAAAAGTAAAAAATAAATCATCACTTCCTTTACACGGCGAAAATACAATCTCTTTTGACATGATAGAGATTGTCACTAGAAACAAGGTAAAAAAAATAAATATTAAGAGTATAAAAAATTTAAAAGGGAAAATAAAAAAAAAAATCAAACTTGATTTAAGCAAAATTTCAAAAAAAAAAAAATTTAATAACTTAAACTTTAAAGACTTTCCAATTTTAATGGGTATTTTAAATTTAACACCTGACAGTTTTTCTGATGGTGGCTTATATAACAAAAAATCATTAGGTGTAAAGCACGCCAAAAAGTTGATAAAAGATGGTTGTAAAATTTTAGATATCGGAGGTGAGTCTACAAGACCTGGATCAAAAGAAGTAGATAGTGGTAAAGAATGGAAAAGAGTTGCACCAACCTTACTAAAAGTAAAAAGATTTAAAAAATTAATTTCTTTAGATACTAGGAAAAGTTTTGTGATGGAGAGAGGAATTAAAAATAAAGTTAATTTAATTAATGATGTCTCAGGATTTGAGTACGATACCAATACAATTAAAGTTTTAAAAAAAACCAAAATACCTTTTGTTATTCATCATATGCAGGGAAATCCAAGTATAATGCAAAAAAAACCAAAATATAAAAATGTTATATTAGATATTTATGACTTTTTTGAAAAAAAAATTAACTTTTTAAGATCATATGGCATTAAACATAATAATATAATTTTAGATCCCGGCATCGGTTTTGGTAAAAACTTGAAACATAATATTACCATATTGAGAAATATTTCTATTTTCCACTCACTTGGTTTTCCTATAATGTTAGGCACTTCAAGAAAAAAATTTATAAAAAGTTTGTCTGGAAAAAATGACAGTAAGCAAAGATTAGGGGGAACCATAGCGTCTAGTTTAACTGCAATTATGCAAGGAGTTCAAATTTTAAGAATACATGATGTAAACGAATTAAATCAAAGTATAAAAGTATTTAAATCACTAAAATTTTAATATGTTAAAAAAATATTTTGGAACAGATGGAATTCGAGGTAAAGTAAATCAAGAAAAGATTAATGGTGAAATGTTTTTTAAATTTGGACTGGCAGTAGGAACCTATTTTAAAAATCAAAAAAAAATTAAGCAAACTGCTATAATTGCAAAAGATACAAGACTTTCCGGTTATACACTAGAACCTGCATTAGTATCAGGATTAGCTTCAGCAGGAATGCATGTATATACACTTGGACCTTTGCCAACCAACGGTCTAGCAATGTTAACAAAAAAAATGAGTGCAAATATGGGTATAATGATAACAGCATCACATAATCCTTACTATGACAATGGTCTTAAATTATTTGGACCAGATGGTTTAAAATTGTCTGATAAAATAGAAAAAAAAATAGAAAAACTAATTGACTCTAGAATTGTTAAAAATCTTTCTGAACCAAAAACCCTTGGAAGAGTAAAAAGATTAGAGGATGCAAACGATAAATATATTAAAATACTTAAAAACAATTTCCCGAAAACTTTTAGTCTTAAAGGAATGAAAATAGCAATAGATTGTGCAAATGGGGCTGGTTATAAGTCTGGTCCTAAACTTTTAAAAAGCTTAGGAGCAAAAATTTTTCAATACGGAACTTCACCTAATGGTTTTAATATAAACCAAAATTGTGGATCAACTTTTCCAAACAAAATTAAATTTTTAGTTAAAAAACATAAGGCCCACATAGGGATATCTTTAGATGGCGATGCAGATAGAATAATTATATCTGATGAAAAAGGTCATATTGTTGATGGTGACCAAATAATTGCAATGCTTGCAACAAGATGGAAAAGAAAAAAAATTTTAAAAGGAGGTGTGATTGGAACACTTATGTCAAATTATGGTTTGCAGAAATATTTTAAAAAAAAAAAAATAAAGTTTATAAGGGCCAATGTTGGGGACAGATATGTAAAAGAAAAAATGCAAAAAAAAAGTTTTAATCTTGGTGGAGAGCAGTCAGGACATATAATATTAGGAAAATTTGCAACTACTGGAGATGGATTGCTTGTTGCGCTAGAAATTCTATTTTCAATGCGAAAAGGAAAAAAAGCCAGCGAATTATTTAATTTGTTTGACGCCACTCCCCAAATTTTAGAAAATATTAGAGTTAAAAATAAGTCAATTATTCACTCCAAAAAATGTAAGGCTGCAATCAGCAAATCTGAAAAACTTATAAAAAACCACGGAAGAATGCTGGTAAGAAAATCAGGCACAGAGCCTAAAATCAGGATTATGGGGGAATCTAATAATATTATTTTATTAAAAAACTGCATTAATATTGTTAAAAGATCAATAAAATAAATTGAAATTTAAATCTAAAATATTAATAATTGCAGGCTCAGACTCTTCGGGTGGTGCTGGCATACAGGCAGACATTAAGACTGTAACTAGTCTTGGAAGTTACGCAATGACAGCAATTACAGCAATTACAGCACAAAATACTACCGGCGTTCTCTCTATATCTCGAGTTCCATTAACTGATATTAAAAAACAAATTGAATTTTCTGCAAAAGATATAAGACCTGATGCTATTAAAATCGGTATGCTGCATTCGGACAAAGTTATAAAAACAATTTTAAGATCTTTAAAAAAAATAAATGTTGAAAAAGTTATTTTGGATCCTGTTATGATTGCTAAAGGAGGTACAAAACTAGTTGATGAGAAATCAATTGAATTAATAAGATCAAAATTGATGAAAAAAGTTACATTAATAACACCAAATATTCCTGAAGCAGAAATTCTAAGTAAAACAAAAATCAAATCAATAAATGATATGATTTTTGCTGGAAAAAAATTAATTAAGCTAGGTGCTAAAAACGTATTAATTAAAGGCGGTCATTTAAAGTCAAAAAAAATATTTGATATCTTTTTAAATAAGAATGATAAGGAAATTTTTTTGAGTAAAAAAATTAATACTAAAAATACTCATGGAACAGGGTGTACATTATCAAGTGCAATTGCAACATATTTCTCATGTGGAAAAACATTAAAGAAATCTTGTAGAATGGGGATAAATTATGTTAACCATTCTATCGGTATGGGACCAAAGTATGGAAAAGGTTATGGGCCGATTAACCATATAAGCGTATTAAATATTAAAAAAAAGTTTAAATGAAAAATGTTGTTGTAGTAGGTTCTCAATGGGGTGATGAAGGTAAGGGAAAAATAGTTGATTGGCTTTCAAGTGAAGCAGATGTAGTAATAAGGTTTCAAGGTGGCCATAATGCAGGACATACACTTGTAATAGACGGCATTACTTATAAGTTAAGATTATTACCATCTGGAATTGTCAGAAAAAACAAAATTTCTATAATTGGTAACGGAGTTGTGGTTGACCCCTGGGCTCTATTAGATGAAATAAATGAAATAAAATCAAAAGGTATAGAAATATCTGATAAAAATTTAATTTTATCAGAGTCTGCAAATTTAATTTTGCCTTTTCACAGAGAAATGGATGAAATTAGGGAGGATACCGCAGGAAAAGCAAAAATAGGAACAACTAGAAGAGGCATAGGCCCAGCTTATGAAGATAAGGTCGGCAGAAGATCAATAAGGGTTATGGATCTAATTTCTGAAAAGAATTTAGATCATAGACTTGAGACTGTATTGCTTCATCATAATGCAATAAGAAAAGGTCTTGGTAAAGACATGTTTCATAAAAATAAATTAAAGAAAGATTTATTAGAGATAGCTCCAAAAATTTTAAAATATTCACAACCGGTTTGGAAAAAAATAGACGAATTTAAACGACAAGGAAAAAAAATTTTATTTGAGGGCGCTCAAGGAATTTTATTGGATGTAGATCATGGAACTTATCCATTCGTTACTTCATCGAATACAGTTGCATCTTCTGCGGCAACTGGTTCTGGTTGTGGCCCAAACTCTATTAATTATGTCTTAGGTATTACCAAAGCTTATACTACTAGAGTTGGGGAAGGTCCTTTTCCAACTGAACTTACAAATGAAATAGGTGAACAATTAGGACATAGGGGAAAAGAATTTGGGACTGTTACAAGCAGAAAAAGAAGATGTGGTTGGTTTGACGGTGTATTAGTCAGACAAACCATAAAAATTTCAGGTATAGATGGAATTGCATTAACAAAGCTTGATGTACTAGACGAGCTTGAGGAAATAAATATTTGTATTGCATATGAACTTGAAGGAAAGAGAATAGACTATTTACCAGCAGCAATGGACGATCAATTAAAAGTAAAGCCAGTTTACAAAACCTTTAAAGGCTGGATGTCACCTACCAAAGGAATTAAAAAAATTAATGATTTACCTGAAAATGCAAAAATTTATATTAAAGAGTTAGAAAAATTTATTGAAACAAAAATATCAAGTATATCTACTAGCCCTGAGAGAAATGATACAATTTTAATTGTGGACCCTTTTAAGGTTTAAGCTTAATTTGCTGGTAATAAGTTTTTTGACTTAGCAGCATTAATCATATGCTTTTGAAGTTTTTCGAAAGCTTTATTTTCAATTTGTCTAATTCTTTCTCTACTAATTTTATATTTTTTGCTTAAATCTTCTAACGTAAGTGGATTATCATTCAATTTTCTTGAATAAAGAATTTCTTTTTCCCTATCATTTAATATTTTTATTGAGTCTTTTAATAAATCTTTCCTCTGTTCAATTTCTTCTTGTTGCGCTAACTTTAACTCTTGATCCATATTTTGATCTACAACCCAATCTTGCCATTCATCCCCATCTTCTCCTATAGGTGCATTTAGCGATTGCTCTTTGCCTGACAGACGTCTGTTCATCGAGATCACCTCTTGCTCGCTGACATCAAGTCTATTTGCAATATCTTTTACATGTTCCTCTCTCAAGTCACCCTCTGATTTAGGGGCAATTTGATTTTTAATTTTTTTTAAATTAAAAAATAATTTTTTTTGTGCAGTAGTTGTCCCAATTTTTACCAAACTCCAAGATCTAAGAATATACTCCTGTATTGATGCTTTAATCCACCACATAGCATATGTTGCTAGCCTAAAACCTTTTTCTGGCTCAAATTTTTTTACTGCTTGCATTAATCCCACGTTTCCTTCCGAGATCATTTCACTTAAAGGCAGACCATATCCTTTATATCCCATAGCAATTTTAGCCACTAACCTTAAATGGCTTGTGACTAATTTTTCTGCTGATTTTACATTTCCAGTTGCTTTCCAATTTTTTGCAAGCATATACTCTTCCTCAGCATCCAGCATTGGAAATTTTTTAATCTGATCTAAATATGAGCTTAATCCACCCTCATTAGATATTGCAGGAAATTTAAAAGTTGTAGTATTCATAGAGGTATTTATTTAATTAATTATTTCAATAATACAATGGTATAATTATTTAGATTTTCTAAGCATTTTTAACAGTATACTTAAATCATTCGGTAAATTTGAGTTAAATTCTACTTCTTTATTAGTGGTAGGGTGAATGAAGCCAATTGTTTTTGCATGTAAAAATTGCCTACTTAAACTTGTTATTTTTTTTTCTAAATTTTTATCAATTTGTTTAATTTTTTTATATTTTTTTTTATATTTTTTATCTCCCAAAATATTATTTCCTTTATAACTCATATGAACTCTAATTTGGTGTGTTCTGCCTGTTTCTAGTTTACATTCCACCAAACTAAAAGTTGGGATTTTTTCACTTTCAAATATTTCTAAGGTTTTATAATTAGTAATTGCCTTTTTTCCTTTTGTAAAACCAACTTGCATTATTTGTCTATTTTTTGAACTTCTTGTAATTAAAGTTTTAATTCTACCTATTTGGGGTCTTAATTTACCCCAAATTAGTGTCTGATAAACCCTTTTTATTGAGTGAAGACTAAATTGATTTGAAAGCTTTTCATGTGAAAGATTATTTTTTGCTATCACAACTAAACCTGATGTATCTTTATCAATCCTATGTACAATACCTGGCCTAAGCTCACCCCCTACATTAGATAAATTTTTATTGTTATAATGAATTAATGCATTTACTAAAGTTTTATCGTAATCTCCTGCACCCGGATGCATTGATATACCGGCAGGTTTATTTATAACCATAAGATCTTTATCCTCAAAAACTATATCTAAATTGAAATTATATGGTTTTATTAAAGATTTTTTTGGTAAAGGAATAGTTAAAATTAATTTATCGCCTTTGATTATTTTTTTTGAGGGATCCAAAATAACTTTATTATTAATCTTTAAATTTTTATTGATAATTAAATTCTTAATCTTACTTCTGCTAAGATTATGATATTTTTTTGCCAAGAATTGGTCTACTCTTTCTTTTGTAGTGTTATCTGCAAAAATTAAATTAATGTTATTTTCCATAAATTGTAATAATAATACTATATGCGCTTGTAGCTCAATTGGATAGAGCGCCTGACTTCGGATCAGGAGGTTCTGGGTTCAACTCCTAGCAGGCGCACCAAAATTATCATTTCCCTCATGATTTAAAATATAAATAGGTTTTAAATATTAAATTGATATTTTAATCAAGCATAAAAAAACAATCTTCTTCTTTATTCGCCAATATTTATCAATGACCCTTTTTTTCTTGCTTGTGAGAATGAATAATAAAATAAAATTACACCAATAAATAAATAAATTAAATTCAACATAAAAGCATTTTTAATGTTTGAATAATCAACAATTTGATTTACTAAAATTGATCTAGCTTCCTCAAATATATAAACCAAAGGAAGTACCCGAGCTAATTCTTGAAGAAATCCAGGTAATATTTCAATTGGATAATAAATACAGCCTAACGGCGCAAGCAAAAATAAAGATGACCAAGCAATATTTTCAAATGCAGGTCCATACCTTAACAATCCAGATGATACAAATAATCCCAGTGTTATTCCAAAAATATATAAACTTAAAAATAAAAAAAATAAAGGAAAGCCAAGATTTAAAATTGAGATTCCAAAAAGTGGGCTTGTAATTAAAATTGCAGGTATCAAACCTATTAAGGTTCTAATAAGAGCTGTTAAAACTAAGGAAATAATTATTTCACTTATTTTCATTGGTGCAATAAAAAGATTTGTAAAATTTCTACTCCAAATTTCCTCAAGAAAAAGCATATTAAAGCTTATGCTAGATCTAAATAAAAAATCATAAAGGATTGCACAAGTAAGAATTACACCTAAGGTATTATTATAATAATCGCTATAAGTTGAAAAAAATAAAGAAATAAAACCCCATAAAATTATTTGAATTGTAGGCCAATAAATAAGATCTAATATTCTAGGTAGAGAACTTTTTATTAAAAAAAAGTGTCTTAAAAAAAGACCATATATTCTGTTGAAACTCATATTAGCTCCTATTTAATTTTAAAAAAACCTCTTCTAAATTTTCTTTTCCATGTCTGATAATTAAATCTTCTGGTGTACCTTGGTCAATTAATGAACCATCTTTCATCATCAAAACTTGTTTACAAAGTCTTTTGACTTCGTCCATATTGTGAGAAGCTAAAAGAATAGACATATTTTTTTCCTTTGATATTTTTTCTATAAAAGATCTAACAAAATCACCAGTCTCTGGGTCCAAGGATGCAGTTGGTTCATCTAAGAATAATATTTTAGGGTCATTGATTAGAGCTTTCGCTAAACTTACCCTGTTTTTTTGACCAGACGATAGTTCACCCGTTTTATTATTTAAAATTTCTCTTAATCTTAGTTTATCAGATAAATAATTTATTCTTTTATAAATTTCTTTTACACCATATAACTTTCCATAAACGATTAGGTTTTCTCTTACGGTGAGTTTTTTTGGTAATTCGATGTAAGGTGAAATAAAGTTCATTTTATGTAACAACGATATTCTTTTTTTTTCAATATCTTCACCATCTATAAAAACTTTCCCGTTTGAGGGTTTAAGAAGACCAAGCATCATTGCAATTGTAGTTGTTTTACCGCATCCATTTGGTCCTAATAATCCAACAATTTCATTTTTGTTTATTTTAAAACTAATATTTTTAACAGCTTCTTTTTTTGAATAAAACTTAGAGAGATTTTGAACAACAATAGGTAATTGCATTATTTTTTAGATGCCCTAATTAATCTATCATTTATAGTTTGGCCAATTCCTTTTCCTGGTATTTTTTCAACTGATATACTTTTATAATTTAAATTTTTAATCATTCTTAATGTTTTATATAAATTTTTTCCAGCTTCGTTTAGATTTTTATTTTTAGTTATATAAAAATAATTCTTATCATTTATTTCTCTTTTTTTAATTAATATAAATGCCTCATGTCGTTTTGGATTTTTTACATTAATTCTTATTTTAATACCTGGAGAATAGTGAAGTTTTCCTTGACCTGGAACTACAATATTTCCTGAATTTTTTTCAAAATTAATTTTTTTTTTAATTATATTTTGAATTTGATTCACAGAAATACTTCCAAGTCTTAAAATTTTTGGTTTATTTATTAAACTAACAATAGTTGACTCCAATCCTATTTTTGAACTACCTCCGTCTAGAATATATTTAATTTTATCTCCAAATTCGTCTACAACATCCATTTTTGAAACTGCACTAACCCTTGATGAAATATTTGCACTTGGAGCTGCTAATGGATAGTTTAAAGACTTTAAAAGTTTTCTTGTTAAGGGATGGCTTGGAAACCGAACTGCAAGATTATTTTTTTTGTTATTAACATTCTTAGATATTTTATTATTTTTTTTTAATTTTAATATAAATGTGATTGGACCAGGGCAAAATTCTTTATAAAGTTTTAGAAAATTCTTATTAATATAGCAATCCTTTTTCAAATCATTTATTGAGTAATAATGAACTATCAAAGGGTTCTTTTTTGGTCTTTTTTTCAGTTTAAATATTTTAGAGGTCGCTTTGTCCGAGTATGCATTTGCCGCAAGACCATAGACAGTTTCCGTTGGTATTCCAATACATTCATTTTTATTTAAATAAAATTTACTTTTTTTAATATTTGAAAGACCGTTTTTCATGTAATATTAAGACTTTTTATATGAAAGAAAAAAATTTACCACATGATATTCAAAGTAAATCTGTAGAAGAGTTAACAGATTTAGCAAATAATATAATTGAAAATCTAGAAAGTAAAAATAATTTAGATAACTCAATTGAAGATTATCAAATGCTGATAAAATTAAATGTTTTGATAGAGAGAAAGTTTCAAAAAAATTCAAAGAAAATAACAGAAATTACCAAAGAAAAAATTAAACAAATATTAAAAAAAGATAATGGAAAAAAAATTAAATAAAATTGCAAAGGATACAAATATTTTTTTAAAGAATTTTTTCTTAAGACAAAAGAAATCTAATTTAATTTCACCAATGAAATATGGAATGTTTCCTGGTGGAAAAAAAATTAGATCTAAATTAATAATAGATATTGGTAAAATTTTTAAAATAAAGTATGAAAAATTAATCCAAGTTGCTGCAGCTGTTGAATGTATTCATGCATATTCACTTATACATGATGACTTGCCATGCATGGATAACGATAACTTAAGAAGAGGAAAATTGTCG
Organism: uncultured Pelagibacteraceae bacterium; assembly: GCA_902574695.1. Taxonomy (GTDB): domain Bacteria; phylum Pseudomonadota; class Alphaproteobacteria; order Pelagibacterales; family Pelagibacteraceae; genus Pelagibacter. The sequence continues at coordinate 56,387 of CACGON010000004.1, read as the reverse complement.
GCACATAAAAAATATGGGGAGGCTACTGCAATATTAGCTGGAAATTCTTTATTAACGATTGCATTTGAAATTCTTTCGAGTGAAAACCTTAAAATTAAAACTGAAAGTAAGATAAAACTTATTAATTCAATTTCGAAATGCTCAGGACATTCAGGTATTGCTGGAGGTCAATATTTGGATTTAAATTTTGAAAGAAAGAAAGTTTCTAAAAAAAAAATCGAAATAATGCAAATAAAAAAAACTGGTAAATTATTTAGTTTTTGTTGTATGGCCCCAGTAATAATTTCAAAAAAATTTAATTATATAAAAGTATTTGAAGATATTGGTGAAAAAATAGGTTTACTATTCCAGATAGTTGATGATTTAATCGATCTTAAGGGAAACTCAAAAAAAGCTGGAAAAAAAACAAAGAAAGATATGAAAAAAGGAAAAGCAACTTTAATTAGAGCTTTGGGTTATAAAAATACTGTTGATTATAGGGAAAAATTAAAATTAAATATAATAAATAGAATTGGCAAATTTGGTAACAGAGGTAAAGACTTAAAAGAAACAATCGATTATATAGTTGATAGAAGCAAATGATTAAAAAATATAAATTTTTAAACGATATAAAATTTCCTGCTGACATTAAAAAATTATCACAATCAGAACTTAAACTTTTAGCTCAAGATGTCAGGGATGAATTGATCGATGCAGTATCCGAAACCGGGGGACATTTAGGTGCTGGCTTAGGTGTTGTAGAGTTAACTGTTGCATTGCATTATATATTTAATACTCCAAGTGATAAGTTAATATGGGATGTTGGACATCAAGCATATCCTCATAAAATTTTAACTGGAAGAAAAGATAGAATTAGAACTTTAAGAAAAGGAGGAGGGTTATCTGGATTCACAAAAAGATCTGAAAGTGAATACGATCCTTTTGGTGCAGCTCACAGCTCAACGTCAATATCTTCAGCTTTAGGTATTGCGGTAGCAAACAAACTTTCAAATAAAACAGACAACGTAATTGCCGTAATTGGCGATGGTGCGATAAGTGCTGGAATGGCTTATGAGGCTATGAATAATGCTGGTTCAAGTAAAACTAAAATGATTGTTATTTTAAATGATAATGACATGTCTATTGCTAAACCAGTAGGCGCAATGAGAGCATATCTTGCAAAGATTTTATCTGGAAAATTATATTTTAGTTTCAGGGAAACAATTAAATTAATAATCTCAGCATTTTCAAAAAGATTTTCTAAAAAAGCTGGTAAAGCCGAGGATTTTTTAAGATCCGCTATGACAGGTGGAACCTTATTTAATTCTATGGGTTTTTACTACATGGGTCCAATTGATGGACATGATATAGACGCTCTAATATCTGTGTTAAAAAATGCAAAAGAAGTCAATTATGAAGGTCCTATTATGATTCATATCAAAACTGAAAAAGGCAAAGGCTATAAATTTGCAGAAAAATCTAAAGATAAATTTCATGGAGTATCGAAGTTTAATATTAATACTGGTGTTCAAGAAAAATCTGAGTCAGCTGCGCCCTCGTATACTAAGGTTTTTGCAAATACTTTAATAAAACATGCAGAAAAAGATAGTAAGATTATTGGAATTACCGCAGCTATGCCATCTGGCACAGGAATGGATTTATTTGGATCAAAGTTTCCTGCAAGAATGTTCGATGTTGGTATCGCGGAACAGCATGCAGTTACTTTTGCAGCTGGGCTTTCAACAGAGGGTTATAAACCCTATGCAGCGATTTATTCTACTTTTTTACAAAGAGCATATGATCAAGTCGTCCATGATGTCGCTATACAAAATTTACCTGTGCGTTTTGCAATCGATAGAGCGGGTCTCGTTGGAGCAGATGGACCAACTCATGCAGGATCATTTGATACAACATATCTTTCAACCTTGCCAAATTTTGTGGTCATGGCAGCTAGTGATGAGGCAGAACTTGTTAAAATGATAAATACATCCATAGATATAAATGATAGACCTTCTGCGTTTAGATATCCCAGAGGTAACGGTTTAGGGGTTAAGTTGCCTTCTATTGATGAAAAAATAGAAATTGGAAAAGCTAGGGTTATCAAAGAGGGAAAAAAAGTTGCAATTATAAATTTTGGCGGTAGATTAAATGAGTGCTTACTTGCCTATAATAATTTATCAAAAAAAGGAGTTAATCCTTCAATTATAGATGCCAGATTCGCAAAACCTTTAGATGAAAATCTCTTTTGGCAGCTAGCAACTGATCATGAAGCTATAATAACTATCGAGGAAGGATCTATAGGGGGTTTTGGATCTCACTTATCTCATTTTTTATCGGAAAAAAATTTACTTGATAGTGGTTTAAAATTTAGATCAATGACATTACCAGACATATTTATCGATCACGATAAACCAGATTTGATGTATAAAGTTGCTGGTCTAGATGCACAAAATATAGAAAATAAAGTTTTTGATACATTGAATTCAAAAGTCGTAATTAAAAAAACAAATTAAGCTGAACATTGAGCAACATTCATTAAATAGTGGTCTAGAATAACGCAATGCATCATAGCCTCACCAATTGGAACTGCTCTAATTCCTACACATGGATCGTGTCTACCTTTTACAGAAATTGAAGTATTTTTTCCAAATTTATCAATAGTTTTTCTTGATTTAAGTATTGATGATGTAGGTTTCACTGCAAAAGAAATAATTATTTCTTGTCCTGTAGATATTCCACCAAGTATTCCGCCTGCATTATTTGATTTAAATTTTGTAGATTTTCTTGTTTGAAATATTTCATCAGAGTTTTGTTCCCCAGTCAATTGGGCCGAATTCATCCCAGACCCTACATTCACTCCTTTAACAGCATTTATACTCATCATTGCAGCGGCTAGATCCATATCTAATTTTGAGTATATAGGCGCACCAAGCCCCAATGGAATACCTTTAGCTCTAAGTTCAATAACTGCACCGCATGATGAGCCAGCTTTTCTGATACTTAATAAGTATTTTTCCCAAAGTTTTAAAATTTTCTTATCTGGACAAAAAAAGGGATTCCTTGAAATAAATTTATCATTCCAATTACTAATGTCACAGCCAAGAATACCGAGCTGTGTTACTGCGCCTATTACTTTGTATTTTAATCCTATCTTTTTTTCTAAAACTTTTTTTGCAATTGCGCCTGCTGCAACTCTTGCAGCAGTTTCCCTTGCAGACTGCCTACCACCACCTCTATAATCTCTTATTCCATATTTTTTAAAATATGTATAATCAGCATGCCCTGGTCTAAATTTATTCTTAATTGTCTCGTAATCCCTAGACTTCATATCTTTATTATAAATGATCATAGATATAGGAGTCCCAGTTGTTTTTCCCTCAAAAACCCCAGATAAAATATTTACTTTATCATCTTCTTTTCTTTGAGTGGTGAACTTTGATTGACCAGGTCTTCTTTTGTTCAGCTCTATCTGTATATCTCTTTCAGAGATTGCAATATTGGGTGGACACCCATCTACAACACAGCCAATTGCTGGCCCATGAGATTCTCCCCAAGTTGTGAAGCGAAATATCTTTCCAAATGTATTAAATGACATTAAATATATTATATAAGTTATTTTGTTAAAATTATGAATGAAAAAAACTCATTAGGGCTGGATTATTGCTTCAAGGACTATGATAATCCCATTAAACTATTTAGAGAATGGTTTAATGAAGCGAAAAAAACTGAAATTAATGATCCAAATGCCCTTGCGCTTGCCACAAGTACAAAAAGTGGTATTCCATCAGTTAGAATGGTACTTCTAAAAGATATTACTGAAAATAGTTTTATTTTTTATACAAATCTTAATAGCAAGAAAAGTAATGACATAAAGGAAAATCCACATGGGTCGATGTGTTTTCATTGGAAAAGTCTTTTAAGACAAATCAGAATAATTGGAACATTAGATAATGTTCCTGACTTAGATGCCGACACCTATTATAATTCAAGATCATATGGAAGCAGGATTGGAGCTTGGGCATCAAAGCAAAGTACTATCCTTAAAAACAGAGATGAGTTAATGAAATCAATTGACGATTTTAAAAAAAAATATCCTGAGGAGCATAGCGTTCCAAGACCAAAGCATTGGTCAGGATGGAAGCTTAATCCAACAGAAATTGAATTTTGGCTTGATGGGGAAAACAGAATTCATCAAAGATTAAAATACTCTCAGTCTTCTAATGGCGATTGGATAAGAAATCTATTAAGCCCTTAAAAATTTCTTTCCAAACTAAAGGAAGTTAATTTTTTAAAAATATCTTTTTCTTTAGATTCATCAAAAATACTTAAGGAATTTGATGCAAGATTAATAAAATATTCAGCTTTGTGATAACAATCACTAATAATATTTTTTTTCTTTATTAAATTTAAGATAAATTCTAATTCATCGCTATTTCTATATTTTTTTTCAAATATCTTTTTAATATTATATTTTTCATTGGCATCTACTTTTTGATATAGCAATATAATTGGTAACGTAACTTTTCCTTCATAAAAATCATTTCCCAACTCTTTTCCAAAAAATTTTAGGTCTGAATTATAATCTAAAGTGTCATCTGCTATTTGAAAAGTTAGACCTAAATTTTTTCCATAAAAGTTTAAAGCATCTTTGATTTTATTATCTTTATTCGCCAATATTGAACCTACTTTTGTTGATGCAGCAAATAATGACGCAGTTTTTGCAGAAATTATTTTTAGATATGTTTCTTCCAACATGTCTACCTCACCTTTGTGCTGTAGTTGCAAAACCTCACCCTGCGATATTTCTGCAGAAGTTGATGATAAAAGTTTTAAAACTTCAAGATTACCATCTTCTACCATCATTTCAAAACACCTACTTAATAAATAATCACCAACAAGAATTGATGATTGATTTCCCCAAATTTTGTTTAAAGTTTTTTTTCCTCTTCTTACTTCGCTGTTATCTATTACATCATCATGCATTAAAGTGGCTGCATGGATTAATTCCACACAAGCTGCCAAATTTACGTCTCTAGATCCTTTTTGATATCCACATAATCTGGCTGAACCTAGGGTAAGCATTGCTCTCAACCTTTTTCCGCCTGTTCTTAAATGATACTTTGTCATTTCATCAACCAAATTTACCTTGCTTGATAATCTTGATTTTATTTTCTCCTCTACCAAAACTAACTTATCTTCAACTGAGCTTTTTAGTTCAGAGTAAGAATTATTTATCCTGTTTTTTAACTGTACAACCGTACCCATGAAGCCAAACTAGTATAATACCGTCAATATTATACTTATCAATTGACGCACCTAAAACTTCAACTATTAGTAGACTTTATATTTAGCCATAAATTTTATAAGCATAGGCATGTTTTCATTTTTCAAAAAAAAAAAAATAATACCCCATATCAAATTAAGTGGGGTAATTGGTAATGTAGGTAAATTTAAGCAAGGAATAGATTTTGCAAGCCAAGAAGAAATAATAAAAAAAGCATTTTCAATTAAAAAAGCTCCCGCAGTTGCAATTTCAATTAATTCTCCTGGAGGTTCTCCTGTTCAATCTCATTTGATTCACGATCAAATTAAATCACTTGCACAAAAAAATAATAAAAAAGTATTGATTTTTGCTGAAGATGTAGCTGCTTCTGGCGGATACCTCATCGCTTGTTCCGGAGATGAAATTTATGCTAATCAAAGTTCAATAATTGGTTCGATTGGAGTAATATATTCATCCTTTGGTTTTACAGAATTGATTAGCAAAATAGGTGTTCAAAGAAGAGTATATACTGCAGGAAAAAATAAAAGTACTCTTGATCCTTTTACAGAAGAAAAAAAAGAAGATATAGAAAGATTAAAAAATATTCAATTAGATCTTCATAAAGATTTCATAGAAGTCGTAGAAAACAGTAGGTCAAACAAATTGAAAAAAGATTCTGGAATAGAGTTATTTTCAGGTGAGTTTTGGTCAGGCAGAAAAGCAAAAGAGTTAGGTCTTATTGATGGTATAGGCAATGCTGAAAAAATTTTAAAAGAAAAATTTGGTGAGGATATTATTATTAAAAAATTCGAAAAGCAAAAGGGTTGGCTTGCAAGAAAGCTTTCATCTGAAAGTCATACCGACAAAGTCATAAGTATTATGGAAGAAAGATCTATCTGGCAAAGATATGGTTTCTAAAAAAAAAACAAAGCTTCAAACATTTCAAGATACTATATTAAATCTTCAGAAATATTGGAGTAAGAATGGTTGTGTAATTTTACAACCTTATGACATAGAAGTTGGGGCAGGAACTTTTCATCCAGCTACCACATTAAGATCTTTAGGTTCTAAGCATTGGAAAGCAGCTTATGTCCAACCATCAAGAAGACCAACAGATGGAAGATATGGAGAAAATCCAAATAGACTTCAGCATTATTATCAGTTTCAAGTTATAATTAAGCCATCACCAAAAAATATAAAAAAACTTTATCTAAATAGCCTAAAAACTATTGGAATAAATTACAAAGATCACGATATTAGATTTGTAGAAGATGACTGGGAAAGTCCTACATTGGGAGCCGCAGGACTTGGATGGGAGGTGTGGTGTGATGGAATGGAAATTACTCAATTTACATATTTTCAACAAATGGCAGGATTTGAATGCAAACCAGTTTCTGTGGAACTTACTTATGGTCTTGAGAGGATTTGTATGTTTACTCAACAAAAAAAGAATGTTTATGATTTAGAATGGAATAATGAAGGCATTAGATATAGAGATGTATTCCATCAAGCAGAAAAAGAGTTTTCAGCTTACAATTTTGAACATGCAAACACAGATAATTTATTTAAGATTTTTGATATGCTTGAGCAAGAGGCAAAATGCTTAACAGAAAAAAAAATATCTCTTCCAGCTTATGATCAGTGTTTAAAAGCTAGTCACGTTTTTAATATATTGGATGCAAGAGGTGTAATAAGCGTTGCTCAAAGAGCTGAGTTTATTTCGAGGATAAGAGATATTACCAAAGGTGTAGCTGAAGTTTGGATTAGCGCTCAAACAAAATAATGTCTGAATTTTTTTTAGAGATTTTTAGTGAAGAAATTCCTGCAAATTTACAAAAATTTGCTAGGCAAAATCTTTTAGAAAACTTCATTAAATTATTTGAAAATAAAAATATTCTTTTTAAAAAAAGTCATAGTTATTCTGTTCCTAACAGACTTATTATTTTATTCGAAGGTCTGCCCAGTAAAATTATAGAAAAAGAGGAGGAAGTTAGAGGTCCCAGCACAAAGGCAGATGATAAAGCTATTGAAGGATTCTTAAGGTCAAACAATTTTACTAAAGAACAAATTTTTAAGAAAGAGACAGAAAAAGGAGAATTTTATTTTTATAAAAAACCAGAGAAAAAATTCTTGACCCACGATTTTTTGGTAAAAAATATCCCTTTTGCTCTCAATAATATTCAGTGGAAGAAATCAATGAAATGGGCAGATTACGATCTAAATTGGGGAAGACCATTAAAATCTATTTTAGCGACTTTTGAAAATAAAACACTAGATTTTAAATTTCATCATATTGAGAGTTCTAATTGTACTTTTTTGGATAAAGAATTTGAAGATAAAAAAAAAGCTTTTAAAAACTTTAAAAACTACTCATATTATTTTAAAAAAAGTGGAATAATTATTGATCACAGTGAAAGAAAAGAATTTATTAGGGGGGAGCTTATAAAGCATTCTAATAAAAAGAATTTAAAGATAGAAATTGATGAAAAACTTTTACAAGAGGTAACTGACTTAGTTGATCAACCAAAAATCTTATCATGTAAGTTTGATAGAAAATTTTTAAAAATACCCAAAGAAATACTCATTATTACAATGCAATATCATCAAAAATATTTTCCTACTTTTGATAATAAAAATAATATTTCTAATGAATTTTTAGTTGTTGCAAATAACGAAGATAAAAAAGGACTTATAAAGCTTGGCAATGAAAGAGTTGTAGAGGCAAGGTTAAATGATGCAGAGTTTTTCTGGAATAAAAATAAATCTCAAAACCTTGTTAAGCAAATATCTAAGCTAAAAAATGTAAATTATTTTAAAGGTCTAGGAACTTATTTTGATAAAATTCAAAGAATGAGGAAACTTGGAGCTATTGTTTCAGATCAATTGTTGATAAGTAAGGAGAAAATGGAACTATCCAGCTCAATTTGTAAAGTTGATTTAACTTCAGATTTAGTTGGGGAATTTCCTGAGCTCCAAGGCATAATGGGGGGATATTTTGCAGAGGAGCAGGGTTTTGAAAAGGATGTAGCTTTAGCGGTTAGAGAGCATTATTTACCTAGTGGACTTGAAAGTAAAACTCCTAAAAAATCTTTCAGTTTAGCTTTATCTTTGACAGATAAATTAGATACTTTAGTGGGTTTTTTTGGAATTAAATTTAAACCTACAAGCTCTAAAGATCCTTTTGCATTAAGAAGAGCAGCATTAGGAATTGTTAGATTGATAGTAGAAAATAACAAAGAATTTAAAATTAAAGATTTAATTAATTATTCTTTGTTACTTTATCAAGATCAAGGTTTTAAATTTGAAAGCAAGATAGTTTTAAAAGAATTGTCTGATTTTTTGTTAGAGAGATTAAAATATTACATGAAAGAAAAGAATATTAGAGGAGATATTATTAATTCAGGACTATCAAGCTTTGGTATAGATAATTTAAATAAAATTTTTAGAAAATCTTTTGCGATAAATAAAATTATTAATTTAGATTTAGGCCAAGATGTAATTTCAAGTTATAAAAGATCATCAAATATCTTAGAGAATGAAACAAAAACACAAGAAATTAAACTTTCAGAATCAACTGATCCAGGAATATTTAAAAGTGAGTACGAAAAAAATCTATATAAAAAAATTAAAGAATTAAGAAAATACTTTTTAAACATTAGCCGAGATGATGATGAAGATTATAATGAAACACTTAAAAATCTAGCATCTATCAAAAAGCCGGTTTTTGAGTTTTTTGATAATATTATTGTGAATGATCAGGATTTATCAATTAGAAAAAATCGTTTGGAACTTATACAAATGTTATGTAAAACGTTCGAAAATTATATAAATTTTTCTAAAATTGAAAGCGTGAAGTGAACAAACTAGTATTAAATTTTAAATCTAAATATACAAAAAAAATAAAAAATCCTAAAAACTTTTTAGGGGGCAAAGGTGCGAACCTAGCTTTAATGGGAAAAATGGGTTTACCAGTTCCTCCTGGATTTACGATTTCCACAAAAGTTTGCGAAATTTTTTATAAGAATAAAAAAAAATTAGATAAGAAAATATTAAAAGATATTAATGCAGAACTAAAAAATATTGAAAAAGAGTCTGGTAAAAAATTTGGAGATTTAAATAATCCTTTATTGGTATCTGTGAGGTCTGGAGCAAGAGTTTCTATGCCCGGTATGATGGATACGATTTTAAACCTCGGTTTAAATGATAAAACAGTTTTTGCATTAGCAAAAAAAACTTCAAATATGCGTTTTGCAAAAGACAGTTATAGAAGATTTATACAGATGTATAGTACCGTAGTTTTAAATGTTGATAGTTATAACTTCGAAGAGTTAATTGAAAATTATAAATTAACAAAAGGGGTATTGTTAGATACTGACCTTGACGAAAATGATTGGGACGCTTTAATTGGAGATTTTAAAAATGTTGTAAAAGAGAAAACAAAAAAAGAATTTCCTCAAAATGTATTTGATCAATTGTATGGTGCTATAAGCGCTGTTTTTTTATCATGGGAGAGTCATAGAGCCAAGGTTTACAGAAAAATAAATCAAATTCCGCTTGAATGGGGAACAGCAGTAAATGTTCAATCGATGGTTTTTGGCAACATGGGAAATGATTGTGCGACTGGAGTAGTTTTTACTAGAAATCCAGCAAATGGCAAAAATGAAATCTACGGTGAGTATTTAATTAATGCGCAGGGAGAGGATGTAGTTGCTGGCACAAGAACTCCGCAATATTTAACAAAGAAAGCTAGATCATATGCCGGTGTTAAAGAATTATCTATGGAAGAGGCAATGCCTGAAATTTTTAAAAAATTAAAAAAAATTCTTCGTACCTTAGAAAAATATTTTAAAGACATGCAAGATGTTGAATTTACGGTTGAAAATAAAAAATTGTGGATGTTACAAACAAGATCAGGAAAAAGGACTGCAAAGTCAGCAGTTAAAATTGCAGTAGATATGGTAAAAGAAAAATTAATTTCCAGAAAAGAAGCTATTTTAAGAATTGATCCAAACTCTTTGGATACACTTCTTCATCCAACTTTAGATGAGAAAACAGATATAAAAGTAATAGCAAAAGGATTACCTGCATCTCCAGGCGCAGTTAGTGGAAAGGTAGTCTTCTCATCAGAAGAGGCCGAAAGACTTAATGGTATGATGCAAAATACTATTTTAGTTAGAGTTGAAACATCACCAGAAGACATACATGGAATGCATGCAGCTAAAGGAATTTTAACGTCTAGGGGAGGAATGACAAGTCATGCAGCGGTTGTTGCAAGAGGTATGGGAAGACCGTGCGTTTCTGGATCAAGTGAAATTAACATAGATTACGAAAATAAATTATTCAAAACTGATCAATTTCAAGTTAAAGAAGGTGAGATAATTACTATTGATGGTTCTTCCGGAAGAATAATATTGGGAGAAGTTCAAACAGTAAAACCAGAAATATCAGGTGACTTTTCAAAATTAATGAGTTGGGCTGATGGTTTTAGAAAACTTAAAGTAAGAACAAATTCAGAAACACCAATAGATACTAAAACTGCTAGAGTCTTTGGGGCAGAAGGTATAGGACTATGCAGAACAGAGCATATGTTTTTTGACGAAGACAGAATTATGTCTGTTAGGGAAATGATATTGTCTAAAACAATAAATGATAGAAGTAAAGCTCTTGCTAAACTACTTCCTCATCAAAAGAAAGATTTTATAGAAATATTTAAAATAATGAATGGTCTCCCAGTCACAGTTAGACTTTTGGATCCTCCATTACATGAGTTTTTACCAAAAAATGAAAAAGAGATAAAAGATGTTTCTGATGCCCTTGGCTTAACGGTTTCAGAGATTGAGTCACGTATAGGCGAGTTACATGAACATAATCCAATGTTGGGGCATAGAGGATGTAGATTAGCTATTTCTTTTCCTGAAATTTATGAAATGCAATGTAGAGCAATTTTTGAAGCCCTGATTGAATGCAAGAATAAAAAGATTAAATCAATTATTCCAGAAATCATGATTCCTTTAGTTTCAACTGAAGCTGAAATAGAAATAATGAAAAATTTAGTTAACAAAGTTGCCAATCAAGTAAAAACAGAAAATAAAACAAAAATAGATTACTTAGTTGGCACAATGATAGAATTACCGAGAGCTGCGATAAAAGCTAAAGACATAGCTAAACATGCTGACTTTTTTAGTTTTGGAACTAATGATTTAACGCAAACTACATTTGGTATCAGCAGGGATGATAGTGGTAAATTTTTAAATGATTATATTGAAAATAGAATATTTGATATTGATCCATTTATATCAATAGATGAAGGTGTGGGAGATTTAATTGAAATTGCTACATTAAAAGGGAGAAAGCAAAATAGAAAACTTAAATTGGGAATTTGTGGAGAGCATGGTGGGGATCCAAAAAGTATCAAATTTTGCTCAGACACAGGTCTTAATTATGTTTCCTGTTCACCTTATAGAGTTCCTATTGCAAGACTTGCAGCAGCTCAAGCACAATTAAAAAAATAATTTAAATTTCTAATTTTAAATCTATTGCGGAAACACTATGTGTTAGACGCCCAATAGAAATTCTATTTATACCAGTTGATGCTATTTTTCTTATATTTTTTAAATTAACATTTCCAGATGCTTCAGTCTCATACTTATTTCCCACTAATCGAACTCCTTTTTTTAAATTTTTAATACTCATATTATCAAATAAAACAGTATTAAATTTTAAATCTATTATTTTTTTTAATTGACTCAAATTATCTATCTCTACAGTAATTTTTTTACTATTTTTTTTTGCTTTTATAACTAAATTTCTTAAATTTGAATTTGCTATATGATTGTCTTTAATTAAATATTCGTCACTTAAATTAAAACGATGGTTGTGACCACCACCAAGGTTCACCCCATATTTTTGAATAATCCTTAGTCCAGGTATGGTTTTTCTGGTACAGCAAATTTTAGTATTTTTTCCAACTTTCTTTACAAATTTATAAGTTTGAGTAGCTATACCCGAAACATGTGATAAAAAATTTAGGGCTACTCTTTCTGCGGTTAATATATTTTTAGCATTGCCTTTAATTTCTACAATTATTTGCTTATTTTTAATTTTTGAACCTTCTTTTTTTTTAGTTTTGAATAAAATTTTTTTATCAACTATTTTAAATGTTTGTTTCGCTAAATCTAAACCACCAATTATACCATCTGAATTGGATATTATCTTTGCTTTTATTTTATCTTTATTATTTAAAAGTTTTGATGTTATATCTCCATAGGGGTGAAGGTCTTCTTTTAATGCCTCTTTGCAAATTTTATAAATATATTTTTTTGATAATTTTATTTTAGACACAGAATTTATCTGCCGATCTCTGCCATTTTCTCTACTGATTTTTTTGCTTTTTCAATAGTCTCTTTACTCATCAATATCTCATTAGTTTCATTTTTAAGGCAATCTAAAACTTTTGGAAGAGTTATTCTTTTCATGTGTGGACATAAATTACATGGTCTTATAAATTGAACATTAGGATTATCAATTTGAACATTATCACTCATTGAGCACTCAGTAACCATCATTACTTTTTCTGGCTGATTATCTTTTACATATTTAATCATACCACTAGTTGAACCTGCAAAATCACTTGCTTCAATAACATCTGGTGGACATTCAGGATGAGCTATAATTTTAATTCCAGGATTATTTTTTCTAATTTCGTTTATCTCTTCATCATTAAATTGTTCGTGAACCTCGCATGTTCCTTTCCAAGAAATAATTTCAACATCTGTTTGAGAAGCGACGTATTTAGCCAAATAATCATCAGGTAAAAAAATTACTTTCTTCATACCCAAAGAATTAACAATTTTGACTGCATTTGCAGAAGTGCAACAAACATCAGTTTCAGCTTTGACATCAGCAGATGTATTTACATATGACACAACAGGAACGCCAGGATATTTTTTTTTAAGCTTCCTCACATCCTCTCCAGTTATTGAGGATGACAATGAGCAACCAGCAAGCATATCTGGAAGGAGAACTTTTTTATCCGGACTCATTAATTTTGCAGTCTCAGCCATGAAGTGTACTCCACACATTACTATAATATCAGCTCTTGTTTTTGCAGCCTCTACAGCCAATGCAAGGGAGTCAGCTGAAAAATCTGATATACCATGATATATTTCCGGCGTTTGATAATTATGAGCAAGTATCACAGCATTCTTTTCTTTCTTTAATTTATTTATCTCATAAATGTAAGGAGCATGTGTAGACCACTCTATTTGAGGCATTATTTTTGATATTTTTTGATAAATAGGGTCAGTTGCTTTTTTTATCTCAGAGTTAAATTCCATAATTAAATGTATCAACTTGAAACATAATTGTCATTCACTTATTCTGCCGCATAATAAGCGGTCGTGCTGAAATTGGTAGACAGGCACGGTTGAGGGCCGTGTGAGCCTAGCTCATGAGAGTTCGAGTCTCTCCGACCGCACCAAAAAATTTTTATAATTTTTTGTTTAAAAAAAAATCATAACACCCAAGACAATAACCATAAACTCTATCTTTTTCTCTTTTTTTCAAAGCAAGTAGTATTAAATAATAAGGTATTCTTAAAACAAAATAAGAGTAACCTATTACTTTATCTAATAAATCTCCCTTTTTTTTTATTAGAATCAAAAAACCTTTAGCTTCATAGTAACTTCTAGATAGCCAACCTGAGACTTTTGAGCTTTGAGTGAGCATGTGAAAAGTTTTAACATCTAAATTGACAACCAGTCTTCCGTATTTTTTTAATCTAAAAGATAAATCAAAATCTTCAGGCCCAAAAAAAAATATTTCGTCTCCTAAACCTGATAGTTTAAGAGCATCTGCTTTATAGATAGAGCAGCAGCCTGACACTACATCTGTATCTTTTATTCCTTTATAGGATGGGTGATCTATTATCCTATTTTTTTTTAAATTCATCATTTTATGAAACTTTAAAAATCCCCAACTCCTGTACCATCCACAATACCAAATAGTATTTTTTAAACCCCCGTGAATTATTTTTGGGGAAGCAGCAACAATACTTGTATCACCATCTAATGTCTTGACTATGTTTTCCAAATAATTTTTAGTGATTATAAAATCACAATCAATACGTGCAATATAATCATAATCTTGATTTAATGAAAATTGATAACCCAAGTTTAAACCTGCAGTACAACCTAAGTTTACAGCCCATCTTTCATTTTTAATTTCTTTACTATCAATTAAATAAATTACCTTTTTTCCCTTATTTTTTATAATTGTACTTTTTTCAACTTTAATTATTTCTATTTTTTTATTTGGATTATAAGTTATTTCCTCATCTTCAATTTTTATATTATTCTTTGACCAATCAAAGATTTTTTTAAGATGAATTTCCTCTGAATTGTTATTTACTAATATAATATCAAAATTGTTAAACGTACTCTGATAAATACTTTCGAGACATTTAATTGTATTTTGCCAGTCATTCCAGGTGAGTACTGTGATTGCCAAATTTTTAGACATTAATTATTAATATAGTAAATTCCTAAAAATTAAATTATTAATCATGTTTTACTTAGCATATAATATATGGTAACCCAATAATTTATGAAAATAAATACCAGCCTGATATCAGTTATTTTATTAGTTGGGGGTTCTGGATCAAGATTTTCTTCAATAAATGAACCACCAAAGCAACTTTCAAAACTTAATAATGATTACATTCTTATGCACATTATTAAACATCTTAATAAACATGGATTAAATCATTTTATCTTACCATTAGGATACAAAAAAAATTTTTTTAAGAAATTTTTTTATTCAAAAAAGAATATTAAAAAATATAAATTAAACCTACTAAATAAAAACTTTAAGAATATAAATTTGAAAAAAAATAAAATAAATATCTCATTATTTGATGCCGGCAAGAATGCAAATAAGATGAAAAGAGTTATTAAGTCACTAAAATATATTCTTGATAATGATTTGTTAATTGTTTACGGTGATGATCTATCTAATATAAAAATCAAGGAAATTTTTAGAAAGTATATTTATTTTAAGAAAAAAAAAGCTATTGCAACTATATATAAAAAAAGATCCCAATATGGGCATGTGGTTTTAAATAAAAAAGGTTTTGTTAAAGAATTTTTTGAAAAACCTGTTTTTTCTAATCCAATTAATATTGGAAATTATCTGATAAATTCATCTTTAATTAAAAAATTTAAATCGAATGAAGAAATTGAGAGTAGTTTTTTACCCAAACTTACAAAAAAAGGTTTGCTTGTAAGCTATGAGCACAAAGGATATTTTTATAGCATAAATGATAAAAAAGAATTAATTGCAGCAAAAAAAAAATTAAGAAATTTATAGCAATGAAAAATATACTTGTAACTGGTGGATTGGGTTTATTAGGGAAACCGTTAGTAAGTTTTTTAAAAAAAAAAAAATATAATGTCTTTGTTTTAGATAGATCTAAAAATAAAAAAAGAAACAGTTTAATTAAGGGAAGGAATATAAGTTTTATTTATGGAAATTATCAAAATAAATATTTTCTAGAAAAAACAATTAAAAATAAGAAAATAAATGTAATATTTCATACCGGCGCGGTAACACAAGTCTTAGACGGACTAAAATATCCACTTAAAACTTATAAAAATAATATAATGGGCACAATAAATATTCTTGAATGTATTCGGCAAATAGATCCATCGATTTTATTAATTTATAGCTCATCTGATAAGGCTTATGGTGAAATAAAAAAAAGAAATTACTTAGAAAATGATAATTTAAACTCGATTTATCCTTATGATTTATCTAAGACGTGTTCAGATTTGATATGTCAGTCATACAGCAAAGTATATAACTTAAAAGTTGCTATTGTAAGATGTGGAAATTTATTTGGTCCAGGTGACTTTAATAAAAATAGAATTATTCCAGAAACAATTCTATCGACTATGAAAAATCAAAGATTAAAAATAAGATCCTCAGGAAAATTAATAAGAGATTACCTTTTCGTTGATGATGCAGTAAAAGCATACTTCATGATAATGAATAAATTAAAAAATAAGAATTCCAATACTTTAATTTATAATGTTGGTTCTAAAGATAATTTGTCAGTAATAAAATTGGTAAACATGATTTTAGCTTTAATGAATAGAAGAGATTTAAAGCCTATAATTTTGAATAAATCCAAAAAAGAATTAAAATTTCAAAAACTTAATGATAATAAAATACGAAAAGAATTAGGATGGAAACAAAGTATAACTATAAATAAAGCGCTTAATAAAACTATAAATTGGTACAAAGAAAATAGAAATTTATTTTAGAAAAAAATATGTTTAATTTAAAAAGAAAAAGAAGGGCTTATTTGATGCCAATATTAAAAAAGTTAAGAAAAGCTTTTAATGTTTTTAAAAAATACGCTTATCCAACCTATAAACTAAGTCCCACAGTCTACGACATGTACAAAGATGAGCAAATAAAAAACTGTTATGAGCATTTTAAAAAATATTTTAAAACTGCTGTATTGTTAAATTCAGAAAATATAAGAGATCATGCAATAGATCGGGCAAATGAAAATGATAAAGATCCAAATAATTTCTATTTAGAATTTGGAGTATTTAGTGGAACTTCAATAAATTTTTTTTCACAAAAAATAAATAAAAATATTTACGGTTTCGACTCATTTGAAGGACTTAGGGAGGATTGGTTGGGTACCACAGTCACAAAAGGAACCTTTGATTTAAAAAAAAAAATACCAAAATTAAATAAAAATGTTATTCCAATATCAGGATGGATTCATGAAACACTTCCTAATTTTATTGATGAAAAAAAACCCAAAATAAACTTTGTTCATATGGATGTTGATACTTACGAAACTACAAAATTTATATTAGAAACAATAAAGCCCCATCTCATAAATGGAGCAATTATTTTATTTGATGAGCTTTATAATTTTGAGGGATGGGATGTTGGAGAGTATAAAGCACTGACTGAAGTTTTTGATGAAAAAGATTATAAATTTATATCTTTTTCAACAGATACTGCTCAAGCAGCGATTAAAATTCTAAATTAATTTACTAACCAATCAGGTTTGTAAAACTTTATTATTGCTTCTTTACACTTATAATTTAATGAAAAATCAAAATCATTATTTTTAAATTTGATCAATCCAAATGGATAGATATTACCTATCAAAATTTTACCCAGCTTTTCATCCTTTAAGTAAATATCATCATTAATCTCAATCTTTCCTTCGATAACTTTAAAAGGCAAGAGTCTTTTAGAAAGTTTATTTTTAAGTTTTATTCTAGCTGTGTTTTCCTGACCAACGTAACAACCTTTCTTAAAATCAATTCCGTTTAACTCCTCAAAATTACACTCAATACCAAAAATCTTATTTTGCATAATCGAGCATTCTACCTGGGGTATCCCAAGTCTATGACTAAGCTCATAATACTTATTTGACTTAGAAGGTTTTAAATTAAGTTTTTTTATTGATAAATAAAGTTTTTCAAGATTAATTATTAATCTTGCACCAAGTTGAGAGTTTCTTGGGTCTAAAAATAAAGGATCTTCTCTAAACTTAATAGTATAACCCTCTTTATTTTCTGCATTCTCAAATGTTAAAAATTTTTCTTTATTAATTGAAGCTACTACAAATTCATTGCTTAAATTCAAAATCTCCACTTTTGATCTAAGTTTATATAAACTTAGTTTTTGAAACAAATCTGAAATTTGATTTTTTTCACAGTCCAAAAAAAAACCATTTTTATGTTTAATTATAATAAAATCAAAAAGATATTTACCCTGGGGGGTTAATAAAGAAGAAAAAATAGAAGATTTGTCGTTTATTTTGTCAATATTATTTGTAATTACATTTTGAAGGAAATCTTTAGCATCTGAACCGCTTACGTAAAGTATTCCTCTATCCTCTAATGTATAAAAATCGTCCATATTCATATTTGATTAATAGTTTTATATAATATAGATAGTTTTTTAAATAATGTTAGACCTTATAATTAAAAATGGAAACTGCTATATTGATGGCAAGCTACAAGAACAAGATATTGCAGTCAAAAATGGTAAAATTTTAAAAATTGGTAAAGTTTCTGAGCAAGCTAAGGAGACTTATGAAGCTAAGAATTTACTAGTTTTGCCAGGATGCATTGATACACAAACCCATTTTAGAGAGCCAGGTTCAACAGATACTGAAGATTTACACTCTGGAAGTAGAGCTGCAATTGCAGGAGGTATCACCGCAGTTTTCGAAATGCCCAATACTAATCCACCAACCTCTAATAAGAAAGAATTTCAAAGGAAATTAGATCTCGCCAAAAAAAGAATGTACTGCAACTATGCTTTTTATTTTGGGGCAACAGCAGATAATGCAGATGACTTAGCTGATCTAAAAAATTTAGAGGGTTGTTGTGGTATAAAACTCTTTGCAGGCTCTTCAACAGGCAATTTATTAGTTGCAAATGAAAAGGATATTGAAAAGGTTTTTAAAAATAGTTCAAAAGTTGTAGCAGTTCACTCTGAGGATGAAGAAATTTTAAATATAAATAAAAAATTAATTAAAAATGGTGATGTTCACTCTCATCCTGTATGGAGAAGTGTTGAATGCGCAATGTCTTCTACAAGAAGAATTGTTAGGTTAGCGGAAAAACATAATAAAAAAGCTCATGTGCTTCATGTAACTACAAAGGAAGAAATTGATTTTTTATCACAACATAAAGGTAAAATTACTTTTGAAATTACCCCACAGCATTTAACAATTTATGCTCCAGACTGTTATGATAAACTAGGAACTTATGCACAAATGAACCCCCCAATAAGAGACAAATCACACTATGACAGACTATGGTATGCAGTAAAAAATAATTTAAATGATACAATTGGTTCAGATCATGCTCCTCATCTGCAAAAAAATAAAGAAAAAATATATCCAAATTCCCCGTCAGGCATGCCAGGAGTTCAGACTTTGATGCCAGTTATGTTAGATCATGTAAATGCAAAAAAGTTATCTTTGGATCAATTAATAAATTTTGTTTGCGAGAACCCTGTTCGAATTTTTGGTATCAAAAATAAAGGATTTATCAGAGAAAAATATGATGCAGATTTTACTATAGTTGATATGAATAAAAAAATTGTTATTAAAAATGAGAATATAGAGAGCAAATGTAAATGGTCTCCATTCAATGATTTTGAATTTAAAGGAACTCCAGTAGCCACTATTATAGGTGGAAAAACAAAAATGAGAGATGGAAAAATTTTAGGGGAACCAGACGGAACTCCATTAATATTTAATTAATTTTGACAGTAAAACTGTTTACAAGCACAACCCCAAGAACGATCAAAAACAACCCTAAGATTGCTTGCCAACTTAGAGATTGTTTAAAAAAAATATAACCTAAAATAGCTATTGTAAATATACCTAATCCACTCCATGTAGCATATACGATTGCAATTGGTAATTTATTTACAACAAAGGTTAATAGATAAAATGCTGATAAGTAACATATAGTAAGAATCGTTGTTGGTATTAATTTTGTAAAGTTTAAAGTTGCAGGCAATAACATAGTTCCAGCTACTTCAAAAAAAATTGCAAGTATTAAAAAAATGTAGGTTTTAATCATTTGTTTTTTTACAAATAAAAATGTCTTGTTCAATTTCCCATTCAAAATTATTTTCGGTGCACCAATTAACTAAATAATTTTTTTTTGGATAATTTTGAAATTTTTCATTAAAAAGTCTGATATCATCTATAAGAATAGTAATTTTATTAAATTCATCTTTACATTCTTGAATAAATTTAAGCTCTCTTTTTATTGGAGTTGCATTTTCTTCATTTCCGAAGGTTTTTATATTTTTTATATGATCATGGCAAAGATGAGCATCAAGGTAGATACAAATATTTTTATAATTCTTTAATCTCTGTATTGCTTTAGGCAATTCATTTTCACTTTTTCCAAGCATTAGTTCTACGTTTTTTAAATTAGATAAAGTTTTTTTTGCTAGATTAAATAAATCTTCATCTGCCTCAATTGAAATTATTTTCATTGATATTTTTGATAATATTTTAGTAGTTTCACCGTAGTAGGTCCCTGTTTCAATCCAGGCTGCGTCTTTTATATTGTTATTTTGAATGATCTGATGTTTGATAAATTCAGGCGAAGGAGGAGTAAAATTTCTTTTTTTCCAATTTTTAATTTGTCGATGATTTTTTAATAACCAGAAAATATTTGTAAGTGTTCTTAATTTCAATTGTATTACTTTATTTTAAAATATTATTTTTGATTAATTCTTCCTTAATTTCATCCAAAATTTTAGGATCATCAATCGTTGCTGGCATTTTATAGTCTTCCTTATCTGCAATTTTTCTTACTGTGCCTCTTAAAATTTTACCCGATCTTGTTTTTGGAAGTCTTTTTACTACTATAGCTGATTTGAAAGCAGCAACTGGACCAATTTTATCCCTAATCATTTTAATACATTCTTTTGAAATAGCCTCATTATCTTGAGCTACTCCTGCTTTTAAAGTTAACAATCCAATCGGTAATTGACCTTTAAGCTTGTCTGCAATTCCAATTACCGCACATTCAGCTACAGACTTATGTTCTGATAATACTTCTTCAATAGCACCAGTTGAAAGTCTATGACCAGCAACATTTATAATATCATCGGTACGTGACATAATCCAAATGTAACCATCTTCATCAATATGCCCAGCATCATAGGTTTGGTAATATCCTTTATAATTAGACATGTAATTATCTTCGTATCTCTTATCTGCATTCCATAAAGTTGGAAAGGTACCAGGAGGAAGTGGAAGTTTTACAACTATATCTCCCATTTCATTTGCTTTAGCGATAGTTTGATCGGGTTTAATAATTTTTACATCATATCCTGGGACAGCTTTACAAGCTGATCCATATTTAGTTTTCATCATTTCAATACCTGTGCAGTTTGAACTAATAGCCCAACTAGTTTCAGTTTGCCACCAGTGATCAATTACTGGAACTTTTAATAAATTTTCTGCCCATTTAATTGTATCAGGATCAGCTCTTTCTCCAGCTAAAAATAATGATTTAAAAGAACTTAAGTCATATTTAGAAAAAAATTTTCCATCTGGATCTTCTTTTTTAATTGCTCTAAAAGCAGTTGGTGCAGTGAATAAAGATTTAATTTTATACTCAGAAATTACTCTCCAAAAAACACCAGCATCAGGGGTTCCAACTGGCTTACCTTCAAACAATAAAGTTGTACATCCTTTAAATAATGGTGCGTAAACTATATAAGAATGTCCGACAATCCATCCAATATCACTTGCTGACCACCAGACATCATCTTGATCTATGTTATAAATATTTTTCATAGTCCACTTAAGGGCTACGATATGACCACCAATGTCTCTCACAATCCCCTTTGGAATACCCGTTGTTCCAGATGTATAAAGAATATAAGCATAATCATTTGAATTCATCTCTACACAATCTGTATCTTTTGCATTTTGAAGACTTTCATTCCAACTGATTTCTAAAGGTGAATTTAATTTAATCTCGTGATTTTTTCTTTGATAAAAAATAACTTTCTCTAATTTATGTTTAGCTAATTTAAGCGCTCCATCAACTAATGGTCTATATTCAACAGTTCTTCCAGGTTCAAAACCACATGAAGCTGTAACTAGTATTTTTGCTTTACTATCATCAATACGGCTTGCAAGTTCATTAGATGCAAATCCTCCAAAAACTACGGAGTGTATAGCACCAATTCTACCGCAAGCTAACATTGCAATGACTGCCTCAGGTACCATAGGCATATAAATGACAACCCTATCACCTTTACCAATACCTTGGTTCTTAAGCGCACCTGCGAACTTAGAAACTTTATTTTTTAACTCTTTAAAAGTGAACTTTGACTTATTTCCAGTGATTGGACTATCGTAAATTAATGCAATCTTGTCTCCTAAACCATTTTGAATGTGCAAGTCTAGAGCATTATAACAAGTATTAGTGACACCATCCTCGTACCATCTATAAAAAGGTGGTTTAGTACTATTTAAAATTTTCGATGGTTTCTTAAACCAAAAGATATCATCGGCTAACGACCTCCAAAATTCCTCAGGTTTTTTTATTGATTTTTCGTAAATTTCTTTAAAACTCATAATTAGTTTGTTTGATTCAAAGCAGCCTTAATTGCTTGATATTTAAGCAACAAGTTGCATTTAATTTCAAAAAGTCAATAAAATCAACATAAATAAGAGGTAAAAAAGTCTTCTATAAACTACTGTAATTTGGTAATTAACCCCTTAACTTTGGCAGATATTAATATCTGCTATAGTTTATATAAACTATAAAAACTAACTAAAGAGGGAGTTTTTTATGAAAAAACTTAAATTGTTTGCATTAGCAGCAGTAGCTTTATTAGGCTTTGCTGGATCTGCAAACGCGGAAACTGTCCTTCTGGCATCTGATGACTTCGTTGGAATATCTTTTTGGATAATTTCAATGGGTATGTTAGCTGCTACAGCATTCTTTTTCTTAGAAAGAGGATCAGTAGCTGCTGGATGGAAAACATCAGTAACAGTAGCAGGACTTGTAACTGGTATTGCATTCATTCACTATGTTTACATGAGAGGTGTATGGGTTCAAACAGGTGATTCACCAACAGTATACAGATATATTGACTGGTTAATTACTGTACCACTACAGATGATAGAATTTTATTTAATTCTAGCAGCTGTGAGAAAAGTATCAGCTAACATCTTCTGGAGACTATTAATTGGATCTCTAGTAATGTTAATCGGAGGTTACTTAGGAGAAGCAGGTTACATCAACGCAATGCTTGGTTTCATAATCGGTATGGCTGGATGGATCTACATCTTATATGAAGTATTCTCAGGTGAAGCTGGCAAAATGGCAGCTAAAAGCGGTAACAGAGGATTAAGTACTGCATTTGGCGCTATGAGAATGATCGTAACAGTAGGTTGGGCAATTTACCCATTAGGTTATGTATTTGGTTACCTAACAGGTGGTGTAGATGCTAACACACTAAACGTTATTTATAACTTAGCAGACTTCATTAACAAGATCGCTTTCGGTCTAGTAATTTGGAGTGCAGCTGTTTCTCAGCCAGGAGCTAGAAGAGCATAATAATAACTGAAGTTATTTAAATAGGGCGATATGTTTACATATTGCCCTATTTTTTTTTGTCTTTATAAATACGGTTAATGCCTAAAATTACTTACATAGAAAATAATGGTAAATCCCATACTGTTGAAGTAGGCAAAGGTTTAACAGTTATGGAAGGTGCTGTGCAAAATAATATACCCGGAATTGATGCAGATTGTGGAGGTAGTATGGCTTGTGCTACATGCCATGTTTATGTCAAAGAGGAATGGTATAATAAAATTAATGAAAAATCTGAAGGAGAGGATGACATGTTAGATCAGGCACACGATCCAAATAAATTTAGTAGACTAAGCTGTCAAATTTCAGTTACTGATGAAATTGATGGATTGGTAGTTGATCTTCCAGAAAAACAATGATTAAAACTGATGCGTTAATTATTGGAGCAGGCCCTACTGGTTTGTTCACTGCACATCAATTAAATATAATTGGTCTTAAATGTGAAGTTGTAGATAATTTAGATAAAATTGGTGGTCAGTGTATTGAGCTTTATCCAGACAAGCCTATTTATGATATACCAGCAGTTCCAGAATGCACCGGTGAAGAATTGACTAAAAATTTGATAAATCAACTTAAACCTTTTGAAGTTAAGTTTCATCTAAACGAGAGAGTTGAAGAAGTGAAAAATGAAAAAGGTCAATGGCAGGTAAAAACGAATAATGGAACTTTTTTTTCTACACCAAATGTTATTATTGCAGGTGGGGTAGGTTCGTTTGAGCCAAGAAAATTTACGCCAAAGGAGTGTGAACAATACGAGGAGAAGTCAATTTTTTATTCAATTAAAGATAAAAATATTTTTAAAGATAAAACAGTATCAATTTTTGGGGGTGGTGATAGTGCTTTAGATTGGGCTGTTGAATTATCTGCAAACTCAAAGGTAAATCTTATACATAGACGTGATGAATTTCGAGGAGCTCAATCCACATTAGATAAAGTTTATGAGCTTAGAAAAGAGGGTAAAATTAATTTATTCACAAAATATCAATTAAAAGTTCCTAAAGGCAATGGAAAGCTTGATAGTATTGATATTCAACATGAAAACAAAGAAATAAAAAACCTTAAAACTGACTACGTTTTGGGCTTTTTTGGTTTAATAATGCAGCTTGGACCAATTGCAAACTGGGGATTGAATTTGAATAAAAAGACAATTGAAGTAGATACTGAAAAGTTTGAGACAAATCAAAAAGGCATTTATGCAGTTGGTGATATTTGCTCATATCCAGGTAAATTAAAGTTAATTTTATCAGGTTTTCACGAGGGAGCTTTAGCAGCCAGAGCATGCTTTAAATTAGCTAGACCAAATGAAAAATATAGATTTGAATTTACAACATCCTCATCAAGTATATTAAAGAGACTTGGTAAAAAGAGTGATTGAGTTATTTACAGCTGATACCCCTAACGGAAAAAAAATAAGCATAATGTTAGAGGAAATTCAATTTGATTATAAGGTTACTAAAATTGATTTAATCAAGGGTGAACAATTTCAAAAAAATTTTAGAAAAATTAGTCCTTTTAGCAAAATACCAGTAATTAAAGATCACGAGAATGGAGAAGAAATTTTCGAGTCTGGAGCAATTTTAATTTATTTAGCCGAAAAAAGTAATATGCTTTATGAAAAAAAAGATAGATTAAAAATAAATCAATGGCTTATGGCGCAGATGGGATACGTAGGACCAATAATTGGTCAACATCACCAGTTTCATCATTATAATCCAGGAAAAAGTAAATTTGGTGAGGAACGTTATTTTAAAATAACAAAATCAATATACACCGATTTAGATGAAAGGCTTTTAAATTCAAAATTTTTAGCAGGTGATAACTATTCAATTGCAGATATAGCGACTTGGCCCTGGATAGCCAGACACAAATGGCATGATATAGGCCTCAAAAAATTTAAAAATTTGACTAGATGGTATTTAGAAATTTCAAAGCGAGAAGCTGTGAAAAAGGGCTATGAGTTTATGAAACAAGGAGATAAGATTCCCTTACCATAAATTTATGGAAAAAAACTACAAAAACTATTTTAAATACTATTTAATTTCAATATCAGTATTTGCCTTTATTTGGTTATATCTAAAACACGAGGTAGGCAACGACTCTACTATTTCAGAGTGGATAATTAATTATCAAGGTGGTTTTACAAGAAGAGGTTTGCCAGGTGAAATAGCTTTTCATATAGCACAAATTTTCGATTTAAAACTAAGGTTTGTAATTCTATTGATGCAGATTTTTTTCTACAGCCTATATTTAATTCTAATTTACAAATTTTTTAAAACCATTAAATTAAATGGAATTGTTTTATTTAGTTTATTTACACCAATCTTTTTAATTTATCATATTGCTGAACTAGAAGTATTAGCTAGAAAAGAATTGTTTTTATTTATTGGTTATATTTGGTTCTACAATATATCTTCAAAAAAAAGCAAGACCGCAAATTCTATATTATGGATAATTTTTATTTTACCATTGATTTCTATTTTATATGAACCAGCAATATTTTATTATACTTTCTTTGCAGCTATAGTATTAATTAAAATGAGAAATGAAAATTTAGTTAAAATTTTTTTAACAATATTTGTTATTTTTTTACCATCAGTTATTATTTCATATTACAGCGCCTTTCACATTATCTCTAAAGATGGTTTTGAAATTATGAAATTGTCCTTAATGAATAATTTTGGAGAAGCTTGCTATATGTCTTGTGGCCTTATGGATACAAAAAGAGAAGCAATTGTACATATCAAAGCAACAATAGGCAAATTAACTGAGAAAGAATTTAGTATTTATGCATACTTATTCAGATATTTTTTGATAATGCTAATTGGATCTGCTCCATTATTATTATTAATTAAAAATTCTAAATTAACTTTAAAAATATTTAATTTTAAGAGACTAGTTTTAATTTTTGTAATATTAAATATTTTTGTACCAATTCATTGGTTAATGTTTATAGATTGGGGAAGAGCGGTAAATATAACCTATGTTTCATCAATATTATTCTTTTTTTATTTATTCAAAAATGACTTTATAGAAATTAATTTTAAGTCAATTGAAGAAACAACTTTTAAAATAGTTAATAATTTACAAAAAATACTTAAAATTAAACCAAAAACCATTTTAACAATATTTTTTTTGGTTTTTGCATTTGGCTGGAGTCCACCAACACTTTTATCTGCAGATGTAAATTCTTTTCCAGGTTATAGAATACCATATAAGACAATTAAATTTTTATACCTATATAATCAAGCACCATGAGGCATTTCAAATATAATATAATTTTAAGTTTATTAATTTGTTTATCTATTTTGATTTCAACAGTTATGTGGGATAAAATTGTCCTTCCATATAATGATTTATCTATAGTTGGAGAATATTCAAAAAAAAAATTTAATCCTGCCAATGATATTTTAAGATATTTAATTTTTATATTTTTACCGATTTTAATTTTTTTTTCACAAATTTTTTTTAAAAAAAAAAAACTTAAAAACCTTTTTTTAAATCTTAATAATGAAAGTACAATTAATAATAATAAAAATTATTCTTTATATTTTTTGTTCCTAATAATTTTTTTATTAATTATTTCTGAATTTTTATCAGTTCGATTTCAATTACATAATCTTGATTTAATGCATGAAGGTCAACAGGTAAGCTCAGCATTTAAAAGTTCTATAGATGGATCATTATGGTCCGGTTCTTACGTGACACAGGGAATATTTTATGAAACCGTAAGTGCTAAAATTTTATGGAATATTTTTGATATTCAAACCATTGGCCTTAAAAGAATTACAGACATTTTTTTAATTTTTTTTCTAAAGTTTTTACTTGTGGTTTTATCTTTTAAAATTACTAATTACTTAAAAATAAATAATTTTTATAAAAATATATTTTTTATTTTAAATTCATTTATATTTTTATCAGTTATAGATTATGATATTGCAAGTGTTGATCACCTTGTTTCAAGAGAAATACCAATAATCTTTTCATTAATATTATTTACATTTTTTTTTGAAAATAAAAATTTACGAGTTACTGTTCTTTTTATTTTTGGGTTTTTAAGTATAGCCACCTTGTTATGGGGTATTGATAGGGGTTTAGTATTAAATTTGATATTGATAAGCTTTCTGATTTTTCTTTTGATAAGAAAAAATTTTAAAAATTTCCTAATTTTATTATTAGCAATATTATTTTGGTGGTTAGTATTTTATTTTTATTTAGGAACAGAGTTTAATTATTTTATAGATAATACATTTTCTGTTTATAAATATATAAGCCATATACATGGCATAATTCATCCAACCCCATTTAGTAACGATCCAGACTCTTACAGAGCAGTTAAAACTATGATTTCGATTATATTAATCTCAATAATCACTATAAATTTATTTTTCAAAATTGATGACAATTATTTAACAAGTTTAAAATTTTTACTTATATTTTTATGTTTAATCTCGATTTTTAGTTATGCTTATGTTGTTGGAAGATCGGATGGACCCCATATGAAACATATATTTGGTTATCCTATAATTTTTTTTTCAATAATTATTTTATATTCCTTGTTATCTAAAATTAATAAAAAATTTATTATCTATAACTCTAGTATTAAAAATATCAGTTTAGCCTTTATCCTTATTTTATCATTTTTTTTAGTTTTTGATATAAATCTTAAAAATATAAAAAATTATAATAAAAGATTTATTGAGTATACAAATTATGATGATCAAATATATCTCGACGAAAAGGAGAATAATTTTATTAAAAATGTGAAGCCAATGTTAGATAACTATGAATGTATTCAGCTATTTTCACATGATGCAGCACTTAATTTTCTATTAAGAAAAAAAAGTTGTTCAAAATATTATTTAATTTGGAGTATTGGATCGATTCCAGATCAAGAAAAATTTATAAATGAATTAGAAAAAACTGAAATAATTATTTCAGGGGGAATAAAATTTAATTGGTTAGCACCCTTAGAGAGAAGATTGTTCTTGGTAAATGATTATATAAAAGAAAATTTTGAACTAATAGAAACTATTGAAAATTACAGTATATTAAAAAGAAAATTGAATTAATCATCTGCATAAACTTTTTCCTCTTTCTCATGTTTTTCTTGAGCGGCAATACATAATGTTGCAACTGGCCTTGCCATTAGTCTTTTTAAACCAATTGGCTCTGCTGTTTCTTCACAAAAGCCATACGTTCCATCTTTTATTCTCTTTAAAGCAGAGTCTATTTTAGAAATTAATTTAATTTGTCTATTTATTGCTCTCATTTCTACATTTTTTTCGGTGTAGGAACTTGCTTGATCAACAATATCTGCAGATGTGCTATTATCATCAAGTGAACTATTATATAGAGCCTCATTATTTGATTTAACTAAATCTTTCTTCCATTCTAATAACTTAGTTTTAAAAAAAGCTTTATGTTTTTCACACATGTACTTTTCTGTGCTTTTAGGAATGTAGTTTTTTGATATCTTAACCATATTTATTAGATTAAACGTTGGGGAGTATATTCAGCAATTAATTAGTGTCAAGATTGGTTTAATTGTATAAATTCAAGCAAATGTTTAATTACAGAAAAAAAATAATAAATTATTTTTATCTTTTTCTAATAATGCATCTGTTTATTTGGACACTGATTCCTTCAGTAACAAATGAAAATTTACCCCTAGACACGATAGAGGCCTTAGCCTGGGGTAGTAATTTAGACTGGGGCTTCAGTAAACACCCACCCGCAAGTGCTTTTTTTGTAGAATTATTTTATTTTATATTTGGTAATCAAGATTGGGCATTTTACCTTCTCAGTCAAATTTTTGTTATTTTTTCATTTTTTATAGTTTTTAAAGTAAGTGATAAGATACTGGAAAACAAAATATATAGTTTTTTATCAGTAATACTTTTGGAAGGTATATATTTTTATAACTTCACCACACCAGAATTTAACGTAAATGTTTGTCAATTACCTTTTTGGTCTCTTACAGTTTTTTATACTTGGAAAATATTTGAGGGAAAAAAAATTAATCTTTTTGACATTTTTTGTTTAGCTGTTTTTGCTGCAATAGGTTTTCTAACAAAATATTTATTTATCTATCTCTTGATTTCCATTTTAATTTTATTTTTTTATCAAATAAAAATTTTAAAAGATAAAAAATTCGATTTTAAATATTTAATATGTATTGAGATATTTTTTGTTCTTTTAATTCCACATTTAATTTGGCTATTTAATAATGATTTTATAACAATTAAATATGCTTTTTCTAGAGCTGGTTTAGGAGAAGTAAATTATATAAATCACTTAAAATTCCCTTTTATCTTTTTAATAAAACAAATTTTAATTATATTGCCAGCATTAATACTATTTTACTTTGCAATAAAAAAACCAAAGTTCAATTTAAATTTTAAAGATAAAAAATTTATATTTTTATTAATTGTAAATTTAATACCAATATGTCTTATGCTTTTCACATCAATTATAAGTGGTTCAAAAATTAGAACAATGTGGATGACGCCTTTTTATCTTTTTTCTGGAACTTTATTAGTATACATTTTTCAGAGGTATATAGATTTAAACAATATTAAAAAATTCACAAAGTGTTTTATATTTTTATTTTTAATATCTCCAATAGGTTATGCATCTGTCTCTATTATCAAAGAAGATAAAAGAACAGACTATCCAGGCAAGATAATTGCAGATAAAGTTCAAAAAAAATGGGATACTGAGTTTAATGATACAATAAATGTCATTTTAGGTGATGAATGGGTAGCTGGAAACTTATCATATCATTTAAAATCGAGACCAGCCTGGGAAGGAAAGGTAGATAAAGCTAAATTAGATAGTTATAGTAAATATATTTGTTTAGATGAGATTTGTATTGGAGTGAAATGAATAAATTTTTTGATACTAAATTAAAGAAAACTCTTTTTATAATAGTGGTCATAGCCGTTATAGAAATTTCAGGCCATGGAATATTTGTATCTTTAATAAGATTTTTAAATTCTGTAAATTAATCTTATGAAAATTAAAATACTGATACCTATCTTCAATGATTGGAATTCAGTAAAACTTTTAATTAAAAATATTGATATAGCTATTAAAGATATAAATGCTGATTTTTCAGTTATAATTGTTAATGACGCATCTACTCAAGAAAAACCAGATAATATTTTAAGTTTCAAAAGTCTAAAATCTATCAAAATTATTAATATGATTAGTAATCGTGGACATGGAAGGTGTAATGCAGCTGGACTTAAATATATTTATGAAAAAGAGGATTTTGATTATGTTATTCCAATGGACGGAGATGGAGAAGATAGACCTGACGAAATTATTCAATTTGTAGAAAAAATAATTAAAAATCCAAATATTTCAGTAGTAGGCAAACGAGTAAAAAGATCAGAGAATAATATATTTAAATTTTGCTACGAAGTTCATAAAATTATTACTTATATATTTACTGGAAAATTAATTAGGTTTGGTCATTTTACATGTATCCCTAAAAGTGTAGTAAAAAAAATGATAAATGAGAAAGCAACATGGAATTGCTATTCAGCTTCATTAGTAAAGATTACCAAAATAAGAGACTCTATACCCTCTATAAGAGGAAAGAGATATTTTGATTTATCAAAAATGAGTTTCTATAATTTAATTACTCACTCACTCTCAATTATAAGTGTTTTTAAGATAAATGTTATAATTCGTTCTTTAGGATTTATAATTTTATATTCTTTAATTATCCAAAATAACTTTTCTATAATTACATCTTTTCCAATAGTTTTAATTATTATTTTTAACATTTTAATTCTAAAATTGTCTCAAAGAGAGAATATGCAGGAATATGATAAGTGTCTTGAGAATATTTCAGATATAGAAGTTATAAAAAATGATTAAAATTATACTCTCATTAATATTTTTTTTAATCTCGTCAGATCTTTATGCGGATTTTAAAAATATTAAAAAAAAATCTAAAGTTACTTATCCAGAAATAATTTTTAAAATACCTAGTAATTTAAAAAATTGTCAAACCAAGATGTATGTAAGTCCAGAAACTAACTTTGTTAAACCAGTGCTTAAAGTAGAAGCGCCATCAGGGTATGGTCTTGATAACAGATTTAATCATGCTCAAAATAAGTTTGAAAACTTTAGCTTTCCATGTGGAGGAGGAAATATCGAAGCATGTGAAAATGTTGTGAGAGTTATTTTGGATTGGGCAAATGCAAATGCAGCAAAAAGAACAGGCCCATCCGATAATGAGGGAAGACATTGGAATGATACATTGACTGTAAATCTTTATATAGCCTCACCAATGATGGCCGCATATTCATTTGCAAAACAAATAATTAATGTAAATGAAAGTGATGATAAAATAATTAAAGATTGGTTTAAAAAAATTGTTAAAAAAAATCAACATTTGATGTACGGCTTAAAAAATTACGATTATGGTGGTGCTGCTGGAACTCCTAGAAGAGCACATAACCACGCTTTATCATCTGCAGTAGCTCATATGGAATTAGGAGTTCTTTTAAACGACAGTAAACTGTTTAGGAAAGCTTTTAAAAATTATGAAGCTGCAATTAAATATCAAAGAAAAGATGGCAGCATGCCAATTGAAACCAGAAGAGGTGGACGAGCAATGTTTTATCAAGCTAGAGCTATGAATGCTTTAGCTGTGATAGCAATCATTGCTGAAAATCAGGGGTACAATATTTGGAACTATGAGTTTAAAGGAAAAAATTATCATAATATTGTTAAATTTTTTATCGACTTTACAGAGAATAATGAAATTGTATTTAAATACGCTAAAGAAAATAGATGGCCAGGACCTGCTAAAAATCATAAAATTCAGGACTTAAGCTCAAATTCTGGCAGTAATTGGGGCTGGTTATATGCTTATGCTACTAGGTTTCCTGATCACGAAAACATTCAGAGATTAAAAAATTGGTCTAATAATAAGAATGAACTTAATTCTTATCAAAGCAAGATAGTTAATGCTTATTTAAATATTAATAAGAAAGGCTTTGGTAGTGCCTCATGGACGGTTGTAGAGCCCAATTGTCATTTTACTAAATAGCTCTTATTTTTGGTAGGCAGTAAAAATCTGCAGTATCTATTTTTGAAGAATGCTCTCTTCTCATATTCCATTTTTTATGAATACCCGCACTCGCAAGACTTAAAGTAGATCTACCATATCTATAATTCGTATTATCAATTGATCTCATTAAATTATTTATTTTTAAGTCTTTTTCTGATGAAAATAAATTCTTCTTTCCATCTGAATTTGATAGTCCTGTGAGCATTACCCCTGCTTTCTGATATCTATAACCATCTTTATAAATATTTTCTAAAATTGAAACTGCTGCTTTGACTGTTTCAATGCTATTATTCGTAGCTATTGGAAAATCAATTGTTTTTGAATTTGAATAATATCCAAAATTTCTTTGAAATGGGCTTGTTCTAACGAATACAGTAATTGCTTTTGCAACTAAAGACTCTGACCTAATTTTTTCTGAAGCGTTTAAACAATAGTTTGCAACTGCCTCTTTTAATTCTTGAAAATTTTCAACTCTTTTTCCAAATGATCTTGATACTACACAGCTTTTTCTTTTAGTTGCTGTTGTTTCTAAATCTATACAAGGAATACCTCGCAATTCCATTGCAGTTCTCGAACTTAAAACATTTGAACATTTTTTAATCCATGTATTAGATTTATTTTTAAGTTGTTTAGCATTATAAATTCCATTCTTTTGATAAAATTTAGTTAGCTGCTTTCCAACTCCCCAAATATCATTTATTTCTACTTTTTCTAATATTGGGTCAATATTTTCTATTCCAATTAAACTAGTAACTCCTGATTGTTTCTTTTTTGCAATATGATTTGCAATTTTACTTAAAGTTTTAGTTTTTGCTATTCCGATACTGGTTGGTATACCAGTCCATTGCAAAATAGTGTTTCTAATCTCTTTTCCAACTTCTTCAACTTCTTGATCAGAAAAGTTAGATAAATCCATAAACGCCTCGTCAATTGAATAAACTTCTATTGCAGAATTAAATCTTTTAAGAGTCCGCATTACCCTTCTCGACAAATCCCCATATAGTGAGTAATTTGATGAAAATACGTAAACATTATTTTTTATAATTATATTTTTTGCTTTAAAATATGGTTCGCCCATTTTAATACCTAAAGCTTTTGCTTCATTTGATCTCGAAATAATACAACCATCATTATTAGATAAAACTACCACAGGTTTCTTTCTTATTTTTGGATTGAATAATCTTTCACAAGATACGTAAAAAGAATTACAATCAACTAGTGCTATTTTCCTAGTAAACTGAGTGGATGACATAAGTTACAACTCCCCAAATAAAAATATCTTCTTCTTCATTAATTAAAATTCTATCTTTAAAATTTTTAGACCCAGACGATAAAAATTTTTTTTCTCTTTCTTGAACAAAACTTTTAACAACCAATTCATCATGTACGTTTGCAATTACAGTTGAAAAATTTCTAGGTGTTAAACTTTTATCAACAACCAATATATCTCCATCATTGATACCAACATCTATCATTGATTTTCCCTGAACTCTTATTACAAAAGTTGCTGGAACATTTTTTATTAAGTGTACATTTAGATCGATATCTTCTTCTATATAGTCAGTCGCGGGAGACGGAAAACCAGCTCCTGCTTTATGTAAATAGTAAGGTATAGTTAGCTTCATAAATGTTCTTATTTTGTTCTTATTAATATATCACTTACTTAGTAAGTGTCAAATAGGTTGTATTTTGAGTCTGTAACTGAATCAAAAGTGAATCAAAACGTGAACATTGAAAACTATATCGTGTATAGTTGTGGATAACTATCACCAAAAGTGGGATTAAAATAAAAATGAAAAGAAATTTTACATGGTGTATTCAATATAAACTTTATGAAAAAACTGTCATGTCATTGTGGGGAAGTACAAGGAGAAATACAACTTCCTAAAGAAGGATTAAAAACTAAAAGAAGATGCAATTGTACTCTTTGTAAAAGAAAAGGAACTGTTATGACTTTTGTAGAGGTCAAAGATCTACAAATAAAAAATGGCAGTGAACAATTAACAAAATATCAGTACCATACCAAAGTAGCCGAACATTATTTTTGTAAAATTTGTGGAATTTATACTCATCATAAAATGAGAAGTAATCCAAATATGTATGGGATTAATGCTGCATGTATTGAAGGTGTAGATCCATATAAATTAGATGATATAGAAATTTTTGATGGAATAAATCACCCCTTGGATAAAAAGAATTAATTTTTATGCATCCAGTAAACTTATGTTACTCAAAAGTAAAAAAAGACTGTATTAAATTTATATCAAGCCAAGAAACAAGAACTGAAAAATTCAAAAAAAAAGATAAAATGATTAAATCTTTTTTAATTCCAGCATGCTTTTGGTTGGCAAATAGAGTGAAAAAAAATACAATGATAATAGGTTTAGCAGGTGGGCAGGGTACTGGAAAAACTACTATTTCATCTTTAATTAAGATTATTTTAGAAAAATATTTTAAATTGATAGTATTTAAAATATCTATTGATGACTTTTATAAAACCAGAAAAGATAGAATGATATTAGCTAAAAAAGTGCATCCTCTGCTGATGACAAGAGGTGTTCCAGGAACACACGACGTAGATATAATTTTAAATTTTTTTAGAAAGATTTCAAAGAAAAGATTTTCACCTCTACTGTTACCGAAATTTGATAAATCTATTGATGATAGGATAAAAAGAGATAAATGGTATAAAATAAAAAAAAAACCTCATATTGTAATATTAGAAGGATGGTGTGTAGGCTCGTCCCCACAAAAAATAAAAAATTTAAAAAAACCAATAAACACTATTGAGCGTGATGATGATCAAAAACTGAAATGGAGAAAATATGTAAATAATCAACTTAATAAAAAATATAAATCAATGCATAAATTCTTTGATTATTTTTTATATTTGAAAGCAAAAGATTTTAGTTTATTAAGGAAATGGAGATTAAAACAAGAAAAAAAATTATATTTAAATAATAAAAGTAGAAAAAATTCAAAAATCATGAGTAACAATGAAGTTTTAAATTTTATGATGACTTATCAAAGAATAACTGAACACATGTTTAAAGAAGCACCAAAATTTGCTTCAATTGTTTTTTCATTAAATCAAAACCACGAAATTAAAAATATTAAGTTTAAAAAATGAAAAAAATAATTTTAACTTTATTTATATTTTTCTATTTATCGAATTCATATGCAATCAATTTATCTGATGCTTTATCATTAGCATTTAAAAAAAATCCTGAATTGAATGCTGAAAGAGAAAATATTAAAGCATCAAAGCAAGATTTAAATATTTCTAAAAGTGAATTTTTACCATCTGTAACACTGTCTGGAACTAAAAGTAGTCAAGATACGTCAAAACTAACTAATCAAGATGGTAGTAACGCAACAATTAATGATGTTAATCCTGAGACTCAATCAATCAAAATTGAGCAAAAAATCTTTCAAGGTTTTGGAGGAATTGCAGATTATGAAAAAAATAAAATTGGCTTAGCAGTGGCTGATGCAAAACTTTTACAAGTAGAGCAAAATACTTTGCTTAAAGCTGTTGATGCATTTTCAGGAGCAATATATGCTAATGAAAAATATTTAATTTATCAACAAAATTTAAATTTAATTGAGAGACAAGTTGAGATGGACCAGGTACGTCTTGATAGAGGACAAGTAACATTAGCTGATTTGGCACAATCGGAATCCTCTTTAGCTGAAGCTGAAGCTAAATTTATTCAAGCAAAAAACGATGTTGTAACTGCCAAACTTAATTATGAGACTATAATTGGCCCTTTAAGTGATACTTTTCAACTGGAAAAGGATATTACTATGAACTTGAAAATTCCAACATCACTAGAAAAATCAATAAATTTATCAAAAAACTCAAACCCAAATTTAATAATTTCAAAATTAGAATTTGAGCAATCAAAGAAAGATGTTCAAATAGCACAATCTGATTTATCACCCTCTGCATCATTGTCCTTTGAGACGAAAGAAACCGATGATTTGAGTTCAACTTATGATCAACAAGATAAAGAAACCTTAGAAGCAACTATTACATGGCCTATTTTTTCAGGAGGAAAGAATTATGCAAGTTTATCAAAATCCAAAAATTTAAGAAATAGAAAACAACTTCTTTATGAAAATGCTGTAAAATTGAATGACTCGAATGTAGCAAGTGCTTGGTCAAATCTTCAGTCGTCAAAAAGTGTATTAGAAGCAGTGAAACTTCAGGTAAAGGCAGCAGAGATTGCAAACGAGGGAATCACTGCAGAATATGAAAGTGGACAAGGTAGATCAACATTAGATGTGCTTCAATCTAACTCAATATTGCTAGATGCAAAAGTTAGTCTTGCAAAATCTGAAAGAGATTACCTTCTCTCACAATTTCAACTTCTTAAATCTGTTGGGCTTTTAAATGCTCGTTATTTAACTTTTAATTAATTAAAGGCTATTTTCCTTAATAATCTTCGAGAACAATTAATTTCTTGCCAATGAGAACAAAATGTGTACATTTAATAACATGATTCGATTGTTAAATAATGAAAAAAAAAGAGGCAAAAATGACAAAAAATAACTTAAAAGTGGTTAAATCCGCAAAAGATAAAGATTTGGAAAATAAAGAAAAAAATAAAGCATTAGATGCTGCTATCAGCCAAATTACAGATAATTTTGGAAAAGGCTCTGTGATGAAGCTTGGACAGCAAAAAGCAATGGATGTTGAGTCAATTTCAACAGGTTCATTAAGTCTTGATTTGGCTTTGGGGATAGGTGGACTACCAAAAGGAAGAATTATTGAAATTTATGGACCAGAATCTTCTGGAAAAACTACACTTGCACTCCAAGTAGTTGCTGAAGCACAAAAAGCAGGTGGAATTTGTGGGTTTGTAGATGCAGAACACGCATTAGATCCAGTTTATGCTAAAAAATTAGGTGTAAATACGGAAGAATTATTAATTTCTCAACCAGATACTGGCGAGCAAGCATTAGAAATTACTGATACATTAATCAAATCAGGCTCAATGTCGGTCCTTGTTGTGGATTCTGTTGCAGCATTAACTCCAAGAGCTGAAATTGAAGGAGACATGGGAGATCATCATGTTGGTCTACAAGCAAGATTAATGTCTCAAGCTTTAAGAAAATTAACAGGCTCAATTTCTAGAACTAATACAATGGTTATATTTATTAACCAAATTAGAATGAAAATTGGTGTTATGTTTGGTAGCCCAGAAACTACTTCAGGAGGAAATTCTTTAAAATTTTATTCATCAGTAAGAATGGATATTAGAAGAATTGGGGCAATCAAGGATAAAGAGCAAATTATCGGAAATTCTACTAGGGTTAAAGTAGTTAAAAATAAAGTTGCTCCACCATTTAAAGTAGTTGAATTTGATCTTATGTATGGCAAGGGAATTAGTAAAACAGGAGAGTTAATAGACCTTGGTGCAAAAGCAGATATAGTTGAAAAATCTGGAGCGTGGTATGCTTACAAAGGTGAGAAAATTGGACAAGGAAAAGAAAACGCAAAACTTTATCTTGAGCAAAACCCTAAAGCTGCAGCTGAAATAGAGATGGCTATAAGAGAAAAAGCTGGCTTAATTTCTAAAAAGATTGAAGGAAATCCAATTGATCAAGAGAAGGTGAAAGCAGAAGAAAAAACTGAGGAAACACCATCTAAAAAGAATTAGCAATAACTTTTAGTTATCTAAAAAGGCGCTTATTTAAGCGCCTTTTTTCCCTTCATAACCTAGACAACAAACAAAAAAGCTGTATTTTAAAAATATGGCTGACAAATCACTAAATGAAATAAGGTCTACGTTTCTAAAATATTTTGAAAAAAATGATCACAAAATAGTAGAGTCAAGCAACTTAGTTCCTAATAATGATCCAACATTAATGTTTGCCAACTCAGGCATGGTACAGTTTAAAAATGTATTTACTGGGTTAGAAAAAAGAGATTATAAAAGAGCAACCACTTCTCAAAAATGTGTGAGGGCAGGAGGTAAGCATAATGACTTAGAAAATGTTGGTTATACTCCAAGACATCATACATTTTTTGAAATGTTAGGCAATTTTTCATTTGGTGACTACTTCAAAGAAAAAGCAATATTTTATGCTTGGGATTTAATCACAAAAGATTTTGGAATAGATAAAAACAAACTATATTTCACTGTTTATAGCGAAGATGATGAGGCCTTCAATTTATGGAAAAAAATTACAGGTTTCAATGATAACAGAATAATAAGAATTCCAACTTCAGATAATTTTTGGTCAATGGGAGAGACAGGTCCTTGTGGGCCTTGTTCTGAAATATTTTATGATCATGGTGACCATTTAAAAGGAGGTTTGCCTGGAACCAAAGATCAGGATGGTGACAGATATATTGAAATTTGGAACTTAGTTTTCATGCAATATGAACAGGTTTCAAAAGAAAAAAGAATTGATTTACCGAAACCTTCTGTTGATACTGGTATGGGTCTTGAAAGGATTGCTGCACTTCTTCAAGGTACACATGATAATTATAAAACAGATCATTTTATAAAACTTATAAACTCAATTTCTGAAACGATTAAGATTAAACCAAGTGAAACAAATTTATCTAGTTTTAGAGTAATAGCGGATCATTTAAGAGCTAGCTCTTTTTTATTAGCTGAGGGGGTTTTACCATCTAACGAGGGTAGAGGTTATGTTTTGAGAAGAATTATGAGAAGAGGTATGAGACATTGCCATTTACTTGGATCCAAAGAACCAGTTTTTTTTAATATTTTTAAAACACTAATGAATGAAATGTCTGGAAATTATCCAGAACTAATGAGAGCTGAGTCACTTATTAAAGAGACTTTACGAATGGAGGAGGAAAAATTTTTAGTACTTTTAGATCGAGGAATGAAAATATTAAATGATGAAATTAACAAGGTTGATAAAAAATTATCTGGGGAAGTTGCATTCAAACTTTATGATACATATGGATTTCCCCTAGATCTAACTGAAGATATTTTAAAAAATAAATCTTTAACTTTAGACCACAAGAAATTTGAAGATTTGATGATAAAAAGTAAGGAACTTGCAAAAAAGAATTGGAAAGGATCCGGAGATAGCTCGGTAGATGAAATCTGGTTTGGAATAAAAGACAAAGTAGGACCGACTGAATTTTTAGGTTATGAATACGAACATGCTGAAGCAGTTATTCAGAAAATCGTGAAAAATAATAAAGAAGTCGAAAAGTTAAATGATGGTGATGAAGGTATAATTATTTTAAATCAAACTCCATTTTATGGTGAGTCAGGTGGACAAGTAGGCGATAGCGGTACAATTAAATCGGGTGAAAATATTTTTGAGGTGAATGACGTACAAAAAAAATTAGGAAATCTTTTTGTTCATTTTGGAAAAATGAGAAAAGGAAATTTAAAAATAAATGAAAATGTTGAACTTAAAATTGATGTCGAGAAAAGAAATAATGTTAGAGCGTACCACTCAGCAACACATTTATTACACGAGTCTTTACGAAGAATTCTAGGAACACATGTTACCCAAAAAGGTTCATTAGTAGCACCAGATAGACTTAGATTTGATTTTAGCCATATGAAGCCAATATCTTCTGATGAACTTAAAAAAATTGATAATTCTGTAAATGAAGTGGTTCAGAAAAAATCTGAGGTTATAACTAGAATAATGACACCAAAAGAAGGGATTGGGCATGGTGCTTTAGCTCTTTTTGGTGAGAAATATGGTGATGAGGTTAGAGTAGTATTTATGGGTGATGAGGGAAATAAGTATTTTTCTACTGAATTATGTGGTGGAACACACGTAAGAAATACTGGTGATGTAGGCAAATTTAAAATTATAAGTCAGTCAGCGATTGCGTCTGGTGTAAGAAGAGTAGAGGCTTTGAGAGATAAACAATTAGAGGAATTTCTTACAAATAAAGAAAAGCAAGTAGGTATATCAGAACAAAAAAACGATCAGATAATTGATGAAATATCTAAAGAAATTCTTTCATTAGGTGGAAAACCAATAAAAAATATAGATGACAAAAAACAGTTAATTAAAGATTTGTCAAAGCAATTAGATCAGCTAAGCGTTAAATCCATTTTATCTGATAAAAAAAAGAACATAATTAAAGATGAAAAAATAAAAAATATTACAGTAAGATTTCAAAAAATTTTTGATTTATCACCAAAAGAATTAAGAAAATTAGTAGATAACGGAAAGAAAGAACTTAAAGAAGGAATTATAATTGTTTTTGCAAGCAAAGATGAAAAAGTTGGTCTTGCGGTAGGTATTACTGAAAAACTTACAGAAAGCTTTGATGCAGTTAAATTTGCAAAAGTAGGTTCTGAAATTTTAGGAGGAAAAGGTGGAGGTGGCCGTAAAGATTTTGCTCAGGCAGGTGGACAGCATATAGATAAAATAGAGGATGCTATAGAAAGTCTTAAAAAATTAATTTAGTTTCTTTTTTAAATTTCCGTCAATTTCATCTAAAAATTGATTAGTACTCAAATATTTTTGTGAAGATCCCACTAATATTGCTAAGTCTTTTGTCATTGATCCAGTTTCCACACAGCCAACACAAATTTGTTCTAATGTGTTTGAAAATTTAATTAAGTCTTGGTTATTATCTAATTTACCTCTGTGTGCTAACCCTCTTGTCCAGGCAAATATTGATGCAATTGGATTTGTTGAAGTTTCTTTACCTTCTTGATGCATTCTATAATGTCTAGTCACAGTGCCATGTGCTGCCTCTGCTTCCATAGTTTTTCCATCTGGAGCAAGTAATACACTTGTCATTAATCCTAAAGACCCATATCCTTGAGCAACTGTATCAGATTGAACGTCTCCATCATAATTTTTACAAGCCCAAATATATTTTCCACTCCACTTCATAGCACATGCAACCATATCATCAATTAATCTATGCTCATATGTAATATTATTTTTATCAAAATCTTTTTTGAACTCTTCATTAAAAACTTTTTGAAAAATATCTTTAAATCTTCCGTCATAAGTTTTTAAAATTGTATTTTTTGTAGAAAGATAAACAGGCCATTTTTTAATTAGACCGTAGTTGAAACAAGACCTTGCAAAATCCTCTATCGATCTGTCAAGATTATACATCGATAAAGCAACACCAGGTCCAGGAAAATTAAAGACTTCATACTTTTTTTCATCTTTACCATTCTCTGATGTCCATTTAATTTCTAACTTACCTTTACCAGGAACTTGAAAATCTGTAGCTCTATATTGATCTCCAAACGCATGACGACCTATAATCACAGGATCGGTCCAGGATGGCACAAGTTTTGGTATATTTTTACAAATTATTGGCTCCCTGAAAACAGTTCCACCAATAATATTTCTTATTGTACCATTTGGAGATCGCCACATCTTTTTTAAATTAAATTCTTTTACTCTAGCTTCATCAGGAGTAATTGTTGCGCATTTTATACCTACCCCATTTTTTTTTATTGCATTCGCACAATCAATTGTAATTTGATCATTGGAGCTGTCTCTACTCTTCATTCCTAAATCGTAATATTCAATACTTAAGTCTAAATAAGGTAAAATTAGTTTTTTTTTAATAAAATCCCATATAATTCTGGTCATTTCATCACCATCTAACTCGACAATTGGGTTTTTTACCTTAATTTTGCTCATTTTTTGTTGCTATCTTAATAATTGAATTTAAACAGTTTATATACATATTAATTAAAAATTATCAATTAGCGATTATGATAGACAAAGTATTTCCTAAAATTCACAACGAAGGTTATAAGTTTTTAGTAATATTTGGATTTATTACCATAATTTTATATCTGCTGAGTACATTCCTTGGTTTAATAGGTTTAGTTTTAACAGTTTGGTGCTACTATTTTTTTAGAGATCCGGAAAGAATATCAATTAATGATGATAATTATTTAGTTAGTCCTGCAGATGGATTAATTATTAAAGTTGAGGAGTCACCTGGTCCAAAAGAACTTAATTTAAGTGAAAAAAAATTTACAAAGGTAAGCATTTTTATGAATGTATTTGATTGTCATGTCAATCGAACACCATGTGCAGGAAAAGTTTCACAGATTCTTTACAAACCAGGCAAGTTTGTTAATGCTTCACTTGATAAAGCAAGCAAGGACAATGAGAGAAATTATTATAAAATTACTAACAAAAATGGTGAAGATATAATAGTTGTTCAAATAGC
This sequence comes from uncultured Pelagibacteraceae bacterium, assembly GCA_902574695.1. Classification (GTDB taxonomy): domain Bacteria; phylum Pseudomonadota; class Alphaproteobacteria; order Pelagibacterales; family Pelagibacteraceae; genus Pelagibacter. The sequence continues at coordinate 13,698 of CACGON010000004.1, read as the reverse complement.
AGGTCTTATCGCACGAAGAATAGTATGTGAAACTCTAGAGAATGATGATTTAAATCAAGGTGATAGAATAGGAATGATTAGATTTGGAAGTAGAGCAGATCTTTATTTTGAAAATTATAAACCTCTAGTTAAACTAGAACAAAAAGCAGTAGCAGGTGAAACATTAATAGCAAGAAAAATATAATATGAACGAACCCAAGAAAAAATTTAAGCTTGTCACAGATACACAGGCAAGAATGATTTTGCCAAATACACTTACATTGATAGGAGTTTGTGTTGGTTTAAGTTCTATAAACTTTGCACTTAATCAAAAATATGAACTTGCTATAATTGCAATCTTGTTTGCTGCAATTATCGATGGGCTCGATGGAAGAATTGCTAGATTAATTAAGGGTACCTCAAAAGTTGGAAAAGAATTAGATTCCCTCACAGATGTTATTAGTTTCGGAGTAGCTCCAGCTTTTATAATGTATTTTTGGACACTTAATTCCTATGGAAAAATTGGATGGTTATTATCTTTAATTTATGTCGTATGTGTTGCACTCAGACTTGCTAGATTTAATATTAATACGGGAGGTGACGTATCTTGGAAGGATAATTTTTTTCAAGGAGTGCCATCACCCGCTGGAGGTATATTAGTGCTTACTCCATTAGTTTTAGATATTAGTGGATTAAATTTATTTAATATAAACTTTAAAATTTTTGCTCCATTTATATTTATTTTAATATCAATTTTACTAATAAGTAAAGTTCCCACCTATTCGATGAAAAAGATTGTTGTGCCAAGAAGCACAACTGTATTTTTACTTTTTGGTATTGTTTTAATATTTGGTTTACTTCTTGTATTTACATTTGAGGTTATAGTAATAAGTTGTATGGTTTATGTTTTATCAATTCCAATAAGCATTTATCATTATATAAAACTTAAAAAAAAGTATTCAACTACGTCTAACAATGATGACGAAGAGCCAGAAGATGTTTTATAATGAAAAAAAATGTTATAATTTCTTTAGCTGACTCAAATTACTTTGACTTATTAAATGAATTAATTGATTCAATTAAACAGTTTAAAGAAAGTGATAAAGTTGCAATTTGTATTTTAGATGCCGGTCTCAGTAACGATCAGTTAAAAATATTATCTTCAAAAGTTGACGAAATTAAAAAAGCAGAATGGGATATAGAAGTATCTGCTTTTAAAATAAAAGGAAAAGAGTGGCTTAAAAGTCAAGTATCAAGAGCTTTTTTACCTAATTATTTTCCAAATTATGAAAAGTATTTATGGATAGATTGTGATGCGTGGTTAAATGATTGGTTAGCCGTCGATTTATATTTTAAAGCTTGCGATAATGGAAAGTTAGGGATTACTCAGACTATTGGGCCTGGATATAAAATAATGTCAAAGGCTAGCTGGTTATTTGGAAAGTTGGCAATTATAAAATCACAAAATTTTAAGCATGCAATAAGCTCAAAAATCGGCATTCAGAAGGCAAGAAGACTAGCATTTGCACCCCATATAAATATTGGAGTTTTTTCTTTAGAAAAAAATTCAAAGTGTTGGAGTATTTGGCAGAATAATCTTAAAGAAACATTAAAATCTGGAAAAATATTTGGATCTGAGGGATTAGCTATCAATATGAGTGTTTATATTGATAATGTAGATACAGAATTTTTGCCTTTAAACTGTAATTGGATAGCTAGTAACATGTTGCCAAAATATGATGAAAAAAATAGTACTTTCGTAGAACCTTACTTACCTAATTATAAAATTGGAATAATGCATCTAGCAGCGGGTATTTGGAAAGATAATAAAGATATGAGAATTTACAAAAATGTGAAAATTGAAATCAAAACTTTAGATAATCTTTCAATAAACAAAAGCCTAAGATTTGGTTTATAATTGAAAAAAAATAAAATTTCAAAAAATTGGATTAGGAGACAAAAAAAAGACATTTATGTTCGTCAATCTAAAATTGAGGGGTATCGATCAAGAGCTGTTTATAAATTAATAGAAATAGACGAAAAATTTAAAATTTTTAATAATACAAAATCAATAATTGACTTAGGAGCTGCTCCTGGAAGTTGGTCTCAGTACATTGTGAAAAAAAACAAAAAAAGCGAGGTATTAGCAATCGACCTACTTAACTTCGAAAAAATAGATAAAGTTAATCACTTAGTAGGCGATTTTACAAAGACAGAAAATCAAGAAAAAATAAAAAGTTTTTTTAACAAAAAAGTAGATGTTGTAATTTCTGATATGGCAGTAAACACTACAGGAAATAAAAATTTAGATTCAATTGTTACAGGTGAATTATGTATTGATGCGATGGAGTTTGCATACCAAAATTTAGATAGGAAAGGCAAATTTGTGTCAAAAATTTTTATGGGCTCAAGTTTCAATGAAATTGTCGCAGACGCAAAAAAAAAATTTAAAGAAGTTAATATTTTTAAGCCCTTATCTAGCAGAAAAGATTCCAAAGAAAGCTTTATAATTTGTAAATTTTTAAGATAGAGTCTTTTTATTTTTAAAGAATCATATATATAAGATTATGGACCCTATAAAAGAAGCACTTACATTTGATGATGTCACGTTAGCCCCCAACTATTCAGAAATACTTCCATCCGAAGTTAATACTACAACATTTTTATCAAAAAGCTTAAAGCTAAAGATTCCCCTTATTTCATCTGCAATGGATACAGTTACAGAGTCAAAAATGGCTATTGCAATTGCGAAAACAGGAGGTGTTGGAGTAATTCATAGGAATTTAGATATTAAAAAACAAATACTAGAAATAAAAAAAGTAAAAAAACAAAAACTATTGGTTGGTGCAGCTGTTGGGGCTGGTCCTTTAGAACTTGAAAGAGCCAAAGCTATAATCAGAGAAAAAGTAAATTTAATAGTAGTTGATACTGCGCACGGGCATACTAAAAAAGTAGCAGATATTATTAAAAAAATTAAAAAACTAAAAAGTAAAGATATGCTTTTATGTGCAGGTAATATAGCTACGGCTAATGCAGCTAACTTTTTAGCAAAATTAGGTGTTGATATTATTAAAGTAGGAATTGGACCTGGATCAATTTGCACAACAAGATTAGTTGCGGGTATTGGAGTACCGCAATTAAGTGCAATCCTAGATGTGAAAAAAGGATTAAAAAACAAAAATGTAAAAATTATAGCTGATGGAGGTATCAAGTTTTCTGGAGATATAGCAAAAGCTCTCTCTGCAGGTGCTGATGCTGTTATGATAGGTTCACTTTTTGCAGGCACTGATGAATCACCAGGAAAAATTGTAAAAAAAAATGGCAAACTTTACAAAAATTTTAGAGGAATGGGATCAATAGGAGCAATGAATAAAGGCTCTGCAGATAGATATTTTCAAAAAAAACAAAAAGATAAATCTAAATATGTGCCAGAAGGGGTAGAAGGATACGTAAAATATAAAGGCCCTGTGGAAAAAGTTATTTTCAAATTAATAGGAGGACTTAAATCATCTATGGGATATCTAGGATCTCGGCAAATAATTAATTTAAGAAAGAAACCAAAATTTGTTAAAATCACAAAAGCAGGTTTTTATGAAAGTATGGTACATAATATCGATGAGGTTAAAAAAGATGAAAAATATTAAAGTATTATATATTGCAGTAATAAGCATTTTTTTTCTCTCTAATATATCAAGCGCACAAAGTTTTTTTGAAAAAGCAAAAAAAAAATATGATGAAAAAAAATTTGAGGAATCAAAATTTTTATTTCAAAGAAATATTGTTTATAATCCAAAAGATGCAAAATCTTATTTGTACCTAGCTAAGATATTTGCAAATGAAGAAAACGAGAAAGAGCAAATTAAAAATATTAACACAACGCTTCTTTTAGAACCCAAAAATGAAGAGGCAATGTTTCTTTTAATAAAATATGAACTTAAGAAGTCAAACTACACTAAGGTAAAAGAGTTAAAAGAAAGTTTTTTGATAATATGTGACAAGCTATGCAAGGAAAAGAAAAATATAGAAGATTTGTTAAAAGATATAGAACCAAAAAATGAGTCTAAACAATAATTTAAATAAAATTTTAATTATTGATTTTGGGTCTCAATTTACACAACTTATAGCAAGAAGAATACGAGAAGCAGGAGTATATTCAGAAATCGTAAGTCACAATAAAATAAATTTAAAACTAGAAAAAAAGAAAATAAAAGGAATTATTTTATCAGGTGGACCATTAAATGTTTATCAATCTAAAAAAGTAAAATTTAATAAACAAATATTTAATTGGAATATTCCTATTTTAGGAATTTGTTTTGGCCACCAAATTATTTCAAAAGAATTAGGAGGCATGGTTAAAAAAGCAAAACATAGAGAATTTGGACTGGCAAAACTTAAGAAAATAAATTCTAGTAAACTTACCCATAATTTTTTTGATAAAAAAGGATTTAACAATGTATGGATGAGTCACGCAGATGAGGTTTCTAAATTGGCAAAAGGATTCAGAGTAATGGCAAAAACAGAAACTTCAAAGTATTCAATTGTAGAAAATTCTAAAAAAAAATTTTATGGAATACAATTTCATCCAGAAGTTACGCATACAGATAAAGGAAAGATTATTTTAAAGAATTTTATTTTTTCTATTTGTAAGGTCAAAAAAAATTGGTCACCAAAGTATCAAAAACAATTATTAATTCAAGAAATCAAAAGAAATGTAAAATCATCAAAAGTAATATGCGCTTTATCAGGAGGAGTTGATAGTAGCGTCGTTGCAAAATTAATCCATAAAGCAGTAGGTAATCAACTTACATGTATTTTCGTCAACACTGGTCTATTAAGAAAAAACGAGGAAGCCCAGGTGCTTAATACTTTTAAAAAGAAGTTTAAAATAAACCTTATTTATGTTGATGCTAAAAATCTTTTTTTTAATAAATTGAAAAATATCTCTGATCCTGAAAAAAAAAGAAAAATAATAGGGAATTTATTTATAAAAATTTTTGAAAAACATGCTAAACGAATTAAAAATGTTAAATATTTAGCGCAAGGTACCCTTTATCCAGATTTAATTGAAAGTAAGTCAGTCACAGGTAGCCAAACTTCTAAAATTAAATCTCATCATAATGTAGGTGGATTACCCAAAAAAATGAGATTAAAATTAGTTGAACCCTTAAGATTATTATTTAAAGACGAAGCCAGAAATCTAGGTTTAGAACTTAAATTACCAAAAGAAATTGTATTAAGACATCCTTTCCCAGGACCTGGTTTAGCTATTAGAATGCCAGGTAAAATTACAAAGGAAAAAGTAAAAATTTTGAAAGATGCTGATTATATTTTTATAAATGCATTGAGAGAGCACAATCTATACGGCAAAATATGGCAAGCTTACGCTGCTTTGTTGCCAGTAAAAACTGTTGGTGTTATGGGTGATAACAGAACATATGATTATATGTGTTTATTAAGGGCTATAACATCTGAGGATGGAATGACTGCTGATACATTTGATTTTAAAAAAGAGTTTATGCAGCTTGTTTCAAATAAAATAATAAATAATATAAAGGGTATAAATAGAGTTGTTTATGACGTAACATCAAAGCCTCCAAGCACAATTGAATTAGAATAATGATTAAAAAAATAAAAAAAATTATTAAAAAAAAAAATAAATCTAAGATTGTCTGTTTAACTGCATATTCTAAGAATATTGCTGAGATAGTGGATGCTCATGCAGATATTGTTTTAGTTGGAGACTCTTTAGGTTCAGTTCTTTATAATTATAATACTACAAGGAAAGTTAATCTCTCGATGATGCTTGAACATGCTAAAAGTGTGAGAATGGGTGTGAGAAGCAGCCTTCTTGTATTTGATTTACCTTTTAACACATACAGAAATAAGTCTGAGGCCTTAAAAAATTCAAAAAAAGCTATCAAAGAAACTAAGTGTGATGCAGTAAAAGTAGAGGGAGGGGTAAGAGTACAACATATAGTAAATCATTTGGTAAAAAACAAAATACCAGTTTTAGGTCATATAGGTATAACGCCACAAACAGTAAGAGGAAAATTTAAGTCAGTAGGCAAAACTGAAAATGAGAGTAAAAAGTTAATTAGAGATGCGAGAGCATTGGAAAAAAATGGAGCATTTGGAATTGTTCTGGAGTGCATTTATTCTGATATTTCAAAAAAAATTACCAGCCTTATAAAAATCCCTACTATTGGAATAGGAGCTTCTGTGCATTGTGACGGTCAAGTATTAGTTACTGATGACATTTTAGGTTTAACAGCCTCAAAGATAAAGTTTGTTAAAAAATATATAAATATTAAAAAAATAATCAATTCAGCAATATTAAAATTTAAAAAGGAAGTTAAATCTAAAAAATATCCAACAAAAAAATATTCTTACTAAAAATATTTTTTAAAATTTTCATTAATTGTTAAAATTTCTAAATCTACTAATCCACCAATCACTAATTGAAGTGCTACAATTAAAATAAATCCAAGTCCAATATAAGCAATCCATAAGTGCTTTTGAATATAGTTTGCTAAATAAGTAGCTAATGCACCAGTTAAAATTACTGATAAAACTAGTCCAAAAATCATAAAACCAAAATGACCTTTTGCAGCGCCAACAACTCCAATTACATTATCGAAACTAATTGTAATATCTGCAAATAAAACTTTATAAACACTTTGAATATAAGAAGGTTCTTTTGATTTTTTAGTTGGCGATTTAATTTTTTTAATCTCAAAAAGATCTTTTCTTAAATCGTTAACAATCCAAATTAAAAGTAGTCCCCCAATTATTTTTATAAAATAAAATTTAAAAAGGTATGTTGCGAATAATGCAAATATTACTTTAAATACTAAAGCACCAGCGACACCCCACAAAATAATTTGTCTTCTATTTTTAGGTACAAAATTAGAAGCAATTAATCCAATAATAATGGCATTATCAGCCGCTAAGATTATATCTATAAATATTATCTGTGTGAGTATTATGAGCTCTTCAATCAATATAGTTATAATAATATGATTTTTTTTTATTTCAATCTAGAGATTTAAATGTTTAATATTTTGACTCTTTCGTTCCATTTATGAGAGCTTTTAATTCCTCATATTCTTCACAATTACAATTTTTAAGCACTAAAAGCCTTTCTTTAGCTTTTTGTGGTCTATTAGTTGATAAATATAATTCACCCAGATATTCATTTATACCATTGTGATTTGGATTAATCTTTAATCCTCTCATATAATAGTCTTCAGCATCTATAAAGTTTCCAAGTTTTCTAGAAGTAAAACCAAGATAATTTAAAACATCCGGATTTGATGGATCTTTATCATTAGCTTTTAGCAATCTTTTAAAAGCTTTTTCATATTTTGCTTTTGCTTTTTCTAATTTACCTTTTTTTTCTAGCTTCTTACCGGCCTTCACATAATTTGTTGCAGATTTAAACATTGACTGCTTATTATTATCTGCTCCGTCTCCACCAGAACCACCAGCAGAATAAACATTTGTAGTTGCGATTAAGAAAGTGAATAAAATTATATAAAGTTTTTTCATTAGTTAAATTTATTTAATTTGTTTAATGGTTTTAATACTAAATCATTATTTATTAAATTTTGCTTTACGATCTTAGCAGTATTTAAAGAATTTTGATTATCACCATGTATACATATGGAATCTATTTCACAAGGTATTTTTTTACCAGAGAGACAATTTATCGCCTGATTTTTTACCATATCTAACACATGTTTTTTTGCCTTTTCAGGATTTGTGATCAAAGCTTCTTTTTTTGATCTAGAAACTAAATTTCCATCATCTTCGTAATTCCTATCTGCAAAAATTTCACATGCGATTTTCATATCAAATTTTTTGGCAGCGGTTTCCATCTTAGAACCTGTTGGAACCAAGTATATTAAATCTTTGTCAATATTTTTAATTGTTTTGGCAAGTAAAGTTGCAAGCTTAATATCTTCACATGCCATATTGTTTAGTGCGCCGTGGGGTTTTATATGGGTAACTTTTTCATTGTGTTGGTCAGCTATATTTTGAAGTATATTAAACTGATCTATTATTAGACTGACTATTTCATTTTCAGAAAGACTAATCCTCTTCCTACCAAAATTTTTAATATCTTTAAAAGATGGATGCGCACCAATACTGACACCATTCTCTTTAGAAATTTTAATCGTAGAGTGCATTGTTTCATTATCCCCCGCATGATATCCACAAGCTATATTTGCTGAATTCACAATTTTAAGCAATTCAGGATCATTCTTTATTGAATGCAATTCTGATTTTTCACCCAAATCACAATTAATATTAATTTCCATACCTTTCATTGATAAAGTATAACATGGGATGATCAAAAATATATCAAATCTTGGGGACGCAGCAATTTATTATGATTTTGGAAACCAAATAAATAAAGAAACTAATAAAAAAGTAATTAATTATTTTAATAGTATTAAAAAATCAAGCATAGACGGAATTAAAAACTTAATTCCATCATATAATAAATTAGTCGTTTCTTTTGATTTAAAAATCACAAATTTTGATGAATTAAAAAAAAAAATTAACAAAATTGAAATTTCTGAGATTAGTGAAAAAAAAAATAAGTTAATTAAAATACCTATCTGTTGTAATGATGAATTCTTCTTAGATAAAAATATTTTAACGAAAAGACTAAAATTAAGCACAGACGAAATACTAAAAAAATATCTAAATAAAAATTATTTTTGTTATATGACTGGTTTTGTTGCTGGCATGCCTTTTTTAGGAGACATATCAAAGGAATTAAGAACTTATAGACTAGAGACTCCCAGGGTTAAAGTTCCACGGGGATCAGTTGGGATCACAGAGCAATTTAGTAATATATATACTTTTGAAAGTCCGGGTGGATGGAATATAATTGGAAACACACCTATAAATATTTTTAATTCTAACAATGAGGAAAATCCAGTCTTAATTAACCCCGGAGATGAAGTTTCTTTTTTTCAAATAACAAAAAAAGAATACGAAAAATTAAATGAAAAGTAATTTTTTTGATGTTTTAAGACCTGGGATAAACTCTACTTTTCAAGATTTGGGTAGAGAAAATTTTTATCACATTGGGTTACCCTCAAGTGGGGCGATGGATAAAAGGAATTTTTTACTAGCAAATTGTTTAGCTGGCAATAGTAAAGAAGCTGCAATTGAATTTGCTTATCAAGGACCATTACTTAAATTTAAAGGGGAGTCAGCAATCATTACAATTACAGGAGATGTTAATTTTAATATTATTAAAAAAGATAATAATTTTATTAATGGTGAATGCTATAAGAATTATAAATTAGAAAATGAAGACAGATTAGATATCATTTCTACAAATAAATCAGTATATGGCTATCTTGCTGTATCAGGTGGTTTTGCAATAAAAAAAATTTTAAATAGCTATTCAACTTTTTCTAGAGCAAAAATTGGACCATTTGATGGAGAAAAATTATTCACAAATCAAAAATTGGAAATTAGTAAAATTATTAATAATCAAGTACCAAAAAAAATTAAATATTTAAATACTAAGATTGAATACATTAGAATTATTAAAGGAACAAATTACGATTACTTTTCAGATCAGGGTATAGATAATTTTTTAAAAAGAGAGTTTATTGTTACCAAACTTACAGATAGAATGGGCATGAGGATTAAAGGACCTATAATTGAAAATATAAAAGATAAAAATATTAGATCAGAGGGTATTGTGAAAGGTACAATACAAATACCACCTGACGGCAATCCAATTATCATGCTTTCAGACCATGGAACAATAGGAGGGTATCCTAAAATTGGGGTAGTTATAAGTGCAGATTATGATAAACTTGTTCAACTTGCTCCAAACACTAAAATAAAATTTAAATTAGTAGATCTTCATGAAGCTGAAAAAATTTACCAACTTTATAATCTTGAAACTGAAAACTTATTAAACCAGATAAAATGAGTATTATTCAAAAAATTCCAGGACCTCTTTTAGTTTTTTTTGGTGCATGCAGTTTAAGCTTTGGAGGTTTAATAGTTAAATCTTTTGATGGAGCAACATTATGGCAAATCCTATTTTGGAGATCCTTATTCTTTATTTTAGTTGTCACTATTTTTCTATTAATTTCTTATAAAAAAAATATTTTCAAAGCTTTTTATAATTCAGGTATACCAGGACTTTTTGGAGGAATAATTTTATCCTCTGGTTTTTGCGGGTATGTTTTTGCTATGTACAATACGACAGTTGCAAATACTAATTTTATAATTCAAACACAAACTATTTTTTTAGCAATTTTTGGATATTTTTTTTTGAGAGAAAAAATTTCAAGAATGACTCTTACTTCAATTATACTTGCTATCTCTGGAATTATATTAATGGTAGGTTCAGATCTTGCTCCAGGGCAAATGTCAGGAAATTTAGCAGCATTTATTATGCCAATATCTTTTGCAATTTTAATTTTAATAATAAGAAAATACCCAAGTGTAGACATGGTACCTTTGCAACTCTATGCAGGAATTGTAGCAATGGTAATCGGCTATCTAATTGCTGGTAAAGTAAATATTTCAACGCATGATATTTTTTTGGGATTTCTTGCAGGTTTTTTTCAATTAGGTTTTGGATTTATTTTAATAACAATCGGAGCTAGAACCACTCCTTCAGCTATGGTTGGGATTATAATGTTAACAGAAGCGGTACTAGGACCACTTTGGGCTTGGCTGTTTATCAATGAAAATTCATCCTTCATGGTTTTAATTGGGGGATCAATAGTTATATTTGCTGTTTTGCTTCAATTTTACACTTCTATAATGAGTGAAAAAAAAACTATTCTTAAAGAATAATTTTTTTATAAAATGAAAATAGCAATAATTGGATCAGGTATTTCAGGGTTAAGTGCAGCTTATTATTTATCAAAAACACACAAGGTAGATCTTTTTGAAAAAGCAGATCACTTTGGTGGGCATGCTCATACAATTGATTTAAATATAGAAAATAATAAGAGTCAAACTACATCTGTTGATATTGGTTTTATTGTTTTTAATCATTTAACTTATCCAAATTTAATAAAATTTTTTGATCAAAATAAAATTGAGATTGAAAAAAGTAATATGAGTTTTTCTGTAACCTCAACCAACAATGAAATTGAATATTGTGGAAAAGGTTTGAGTGGAATGTTTTCAAACAAAAAAAACCTATTTAATTTTAAATTTCTTAAAATGTTTTTTGAAATCATTTATTTTTATAAAAAAAACGAGTTCAATAATTCAGAAAATAATAAAATTACTTTAGAAGAATATTTAAAAAATAAAAAATTATCGGAATATTTTATAAATTATCATATAATTCCTATGGTTTCTGCAATCTGGTCAATGCCACCCTATGAAGCAAAACAAATGCCATTTTCTTTTTTTTTAAAATTTTTTCAAAATCATGGATTATTTAAAATTAAAAATCGACCCCAATGGTATACTGTAAAAAAATAGGAGCAGATCCTATGTCAAAAAAGTTTTGGATAATATAAGTGGAGAATATTATAAAAACTACGAAATAAAAAAAATTAAAAGAAATGATTATGGAGTAAGAGTTTTCTATGGAAATAATAACGAGTTTTTTGATTATGATAAAGTAGTTCTCGCAACTCATGCAAATGATGCAATAAAATTAATTGAGAAACCAACTGATAAAGAAAAAGAAATTCTCTCAAAATTTAAATATAAAAAAAATACAGCAGTTATACATACAGATAACAAAGTTATGCCAAAAAACTTTAAAGCTTGGTCTGCATGGAATTCTTTAATTAATAATGAAAATTTTAATAATACTTCAATAACTTACTGGCTTAATTTACTTCAAAATTTAAAAATAAAAAAAAATATTTTCTTAACTTTAAATCCAATTTTGGAAATAGAGGATAATAAAATTTTAAAAAGGGTTGATTTTACTCATCCATACTATGATATTGAAGCTTTAGAAAATCAACATAGATTAAGTGAAATTCAAAATAAAAATAATTTATTATTCTGTGGAGCATATTTTGGTTATGGTTTTCATGAAGATGGGATAAAATCATCTATACAAATGATAAATTATTTAAATGATTAAAGAATCTTTTATTTATACTGGAGAGGTAATTCATAAAAGATTTAAACCAAAAGAGCATTTTTTTAAGTATAAGGTTTTTTCAATCTTTTTAGATTTAGAGGAAATTTCTACTATTAACAAAAGTATTAATTTTTTTTCTTATAATAAATTTAACCTAATTAGTTTTTATGACAAGGATCATGGCCCAAGAGATGGATCTTCCTTAGATAACTGGGTTCAATCCAATCTTGAGTCTATAGGTATTCATGAAAAGAATTTAAAAATTAAAATTTTATGTTTTCCAAGAATCCTTGGATATGTATTTAATCCATTAAGTATTTTTTTTATCTATAATTCAAAGGCTAAATTAATCTCTATTTTATATGAAGTAAAAAATACATTTGGTGAACAACATACATATATATTTAAAGTAGACGAAAATTCTGAAACTTTACAAAACAATTGTGAAAAAAGATTTTTTGTATCTCCCTTTATGGATTTAAACTCAAAGTATTATTTTAAAATATTAATTCCAAATAAAAATTTATCGATAATAATTAATCAAAGAGATAATGATGGAAGGTTACTTTTTGCGTCACAAGATGGGGTTAGATCAGATTTAAACACAAAAAATTTGTTATTTTCCTATTTAAAACACCCTTTAATGACCCTAAAAATCATATCAGCGATACATTTTGAGGCATTAAGATTATGGTTAAAAGGAATTAAGTTAGTGAAAAAGAAACTAAAAATAAAAAATAATATATCTTTTGAAAAATAACTATGAATAAAATAGCTAACAAGATCGTATTTGGTTTATTGTCACAATTTAAAAATGGAAAAATTTATTTAAAAACTCACGATGGAAGAGATTATTTAATAGGTGATAAAAATTCAAAACTTGAAGCAAATTTGATAATTAAAAAGTCTAATTTTTTTATAGAAATAATTAATAAAGGCAGCATCGGTCTTGCTGAAGCATACATGAGGGGAGATATTGAAACAAATAATCTTACAAATCTTATAGAAATATTCGCAAAAAATATTAAAACCATACATAAATTCTCTGGAATTTTTGATTTTCCATTACTTAATTACTTTAAGAACTTATTTATTAAAAATACCAAGGAGAGAAGTAAAAAAAACATTTCAAAACATTATGATCTTGGTAATGAATTTTTTTCTGTATGGTTGGATAAAACATTAACATATTCAAGTGCTATTTTTGAAAATGAGAAAAATAATTTAGAAGATGCTCAAATTAATAAATATAGAAAGCTTTCAAATTTAATAAAACCAAATGTTGGAGATAAAATGCTAGAGATTGGTTGTGGCTGGGGAGGGTATGCTGAATATATTGGTAAAAATTATGATGTAAATCTTGATTGTATAACTATATCAAAAAAACAATTTGAGTATGCAAAACAAAGAATTTTTAAAAACGGTCTTAATGAAAAAGTAAATATTAAAATGATGGATTATAGAGACGTAAAAACAAAGTATAATTCCATAGCATCTATTGAGATGATAGAGGCAGTTGGTCAAAATTATTTAAAAAGTTACTTTAAAAAGATTAAGGAAAGTCTAGTTTCTGGTGGAACCGCAGCAATACAAGCGATTACGATAGATGATAAACT